>CAXTCQ010000025.1:0-51398 GCA_964242965.1 uncultured Calothrix sp. | reverse complement strand
AGTAGGGGGACTGAAGGGAGTAGGGGGAGTAGAGGAAGAAATTAATTAATAACTCTTAACTCTTAACTCTTAACTCTTAACTCTTAACTCCCTACTCCCTCCTAACTCTTAACTCCCGACTCCCGACTCCCGACTCCCGACTCCCGACTCCCCTAATCTATACCCAATATCCCGTCGATAATACATGCCTTCAAACTGAATCTTGGCAACACCTATATAAGCTTGTGCCAGTGCTTGCTGAAAATCGCTGCCGATACCCGTTATATTCAATACTCGACCGCCATCAGTAAGTAATTTCTCGGACTGTAAGAGAGTTCCAGCATGAAACACTGTTGCACCTGCCGCTTCCGCATCTGCAATTCCAGCGATCGCTTTCCCCTTAACATAATCCCCTGGATAGCCTCCTGAAGCTGCGACAACCGTCGCACAGGCCCCATATTTCCATGCAATAGGTGGCATTTCTCCTAAGCGCTGCTCGATGCAGGCTATAATCAATTCTTCGAGAGGCGTATCTAACAAGGGTAAAATTACCTGTGTTTCCGGGTCGCCAAATCGACAGTTAAATTCTAAAACTTTAAATTCGCCGTTGGGTGCAATCATCAACCCAGCATACAACACGCCTCGATAGTCGATGCCCTTGGCTTTGAGTGCGACGATAGTAGCTTCTAATACCTCGCTTTGAACCCGTGCCATCAGTTCTTTAGTGGCAATCGGTGCGGGTGCGTATGCCCCCATCCCACCCGTGTTATCACCCGTGTCACCCTCACCAATGCGCTTGTGGTCTTGGGCTGGCAGCAAAGGACGAATTGTTACGCCGTCGGTAAGTGCTAAAACTGATACTTCCTGTCCGATTAGACATTCTTCAATGATGGCAAAATTACCTGCATTGCCAAACTGACCAGAAAAAATTGTATCGATTGCTGATAATGCTTGTTCGAGAGTTTCGGCAACCGTCACGCCTTTACCTGCTGCCAATCCATCGGCTTTAACAACGATGGGGACACCTTGCGATCGCACATAAGATTTCGCTGCTGCAACCTCCGTAAATACCGCAGCCTTTGCAGTAGGAATACGTGCTTCCTGCATCAAAGCTTTCGCCCAGGCTTTACTTGCCTCAATTTGTGCCCCTGCCCGGTTGGGACCGAATACCATCAATCCTCTGGCTTGCAAGTAATCGGTAATTCCTTTGGCTAAAGGCACTTCGGGACCGACGATAACTAACGAAATACCTTCTTTTTGAGCAAGTTGGCTCATTCCTTCAAAATCATCAACCCCACAAGCGACATTTTCGCAGCGTTCCCGTTCCATACTTGCCGTGCCGCCATTCCCAGGGGCACAAAAAACTCTTTCGATTTGCTTTGATTGCAGCAATTTCCAAGCAAGGGCATGTTCGCGCCCTCCATTACCAATAACTAAAACTTTCACCCTATCAACCTCATGCGGCTTGCCTGCCGTTTTGATATTACAACAATTCGCTCCCGAATTTTTACTGATTTGCTAATCTAACTAAGGTTATTAATCAGTATATTTATTAATAAAAAATTTGATGATTTCAATATTTTTACTGAGGACATACTTATAAAAGCCTAAATAATTTTTTAGCGAGGTTCAGATACTCGATAACTTTCACGAAGTCGGAAATCTACTTTTTCACGTCGTATTTTAAGCAAGACTATAATCAAATTTTTGAGTTTAAAACCCCGACGGCTCTGAATATACAAAGGATGCGTGCGAGTTGGAGTCAAAATCTAAATATATAAACACACGAATTCTTTCTACCTTCTAGCTCCTACCTTCTACCTTCTACCTTCTAGCTCCTACCTTCTACCTCCTACCTTCTACCTTCCTTCTTTCTCCTTCAATCAATTGCTAAGTTCTAATAAATTAGCGGGAATTACTGAGAACATCTGACTAAAAAAAATCGTAAATTAATGGCGGTTCTCTTGGTATAAAGATTACCCTTTGAATATTGGAATTGATCGAGCGATCGCAAAATTAAGAACATGGCTAAAAGTATTGTTACAGGAGCGGCGGGATTTATTGGTTCGCATTTAGTGGAAGCGCTGTTAAAACAAGGACAACAGGTTATTGGTATCGATGAATTCAACGATTACTACGACCCCATCTTCAAGCGCAAGAATGTTGCCCATTTACACAACCATCCAAATTTCCAATTAATCGAAAATGATATTCAGTTTTTAGACTGGCATTCGCTTTTACAAGGAGTTGATGTAGTTTATCACCAAGCAGCCCAAGCTGGAGTGCGAGCTTCCTGGGGTAAGGGTTTTCGTTCGTATACCGAGCGCAATATTAACGCTACGCAAATTTTACTCGAAGCGGCAAAAGATGCCAAAAACCTGCAAAGACTTGTATTTGCTTCGACTTCGAGTATTTACGGTGATGCAGAAACTTTGCCCACCCATGAGGGGATTTGTCCTGCACCTGTTTCGCCCTATGGTATTACCAAACTGGCAGCAGAAAGGTTATGCGGGCTGTATTATAAAAATTTCAATGTACCATTTGTTGCATTACGCTATTTTACCGTTTACGGTCCCCGTCAGCGTCCGGATATGGCATTTCATAAGTTTTTTAAAGCAGTTTTAGACGACGAAGCGATTCCGGTTTATGGTGATGGCGAGCAAACAAGGGATTTTACCTTTGTTAGCGATGCTGTAGCAGCGAATTTGGCTGCGGTAAATGCTCCTGAAGCTATCGGACAAATTATTAATATTGGTGGTGGTAGCAGGGTTGTTTTATCGGAAGTTCTCAAGACAATGGAAGAAATTGTCGGGAAACCGATTAAGCGCAACCACATTGAGAAAGCGATGGGTGATGCACGACATACAGCCGCAGATATATCAAAGGCACAAAAGCTGATGGGGTGGCAACCGCAAGTTACACTCACAGATGGATTGGCTCAAGAATGGCAGTGGGTGAAGGGATTGTATTAGATTGTTTTTAGGGTGTTGTACTAATTCTGAATCACTCGTAAGAGCGAATCGTAGGTATGACCCCTTAATAGTCGTAGCATTTAGCCTTACAGAATACCCAAAATCCCGCCGTCACCATTAAATGGTACGGCTAATTGATACCAAGCCTGCTTAAAGCAGGCTTTGTTCTATTAGCACTAACTGCTTATAGCCTGCGGGCGGTCTCTATCTCTAAACGAGCGATCAGACCTACGATTATATTTTGTATCCTTTGAATCTGGCATCTGAGCATCTAAGGAAATTTACGGACTTGATACTCAGATGATTCGACCATTTCGGCGCTAAAACCGACTGCGGTATCAAAATGTCTAGAGATAATATCTAAATCCTTTTGCGGTATTGCTTTCCACTGTTCCCGTGTTGCCCAATGGATGATGAAGGTAACGAATTCGGGGGAAGTGGGGCTAATCCAAACTTGTTTTCCTAAAAACCCCGGATACTTTGCAAGTGCAGCTGTCCAGATTTCCGCGTCTTTTTGGATATATTTTTCTCGCTGTTCGGGAGGAACTTTGAATTTTAGTAACTCGATAACCACACACTTACATCCTCAAAGCTAGTTTGCCAAGATAAAAATTGTAACTAACTTATCAATTTATTTAACATTTTGTTGACAAGCCAACAAAAAGGGTACGCAGATAGTATGGTTATCAACCCATATCGTTCATCAAATGTGACTTACAATCGCGTTAAGTAGATGCAAAATTTAAATAGGCAACCATAGGAAATGATTATGGATAACGGTAATTGGATGCAACAGCTAGTAATGCTGGGTATCGGTACAACATCAGTAATGGCAGAAAAACTCAAGGAAGCCAGCGATAAGTTAGTTAAAGATGGCAAGCTTGACCCAGAACAAGCCAAAGCTGTGATGGATGATATGGTACAGCAGATGAAGTCCGAACAGGGCAACTGGGAAGGTACCATGCAGCGGCAAATGCGAAATATGATGCAAGATTTGGGCGTAGCGCGTCAGTCGGAAGTAGACGAATTGCGCGGTAGAATTGACCGTTTAGAGCGTCAAGTGCGCGATTTAGAGAATAAACTGTGGCGTTAAGAAAACGCGATTTTGGAAAAAAATTAAAGTATTTCCCTTCCCAACGATGCGGGGAGGGATATTTTTTGTCGTTTGTGATTTAAACTAAGTTTTGTCGTACTGGTAATTTCATTTTCATATCGTCTAAGTAGGGAGGATTCCCAAATGAAGGCAATTTTTATCAGTGTGGGTTTAATGCTAGCTTGTGTTGCGGTATTGGTGCTGTCGCAAATAAGCGGTGGTAAAACCGAAACAGCAATTGCTGCCCAAATTCAAACACCTGCAACCACTTCTGTAACTGAAAACAACACGTTAATAGCGAGTAAAGATATGTCAGATGCAAATACTGTAACTACTCCTTCTGGGTTGAAGTATGTCGAACTTCAAGAAGGAACAGGTGCAACTCCTCAAAAGGGACAAAAAGTGACAGTACATTACACGGGTACTTTGGAAGACGGAACCAAATTTGATAGTTCGCGCGATCGCAATCAGCCTTTTGATTTTAAACTTGGTGCTGGACAAGTTATCAAAGGTTGGGATGAAGGTCTTAGTACTATGAAAGTTGGTGGTCGTCGTCAATTAATTATCCCACCCGAATTGGGTTATGGTTCTCGCGGTGCGGGTGGTGTAATTCCACCTAATGCAACTCTAATTTTTGACGTGGAATTGTTGAAAGCTAGTTAAAAGTTAGAAGTTTTGTAGGTTGGGTTCCGCTATCGCTACACCCAACATTATAGTTTTGTCGATGTTGGGTTGCACTGCGTTCCACCCAACCTACATACTACATACTGAGAAGTCATAAATGTCATGCTGAATGGAGCGAAGCGTAATGAAGCATCTCATAAATATACGGCACATCGAGATTCTTCGCTGCACTTCGTTTCGCTCAGAATGACAAATTATATCTCTATTTAACTTTTAAGACATTCTCTAACTTTCTTGACAACTCCTAACACTTTTTAATAATTTGGTCGCGCTAAGTTTTTAAATTGGGTAAATTGCGGGTCAAATAGAAGTTTTACTAATCCAGTTGGTCCATGTCGATGTTTAGCAATAATGATTTCAGCTATACCTCGTTCAGGAGTATCTGGAGAGTAATATTCATCTCGATATAACATTAATACTAAATCCGCGTCTTGTTCAATACTATTGTGAGCGACAATATTATTCACAACAAAGTTGTGCAAGCCAGGAACGGTAAGGTCAAAAACCTCCTCCTCTCCGCTATATTCGATTGAAACTATTTCATCCCAATAAACATCGCTGTTGGCAAGAAGAAGTAGTCCATCTGATTGAACGACCTTGGCAACTTTTAAAGCTCTTTCTCGACTTAAATTTGCCTTGTAAAGCGTCGTGCCACAATAGGATATTCCAATCTGAGAATGCAAAGCCCGTGTGGTCACACCAACAGCTTGCATTGCAGTTACAACATGTGTTTTCCAAACATATGAAGGAATTATATCTCTGTTAGTGTTATGAATGCAGTTTACAAGGTATTCGGAAATTTGTTGTAATGAATTTAATTTGTATTCTCCTACTGCTCCAACATGAAGAATAAATAGCTCAAGGTCTGGCTTACCCGTGACTATAACATGATGCTGATTTCTACCTTTACCAACTTGAGGAACTATCCTGAGTGTTGCATTAATACCAAGCCTTAATAAAAGCGTCTGTACATCAAAAGCTAGTTTTTTACTACTACTTGCATAGTAAGCAATAGGTCTTGGTTTTTTTCCTGCGACCAACTTTATAGAACCATCTGTACTCCAAAGGTGTCTTAGAAAATAAGCTATTAACTCCTTCGGTTGCGAAAACAAGTCTTGAGGTACAAATTTTTCGTAAGACCTTAAACCAAAAATACCGAGAGAATCTAGCCATTTGGCTACTGGATTTCTAACATTATGACTTAGCCGTTGTGCTGCGGATAAATAAACTTGATACCAACCAAGTTTAGGTGAAATTCTAGAAATAATTGAATCTCCAAAAACTTCTCTTGCCAAGAAAGCAACATTTTCAGCTAAATCTATTTCTCTAGTAGTGTATTGTATGGCATGACGTGGTAATGTACAACCGTCACCAATTAAATGTCCTAATAATGCAACCTCAGCATAAGTCATGGTTTCTTTAGTAGAACTAGGCAGATATCTTGGTAAACACAGGTGTTGTTTAGGAGCTAATTCATCTAATCTGCACCAACCTTGAATTGTTAAAAATTTATGGTTGCCAGTTGCGCGAATTGTACGTCCTAATCGAGTTTTTAAGGTAAATACAGGTTTTACACCTGTACAAAAAGCATTGCTAACAATCGCTTTTTCTAGCTGCATTGTAGCTTCATTGAGCGCCCAAACTGCAAAACCTGATTTCCCTACTAATTCACGAATTGGTATTTGTATGCCGCTGTCTGCCATTGTCACCAAACTGTCACCTGTTAAGCATCCAGATTCACGTAAATCTGCTAACATTGGTCGCTTATTTGTCCGCGATTCGACACCTCGGCTTAACTGCGAAAGTGCAAGAACTGGCACATTTAATTCTCGCGCCAAACCTTTAATTTGACGAGTAATTTTTGATAATTCTTGAACGCGATTATCGCCTCCACCTTCCATTAATTGCAAGTAATCTATCAAAACTAATCCCAAATCTACGCCTTTTTCAGCTTGCAATCTTCTGGCTTGACTCCGCATTTCGCCAATAGTAATATTCGGCGTATCATCAATATAAATCGGCATATCTTGTAGCGTACTAATACCGCGAGTTAAATCTTCCCATTGGTTTTGGCTAATGCGTCCGCTGCGTAGATAATTACTCTCGATTCTGGCTTCGCTCGATAGCATCCGCAATGCTAATTGTTCTTTAGACATTTCTAAGCTAAAAATCGCAACTGGCATTCGCATCGAACCAGCAATGTAATGAGCAATGTTGATAGCAAAGCTAGTATTATGAACACAAATATCATTGGCAATAAAATTGTGAGTATTGGGAATGGTTAAGTCATAAACTTGTTTTTCACCCATTGACTCAATCGAAACAATTTTATCCCAGTATATGTCGCTATCAGCTAACTGCTGAAGAGGTAAATTTTCTAAAGCTGATGCTAATATCCACAGCCGTTCCCGCGATAGAGTACGTTTACCAGCATGTATATTTGAATAAGCTTTAATACCTGCACGTCGGGCTAAAATAGACCAACGTTCACTTCCTTTTGCCGCTGCTAGTTGTTCCCAAATCTCAACTGGAATTGTATCATAGTTGGTTTGATACACTCTTCCTTCTAAAGTAAGTTCTACTTGAGAAATAGCTTTTTCTTTGCCAAATATACCTATTTCTGAAACAAAGCTTTTAATAGAATAAGCGTCGGTAATATCTAGTTGCCAAGCTTTTCTGCGGGTATCCTTATATTTTACTGACCTTTCTTTGAGCGTAGCAATAATACCGAATCTCAGCAGTAAATGTTGAATTTGTCGAGCGAGTTTTTCGCTAACTGTACAATAGCCTAATTGTACCTGACCTGTTTTTAAAACTGATGCCCATCCGTCGGTTGCAAATAAACGGTTGAGGAATAAAGCTATTTGCGATCGCGTTAATTTAAATATTAATCCTGGGATAGTTTTAGCATGAGCATCTTTACCCCAAATTTCTAATTCTCGTAACCAATGTGTTAAAGAATTACTACTTACAAAATTAGTTACAGCTTGAGAAAAATCTTCTTGCAGTAAAGGGTTCTTATTTGTAAATTGAGGATTAACACCAGTTAAACCATCACCAATTAAATAAGCTAGTATTTTGATTTCACTATCGCGCATTATTTCTGTACCAAACACATCTAATCTACGCGGTACAGCAATTTTATCACCTACTTTTAATTCGGAAAGATTACGCCATCCATTAATAGTTAAATATGGATGGGTAATAGTTGTTTCGACAGATTTACCCAAACGTGTAGTAACGCGAAATACTGGTTTTATGCCATCATCAACATAAGCTGAAGGTTGAGTTTGATAAAACTTCCAATCATTCCCTAGCGAAAGTAATTGAGCTTGACGACTTTGATATATTTCTTGTATTGTCGAAATAGAACCATCTGCCAGCAATATTTCTGTGTCAAAAGACACGCATTTGCCCATTGCCGGCCTCCCAGCAACAATAATCATATCAGAACGTTGAAAACCGCCATTTACCAGCGCATCTAAATCGTAAAAACCGCAAGAAATACCTGGTAAAGCTATTCCTTGATTGCGTTGTTCGATATCCGAGAAATTACTAATTAAAGAATCACCAATATGCACTAAACCCGACTGCGATCGCTCTTGGGCAATTCCAAATACTTTTTGCTCGGCTTTATCTAGAATTTGCGGCAGTTCGGTTTCAGTCTCATACCCCAATTGCACAATTTCATTTCCAGCTTTTATCAACTTTCGTCGCTGATGTTTATCGATTACCACCTGTGCTAATGCGTCGATATTAACAGCAGATACAGTCCGTTCGAGCAGCGACACTAACTTATTTCTACCACCAACACGATTTAATAAATCATTATCATTTAACCAACTAACAATATTGAGAAAATCAGTTGGTTTTCCCTGTCCGTACAACCGTAATGCCGCTTGATAAATATCTCGATGGGCACTAATATAAAATGCATCTGCGGTCAATCTATCGCTGATTCTACTTATCGCTTCTGGGTCGAGTAAAATACCTCCCAAAATCGCTTCTTCAACCTCAATATTTTGAGGGGGTAAGCGGTCAATATTATTACCTTGAAAACTTAATTCTTCAGACATAATACTTTAATATATATTTTTTTAATGTTATTGATATTTAATTTTGACGTGTTGTCAGGGTCAGAATCCCGGTTTCGTAAAAGTTACCGGGATTCTTGGAACCAACTTGATTTTATCGAGATAAGTACTAAAGTACTGACTAAGAATTAACTTTTAATATTTCAAGACATCGCATTGCAACATCTCGAAACATAAATACACAATTAAGCACAAAACTATCCCCTTCCCTATTTCTAGGAAAGGGGAAGTGCAACCCGGATAAAATCCCGAATATGGCTGGAATATCGGAAATTTCTATTTAGCAACAACAGACAAATTGATTTTCGCAGA
This sequence comes from uncultured Calothrix sp., assembly GCA_964242965.1. Taxonomy (GTDB): domain Bacteria; phylum Cyanobacteriota; class Cyanobacteriia; order Cyanobacteriales; family Nostocaceae; genus JANNFJ01. The sequence goes on along the minus strand of CAXTCQ010000025.1, from coordinate 42,264 downwards.
AACTTCTGGATGCAGCTTAACTTCTGCTTCATAAGTACCCAACGTACCGATATCAGGTAAGGAAATACTGCGCTTATCGATTTCTAAGCTAGCAACTTGCTTGATGATATCAGCAATATCTTGACTTGTGACAGCACCAAAAATTGCTCCATTTTCACCAACTTGCATCGGAATGCTGTAGCTAGTGACTTGTTCGAGTGTAGCTTTTTGTTCGAGTGATTGTTGTTTGAGTTCAGCTTGACGCTGACGTTCAAGTTCCCGTCTGCGTTCAAATTGTTTTAGAATACCGGGAGTTGCGGTAACTCCTAATTTTTTAGGAACTAGATAGTTACGTGCGTAACCTGGGGCAACATCAACTAAATCGCCAAGCTTACCCAGTTTACTGACATCTTGGGTTAAAACTAATTGTACTCGTTTCGCCATTGTTTTCGTTTTCTCTCTTTACCAGTGAAACCTGAATATTCAGGGTTACAGCTAACTCGTTCGCATTTGATAGCTGTCACCCAAAAAGCTATATCATAGCCCAAAGCTTACAAATCCTAGCGCTTTGAAGAGTGCGATCGCAACCCCGAAGCCTCAAATTATCCAATTATATAAGTAAGCTTTGCATCTTAACCCAAATCGCCAAAAAATACCTCACTCAATACCAGTATTCATTAATACATAAAAATCTTATCCGTTAAAAATCCCATCCCACCCACCAACCATACATCCGTTAAAAAATCTCATTCCCCACACCAACCATATATCCGTTGCCAACCTTGCCCCCACCAACCAACCCCATCAACCCGATGTTGGGTTACACTACGTTCCACCCAATCTACAAGGATATATTTTATGATTTAGAAATACATAAAATAATTGCCAAATATGGAAAAAGCAACATTTGGTGCAGGTTGTTTTTGGGGAGTCGAAGCAGCGTATCGTAAAGTCAAAGGAGTTACTTCAACTTCAGTCGGATATATGGGGGGACACTTTGAAAACCCTTGTTATCTCGATGTTGCATCTCGAATTACTGGACATGCAGAAGTTGTACAAATAGAATATGACCCGAATGCGGTAAATTATGAAGAATTACTACAGGTATTTTGGGCTATCCACGACCCCACAAGATTAAACTCCAGAAGACTTGTGACAGCAAATTGAATCTGTTCTAATGCTTGACGGATGGAGTCTGCAAGTGCTCTAGCTCGTGGTGTAGGTGTAACTCCCTTGCTCGTTTTGACAAACAAATCATCTTTAAATAGCTTCCGCAATCGAGCTAGAGCGTTACTCGTAGCTGGTTGACTCAACCCAATTTTCTCTGCTGCACGGGTTAAGTGTTGCTCGGTCATTAAGGCATCAAATACAACAAGTAGGTTTAAATCTACTCCTGCTAGCTGGAAATGCTGTTGGGGGTTGCATAATTCAGCGCGTGAATAAATAATTGAAACTTGATTTTAGAAAGCAATTATATATTACTACCTTCTCGTTCTCAGAACCTACCTGCACTCGATGGCGAAAATTGCTGCCGTTGATTGTATAGTGCAATAACATGGGAAAAGCTTTTTGATTTATTGATTTTATGTTGAAAGCAGATGTATGGCTTTAGGTTGTAAAATCGAGAAGATAGGCAATTGAACAGGGCAAGGTATTGATGACTTATCCAGAACTGCGGCAAAAAATCGAACAACAACTAGCTCAACTTCCACCCGATCAACTTTCTATAGTCAGCGACTTCCTAGATTCTCTCCAAGTCAAAAGTACTACTAACCAACACCCACTGCGTCGGTTGGCTCCGATTAAACGGGGAACCAAAGCAGGTGATTTACTCAAATTTGCAGGAACTTGGCAAGGCAACGATATGGAAGAATGCCTTCGTCTTGTCCATGAAACCCGTTCTAAAGCGCAGTTTTAATGTCGTCCAATGTACCTCCTGGATACCAACCATTGCAGCTACATCATTAATAACAACTCTAACGTAATTGCGACTTTGCGCTCTCATTCTACAAATGAAATCGGTATTAGCATCATAACTTACGGCGAACTGCTTTACATGACTGAGAAATCAGAACGCAAAGCCCAAAATATTGCCGCAGTTCAAGCCTTTCTGATGGGTATTGACCTGTATTTCATTGATGAAGAAACTGCGATATTCTATAGTCAACTCAAGGTAGCAGTTTTTAATCAATTTGCTCCTCAAGAAAAAAGCAAACGACGAAGTACAAGTATTGAAGACTTAGGATTTAGTGACCACGATATTTGGATTGCAGCAACAGCAATTCAACATAGTCTTACCCTTGTTTCTGCCGACAGCGATTTTATCAGAATTCGACAAGCTCAAGCTTTTCTCCTAGAATCTTGGCTCTAATTTGCAGCACTAAAGTAACTTCAGTGCTTATAGCGGTTCTCAGTTGCATAAAGTACACGAATTACGGTCAGAATGTAAGGGCACAATGCTGTGCCCTTACGACTGTACCTTACTCGATAGGGAATGTCATTAATTTTGGGGGGTTGGTTGGGTGTTGAAAACCTTGGAGAGACGCGATACCCAAGCGTCTCTACATCCCTCAGAATTAATGACATGAAGCACTACGCTAGATTTTGGTCAAACGAGGGGTCAACCTGAAGCTACAATAAATGTCGCACTAACGCTCTAGCACTCTCAACCACCACATCGGCATCAATCGGTTTAGAAATGTGCTTTTGAAAACCTGCGTTCATTGCCTGAATTTCGTTGCTTTCTCCCACATATGCCGTTAATGCGATCGCCGGAATCAATTTTCCTTGTTCAGTAGCTCGAATCGCCTGTATCAACATGTAACCGTCCATTTGCGGCATTCCAATATCGCTAATTAATAGGTCTGGAGTGGCTTGGGTAAGGACTTCGAGTGCTTCTAACCCCGATGCGACGGCTGTTACTTTTGCTTGTTGTTGTTCCAATATAAATACAATAAATTCGCGGGAGTCGGTATCGTCATCGACAACTAATATATTAATACCGTTTAAATTTAACGATGTGTCGGTACACTGCGGTATGGGTGTTTGAACTGCATTCGAGGAAAGCGGAATTTGAACTGTAAATTTTGCACCCTGTCCCACTCCAGGACTCTCGACTGAGACAGTTCCCCCGTGCAATTCGACTATTTGTCGCACAATCGCTAGTCCCAACCCCAAACCCCCAAATTTGCGTGTTGTTGAGCCGTCTTCTTGGCGAAAATGCTCGAATACATAGGGTAAAAACTCTTGACTAATGCCCTTACCTGTGTCTATAACTTGTATTTGGGCGTTGTTAGAAATAGCTCTCAAGTGAACTTCAATTTTTCCGCTTTGCGGGGTAAATTTTACGGCGTTGGATAAAAGATTCCACACAACTTGTTGCAATCGAGTCGCATCACCGATGACACTGACAGCTGGGTTAATTTCTGTTTTAATTTGGATCGATTTGGCATCAGCGGCTAATCGAACTGTATCGATGGCTGAGAGAATAACGCTACCAAGGTTAAGGGGCGCAGCATTTAATACTAATTTGCCGCGTAAAATTCGGGATACATCGAGTAAATCGTCGATGAGTTGAACTTGTAATTTGGCGTTGCGTTCAATAATTGCGATCGCTTCGGTGGTTTTTGTGGGGTTGAGTTTACCACTTTGCAATAATTTTGACCAGCCGAGAATCGGGTTGAGAGGGGAACGTAATTCGTGGGAAAGGACGGCAAGAAACTCATCTTTGATGCGACTGGCTCGTTCGGCAGCTTCGCGGGCTGTTTGTTCGCGCAAAAGTAGTTGTTCGCGTTCGATTTCGGCAAGCTTTGAATTGCTAATATCACGAGCTACTGCATAAAAAATATTCTGTTCGGGGAAGGAAACAACATTCCACGAAATCCAGCGATAGGAACCGGATGCAGTGCGGTAGCGGTTTGAAAACCCAATTATTTCGCATCCCTGTGCTAGTTTTTGGGCTTCAAACAGCGTTGCATCTTTATCGTCGGGATGGACAAACTTAATATATGGCTGTGCTTTGAGTTCGGTTTGGCTAAAACCAAGGATTTTTTCCCAAGCTGGATTTAACTGGGTAAAATAGCCTTCTAAGTTGCCAATCGCTAGCATATCTGAAGACAAATTAAAGAAGCGATCGCGTTCCTCGGATACCCGCTTTAATTCGGTTAAATCTAAAATAAAAGCAATAACTTCTTGAGTTTCGTTATAAGGTTCATCGACCAAAGCCGCAGCAATTAATATCGGAATCCGCCGACCGTTTTTGTGGAGGTATACCTTCTCGTAAGGTTCGCAAACCCCCCGTGCAGTCAATTGTTCGACGGCTTTAGCATCCAATGCAGCAAATTGTTTTGGAGTTAATTCGTCCCATCGTACTTGCTCGGATTGAAATTCTTCTAAGGTGTAACCAAGCAAGTTTAAGAGATATTCATTAGCGTAATGTAATTTACCAAAGCAATCGCCGAAGACAATCCCAAATAAATTAGATTCAACTAATCGTTTAAATCGTCGCTCGCTTTCGCGTAATGTTTCTTCGGCTCGTTTGCGATCGCGTAGCGCGGCTTGCCGTTCGCTCATATCAAGCGTCACGCCAACCATCCGCACGGGAATAGCGCTATTGTCACAAATTACCTGACCTCGAACTAGTACCCAGTGAATGCTACCATCCAACCAAATATTTCGATACTCAATCTCATAATCGTTTTGGTTCTCAATCGCATAATTTATTGCTGCCTGGACTCGTTCCCGGTCTTCAGGATGAATTGCGTCGAGCAAATCTTGATGGTGGCAAAGTTCAGCTTGGGTAGACCGTCCAAAGTTTGCTAAACACCGATCCGAACAAGTTAACGTTCCCGTTGTTAAATCTAACTCCCACGAACCGAGTTTAGCAGTTTGCAGGGCAAGCTTTAGGCGTTGCTCGCTTAATGCACGTAATGCTTGTTCGCGCTGCGCTGACTCCTGCGCTCTCACGTACATTTCGGCTTCCATTTGCTCGTTATGAATCTGTAGTGCTTGATTAATTCGGCGTTGTTCGCTTGAGTACTGCTTCAACCGCACAAACTCACTCACATCCTCGACTTGATGGATAATATGAGTAATCTCGCCGTTTGCATCGAAGACAGGCGAATTTTGCGGACTCCAATAGCGTTCCTCAAATCCCCCACCTGCCGATTCGGGACGGCGAATGTCATACTTCTGTATCGCCATAGTATGGGGCTTTCGATATTTCAGCACGTTTTCGAGCGAGGCTCGTAAATTCTCGACCCCTGTAGCACTGGGGTCGTCTGGGTTGTCTGGAAATACATCGAAGACGAAGCGTCCAATAATCTCCTCGCGTTTGGTCATGGTCGCAAGTAAGTAAGCATCGCTTGCGGTTGCGATCGCACTTGCAGGTGTCAATACCAGGTACAATCCCGGTAGTGCTGCAAATAAAGCTTGAAAATCGAGTGCTGTTTCCAAGTTGTTGCCAGTTATGTTATTGGATTTTGCGGTTACCTGTTCCCTAGTCACAACTTGACTCCCACTAATACAGCATTGGTACAAGCTCGTATTTCCCAACTTTCCCACAAAATTTTGATGATATCAACTTTTAGATAGCTGCGATAGAATTGGCATCAAAATTATTTAATGTCAAAAAATTACCTTATTAGATATAATTAAAGCCTGTATCTTAGAACAATACACGCATAACCGATTCGAGTCGAAATTTGTAGCGGCTCGATTAATTGTGCGAATCCTGGAATCGGGATTGAAATACTATATATATAATCTGGTTGTCATTTATATTTGAGTGAATTATCCTGTACCTTCTAATGAAGTTGACCCAAGTGTCATATTCCCGTTCGAGCTTGATGAGTTCCAACAGGATGCGATCGCTTCTCTCAATGCTGGTAGTTCGGTTGTCGTTTGTGCGCCAACAGGCTCCGGTAAAACCTTAATTGGTGAGTATGCTATTTATCGTGCCCTCGTTAGGGGCAAGCGCGTATTTTATACTACGCCGCTCAAAGCTCTCTCGAATCAAAAATTACGCGATTTCCGCGAGAAGTTTGGCGCAGAGCAAGTCGGGCTTTTAACTGGCGATGCATCGATTAACCGCGAGGCACCGATTTTGGTGATGACTACGGAAATTTTCCGTAACATGCTCTACGGTACTCCCATCGGGCAAATTGGTATCTCCTTAGTCGATGTCGATGCAGTAGTACTCGACGAATGCCACTACATGAATGACCGTCAGCGCGGTACAGTTTGGGAAGAATCGATTATTTACTGTCCGCGTGAAGTGCAATTAGTGGCACTGTCGGCAACGGTTGCTAATAGCGACCAACTTACCGACTGGCTAAACCAAGTTCACGGTCCCACCGATTTAATTTATTCCGATTTTCGCCCAGTTCCCTTGGAGTTTCATTTTGGGACAACGAAGGGATTATTCCCTTTACTCAACGAAACCAAAACTAAGATTAACGGTCGCTTATTGCAGAAACGAAAGCGCAAAGGGGACGAACGCACTCGAAACGGCAGACCCGAGGCCCCAATCATCGGAAATGTCGTCAGCAATCTCGAACAGCGCGACATGCTGCCAGCAATTTACTTTATTTTCAGCCGTCGAGGTTGCGATAAAGCGGTAGCAGAAGTTGGCGATGTTTGGCTCGTAAATCCCGATGAAGCCTATAAGTTACGGGTACAAATCGATGATTTCTTGAGTCGCAACCCCGATGCTGGACGTTCGGGACAAATTGCTCCGTTGTACCGAGGTATTGCCGCGCACCATGCCGGAATTTTGCCTGCGTGGAAAGTACTAGTTGAAGAACTCTTCCAACAAGGTTTAATCAAAGTCGTCTTTGCGACTGAAACCCTAGCAGCCGGGATTAACATGCCAGCGCGGACAACCGTGATATCGAGCCTTTCCAAGCGTACCGATACCGGACACCGCTTATTAAATGCTTCAGAATTTCTGCAAATGGCAGGACGTGCGGGACGCAGGGGGATGGACGAGCAGGGTCATGTAGTGACATTACAAACTCCCTTTGAAGGCGCGAAGGAAGCGGCATATTTGGCAACATCCGAAGCTGACCCCTTAGTAAGTCAGTTTACGCCGAGTTATGGCATGGTTTTAAACCTGTTGCAAACCCATACTATCGAACAAGCTAAGGAACTAATCGAACGCAGCTTTGGGCAGTATTTAGCAACCTTGCATCTGCGACCCCAGTATGAATATGTCAGCGAACTCCAACGCCAACTCGCTGACCTCCAAGCGCAAATTGATACAGTTGACGACCACGACATCGCAGTTTACGAAAAATTGCGTTCTCGGTTGAAAGTCGAGCGTCAATTATTGAAAACCCTGCAAGAGCAAGCAGTAGCTTCCCGACAAGAAGAATTGGGGATGATGCTCAATTTTGCTGTATCGGGGACTTTACTGAGCTTGAAAGGTAAAAATATTACGGTATCTACGCCAGTAACAGCGGTGTTAGTGGGTAAATCGCCCGGTTCGGGGCAATCGCCGTATTTAGTCTGTTTGGGGTGCGATAACCGTTGGTATGTAGCAACAACAGCCGATGTAGTTGATTTATACGGTCACTTGCCGCGTATTGATATACCACCCGATTTGCTACCACCTGCCGAAATGCAAATTAAGCCGGGACAGGGACGACGGGGAAACCAAGTTTCGAGCGCTTACGCATCTCTAATTCCCGAACCCGAAGCAGTGTTACATTTAGCACCCGAAGTCGAAGCACAACTTCAGCGAGCGATCGCAGTTCAGGAACAACTCGAAGCGCACCCTTTACACGAAGGGGGTAACGTTGCTTCGCTATTCAAGCGTAAAGCCCGCGTTGCCGAAATCCGAGCCGAAATCGATGAATTGAACGCCAGTGTCGAACAGCAATCGCAACGGCATTGGGATGAGTTTAAAAACTTAATTGAAATTTTACAATGGTTTGAATGTCTTGATAACCTCGTACCCACCGAGCGAGGACAAGTTGCGGCAGCAATTCGCGGCGAAAATGAATTATGGTTGGGTTTGGCATTAATTAGCGGCGAACTCGATAACCTCGACCCGCACCATCTCGCTGCAACAGTTGCCGCATTGGTGACAGAAACCCCGCGTCCCGACAGCTTCGTGCGCTTCGACTTATCGAAAGAAATCGACGATGCTTGGACAAGCTTGCAAAAAATCCGCCGTTCAGTATTAAAGGTGCAGTATCGTCATGGTGTGGCGTTACCTGTAGGGTTAGAAAATCGATATATTAATTTGATTGCCATAGTTGAACATTGGGCATTAGGGGTTGAATGGGTTGAACTGTGCGAACACACGAGTTTAGATGAAGGTGATGTAGTGCGAATTTTACGCCGTACCCTCGATTTACTCTCGCAAATTCCCCATGTGCCGCATTTATCAGATGTACTGTATCGCAATGCGCGTCGGGCAATGCAGTTAATCGACAGGTTCCCGGTGAATGAAGTGGTTGAGTAGGGTCGAACTTGACACTCATTAGTTGGTAGAATTTGTGTCCAATTTGGACACATTGGGTCTTCATCGTACCCATGTGTCCGATTCAAAGACATGACTAGGTTATCTACTTATTATGACGATGAAAACCTTGTACGTTAAGGAGTTCAATCAGGGTTGGAGGCTATTTTCCATCAGAATCGGGGCAAACGAACTCGCTCCTATAGATGCCTTGTCTCGTTTGGAGACGCACCCCAGTTGTTGTTACGCCCATCAGTAAATCGAACGGGCGCTTCAATAAATTCCGTTGGATCGGCGTTGTCGAGGGTAGCCAATTGGACTGTAACGTAGTCACCGCTAATCTCTTCATGGTGTCCATATGCAAACGAGCGCACGCCGCAGTGCTTGCAAAAAAGATGATGTCCAATCTTTGGATTGAACTGGTAGTCGCTCAAATCGTCCTCGCCGGATAGCAATCGGAATGCGTTGGGCTTGATGATAGCATTCCAATTTCGCGTTTTCGTGCAGATCGAGCAGTTACATTTGTTTGTACCCAAGCTCAGGTCGATGTCCGCTTCAAATCGAACTGCACCGCAATGGCAGCTGCCAATAAAGGTTTTGATCGTCATAATCTCCCAAGAGGTAGTTGTCGGAAAATGTCCGAAAAGCGTACAGGCTTTGACAGCAACCTTGCGTAAGAAAAATCCGGATACGGGTTCTCTCCGTAACGCCCAACAACTGTTTATGCTCACGATTATATAAGCGATCGCGAATCCAAATCAAAACGGAAATCCTACGAGTGAAGTTTTGAGAGGTGCGATAGCCGCAAGCTTCCATTGAAGATGGTATCGCGCAAACAAATTTATTACAATACCTTGTCCTGACGGACACGCTACGCGAATGCCAAAATGAGGAGGTATCATAAAAACTCGGCAAAATCACCCGATTCCTGAAAAAATAAGGGTTTTATTTTTAGCCTGCGGTCAAAGCCCAAAACCGTACAGGGGACAAAGAACACAAATAAAACCCCATCTTGGAAAATCAACACCATGTTTATACAGCTTTTAATGAATGCCAAAAAAACAAAAACCTTTAATCTCCAGTGGAGGAACCGATAGCTTTATTTCTCGTAAAATGACGAACGCGAGTGCGTGTCCGTAGGACAAGGTATTGATATAAGTAAACAAGTTATTATTCTGAATTATTAGCTAAAAATGTTACCAAAAAATAAAAGAAAGTTATATGTTATTACGATGACACCAGCCAACTATAGGTTTATTGCGTTTTTATCCGTAGCTTGTATTTTGATTTTTAGTTCGCATCAGGCAATTGCAACCAAATTTCAAAATTCTGATTTAAATAAATCACTTCCTTCTCTTATTTTTCAAAAACAGCCTCATAATCAAGCAAATAATCAACAAATATGCCGCCAGTATAAAAATATAGGTAGTGAACTAGAGCCTCTCAGCAATCAATTATTATCTAATTCTCAGATATTATTTAAGACAAAATCCAATAGCAAAGCATTATCTTTACCAGCCGAGCCTTTACCAAGAATACATCAAGTGGCTGTCTCAGCTAAAGTTCCAATAATGATGTATCACGATATCTTATTAAAAAAGTCAGTAATTTATGATTTAACACCTCAAGAATTAAAGAAACATTTTGAACTAATTAAATCGAATCAGATGACTCCCATTAGCATAAATCGGCTTTTTGCTCACTTGCGAACCGGAAGCCCATTACCAAAAAAACCGATTGTACTAACTTTTGACGATGGTTATGGTGGGCACTATGAATATGCTTATCCGCTATTGAAAAAATATGGTTATCCGGCTGTTTTTGCTATTCACACAAGTAGTGTTGGAATTAACGCAGGTCGTACTCATCTAACTTGGCAACAGCTACAAATCATGGCAAATGACCCATTAATTACAATATCTTCTCATAGTAAAACTCATCCCGCCCTCACAAAAATATCAGATAAACAGCTTTATCAAGAAGTAGTAGAATCTAAACGGACGCTTGAGACTAAATTAGCTCGGCAGATTATTTATTTTACTTATCCTTACGGTAACTATGACGAAAGGGTAAAGAAAGTAGTTAATGAAGCCGGGTATTTAGCAGCAATTGCATACGGCACTCCCAGTGAGATGTTTGCAAACCAGTCAAAAGATTTGTTTGCGATAGCTCGGTTTGAAAAATCTCGTCTAGAAAAAGTTATTCCCCAAGCTTGGGGCAACTCTACTCTACCACAATGTAATTATTAGACGCACAAGAGAACTATTCGAGCGCAATTTATCCATCAATCAAATTGGTAAAATAAAAACTAAGTCTACATCCCACAAACTAAAGACATGACCGAAGCAAAGCCAATTCGCCACCCGCGTCGTCCCCATCGTCCAGGTAGATTATTCCCAGAATTTACGATTCCACCAGAAGAATTAGCCAGAAGAAAAGCTGAACGCGATGCTCGTTGTAATAAAGCTCGCGTTACTTTTGAGCGAGTTCGTCCTGAGTTAATCGAGGAGCATTACAATTGGTTCATGGTAATTGAACCAAATAGCGGTAATTATTTTATCGATCCAAATCTAGAAGTTGCTGAACAAAAAGCACGTCAAAAATATCCTCGCGGTTGGATTGTTACTTTCCGTCTCAATGAGACAGGAGCTTGCGGCAGGATATGATTTCTGGTAGGTTCGGCGAGATTGGGGAGCTATTTTTTGATATTGCTTTAGTTGCTGCTGACGGAGAGCAATTCCCTATAGAAGTTTTACTTGATACAGGCTTCATTACAGGTTGGCTAGCGTTAGATATCCAAGATATTGAAACACTCGGATGGTCAGTAATTGACACAAATCACATTATGCAAATGGCACGAGGTGAAGATTACTTTGATGTATATGAGGGAAAGGTTGTAGTTGATGGTCAAGAATATATAATTCCCGTTCTCAGTGGAGATGGTATTCCAGAAACGATTCTGGGTTTGCAGTGGTTGAAAATACTGCCGCTAGCGGTAAATTTTGAAGCTAGTATTTTAACTTTGGGTTGACAAGTTGAGGTTAAATGTAGAATCAATTGCTTATCGAATTGGTAAAATAAAAACTAACTCTACATCCATTTGTAAGAGGATAAGATAAAGTGCCTTTTGTAAATCAGTTAAAATACTCAAAATAACCTTAATAAAAATGATAATCGTGTACGGGAGAGGGGATGAAACGAGCGACGCTTGCTTCATCCATTCTCTTTTTTATTATCATTATTAATATAATTTTGACAGATCCCTTCCTGGTTCTAAAATGAAATTGGACTCAAAAGCTGACACCCCTAGCTTATGCAAGACTTTAGACAAGAAATAAATGCCAGAGCTTCTATAGATTTGGAACAGCGAAGGACTTGGTATTCTCCCGTTGCTGATGTTTATTACAATGCAAGAGCGCCTTATCCAAAGGAACTAATTGATCGGTCTGTGGCTTTAGCCCAACTTTCGGAGGATGCATCGATTCTTGAGGTTGGTTGTGGCCCAGGAAATGCGACGGTGGCTTTTGCTCAATTTGGTTTTTCAATGACGTGTATTGAGCCAAACCAGGATTTTTGTCATTTGGCACAACGCAACTGCGATCGATATCCTTTAGTTACAATTTGCAATACTTCATTTGAAGAGTGGGAACTAGAAGCAAAACAGTTCAATGCCGTTCTATCTGCCAATGCCTTCCACTGGATACCGCCAGAGATTAGATATACCAAGGCAGCAGCGGCAATGTGCGATAACGGTTTTCTTATCCTGCTATGGAATCTGACCCCAGAACCAAAATACGAGGTTTACCAAGCGATCGAGGAAGTGTATCAAGCTTATGCGCCCTCCCTTGTTCGATATGAAGGTGCGGAGATTCAAGCGGAAATTTTGAGGGGGTTTGGACAAGAGATTTTAGACTCCAATTGTTTTAGAGAGTTGGTTGTCGAGCAAACTGCGTGTGAAGTCACCTATAGCATTGATAACTACCTCAAGCTTTTGAGTACCTTTAGGAGATTAGAGCCACAAGCGAAAGAGTTACTATTTGCAGCTTCCTTGCGGGAGAAGCTAGAAAAATTTGGAGATAGCGTACAACTCTCGTTTCTTTCTGCTGTTCATGTTGCCCGCAAAGACAGCTAAACTGTTGAGGTCGGATAACGCGGCAGAACAACCCGGTTGGAGCGGACGTGCAAAGTCTCTTCGTCTATCGTTCAAGTTGGTTGGTCGCCGCTCAACCGAAACGTAGGCAAAGTTCCTATGAGTTAGTTGCGGAGTTATTAAGATTAAATCTTAGTAAGCGCACGTCAAAAATATCCTCGCGGTTGGATTGTTACTTTCCGCCTCAATGAGATAGGAGCAGTCGGTCGGATTTGATTTGTGGTAGGTTCGGCGAGATTGGTCAATTATTCGATATTCCTAAACGCTAATATTTGAAGCTATTTCATTACCAGTTAACTATTTGCCCATAAATTCAGTGTAAGTGTATACGATTTGAAAATTGTATCTCCCATATACTAATTCTAAGGTTCTACCTGGGAATTACTGAGAAGTGGCATCGCCACTTCTTTTTTATTTATATGCATTTGTCAATCGGTAATGGCACGAATGCACCTCGTGCTTCGAGTTGTTGGACAATTGTACCCGAATTGGGATTTCGCATCAGCGATCGCATAAACTTCAAACGAGTCCGATTCTGAGTTCGAGTATCCAATTCTTCTAGAACTCGGACTTTTTGCGGATGCGATAAATCCCCCATCACCTGCTCGATTGCCGTTACAATTCGTCGCTGTCCTTTTTGCATCCAAAGCAAAAATTCTACCATCGTCTCAACAATCGTACTTTGACTCGCTGACGATACGAGCATTCGGTGAAACATTAACACACCAGTACCGTGATGACGACTTTCATCGCGCAAAAACCCTTGTAAAACCAAGCTCAATTCTGGTTCGCGGCATTCAATAGCTAAACTGCGGTAGTGACTTAAACTCCAGCCTTTCAACACTACCAGCAAGACAAACAAAATCATCGCTTTGTCATCACTTGCAACTATATCCATCAAAAACTGAAAAAATTGATGTTGCGGTTGACTGACTTGGATTGGTAGAAAACGACTAATTTGCGCTTGGTGCGTAGCTTCATCAGCACTAAACAACGCATAAAGCATTTGTGACTCGGTGCTATCTGACAGCAGCACCATTTTCGCCATGTAATTTACACCAGCTTTTTCAATCGCATAAATTTCTTCTAATAATTCCCAACTGCAAAGCTGCAAAATCGCAGCTTGGGAAGCAATAGTTGCATCTTGGAAAATTTTGACTTTATCCAGACCAAAATAACTTGCACCCCAATAAAATAATTTTTGATTAGTAAACGGTAGAAACTGGGGAGATTGTCCCAATCGATGACCCAGCGCTGAAGACAACCAGCAACTGACCTCATCTTCTGCTAAATCGGATAGATTCAACCCTGATGTTATTTGTTGTTTACTCATTTATTTATTAATCCAACTACTCTAGCTATTGCGCCCTAGTTAAATTGCCAAGCGATGCTTGAAATCGGTAGGCAATTGACTTGTGTTAAAGCTAGCCTGGTGAGTTTAAAAAATCCTCCATACTTAAGACTGTCATAACTAGTGCAATGTGACTATTTAGTTATGTGGCAGTATATAATCTGTCCTATTTTTAACCCATTCTAAATGCAGGGTATTTATGAACAAATTGCCAAAATAGCTATATCAAAATACTTACTTATAGTGATTTAGAAGTAAAATAAAACACCAAAATTTGTATATATTTCAATCTGAAATAAAGCATAAATATATACATATTTTATTAAGCATTAAGGTAAATTATGCATTACTCACAACCCTTGTATAAAGACAAAACAACGATAATCTCTACATCTTTTTCAAAGATGACTAATTAATATTTTAGATATAATCTTTTACTGCATAGTTAAAAATATAACTTTATAAAAATATTTTTTAGTATTTATACGGGATTTAGTTATGTTAATAATTAAACGTAAAATCACATCCTCCAACAAGTTGAGGATGTAAAAGAGCGTAGCTTATTTTGGCTTTGATTTTATTGAATGATTCTGCAACCTCAAAGGTCGCGAAACTGTTGTAATAAAAAATACTTATAAATCTCCACATCAAGAATTAATGGAAGATTTTATCAGCCTTGATGCATTGTTTTAATATAAAAATCTATCTAAAGACGTAAGTATGAAAAAAAGATTCTAAAATCTTGTTGATAAGACGTAGTAAATTCGTAAGTATAATTGAAGATAAATACGTTTTACTACGTTCCCTTGGCTACTCAGTAACTGTCAAATAAAGCTAGGGCTGCAATTAAGTATAAACGTTCCTACATATGCCCAAACTTTGACTGATAATAGCGTTTGTAGTGCTTCAACCTTTACTTAGATCGACGTGCTCCATAATCTGCTGTTTACGCTCTGAAGAGTTGGATTTAGCCTGATTAAAATCGCTTGTACTCCGAGCGAGATGCTCCATAATTTGTTTTTTACGGTCTGATTGTGTAGCCATATTTACCAGGTAATAAGGTGTAAAGAGTACTAATTTATTAGGATTTGATTTTCAACTAATTTATCTTAGTACAAATAGGTATCAAACAAATTCTAGTTCATCTATAAAACAAATTCGCCCTCCGTTAGTGAGAGTAATTTGCCAATTACCAAGCAAGATATGTCTTAAAGAAAACCTATAATTTGTGTTAGTACTTAGAAGTTAGACCTACCTTTGGGGCACTGCTCCCTATTACTATGTCACCTAAAAAAGCAAGTGGATGTGGATGTTCGAGTGTTCCAATCTCATTAATTATACTTATCTTAGGCGGTGGTTATTGGTGGTTTATCCATCTAGGTCATCTAAATATCAGCAAACTTTTGCCTAATAAACAAGAAACTACTGCTCCGCAAACGCCTACCGTGCCGGAGGCAAATGGCAAGATTGCTAATTCTTTACCAACGGAAGCTATCCCCACTGGTATACCAACAACCGCAGCAGCAACACCCATACCCGTAACGCCCCAAAAATCACCGCTATATCCCAACTCCTCGCCAACCGTGGCGAATAGCTCACCATCACCTCAAACTCCTTGGGATAAAAAAGCAATCAGAGGAATTTATTTAAGTCGATATCAAATTACTAATAATGCTGATGAAGAAACGATTCGAGCGCGAGTTCGTTTTTATCACGACCGAGGAATTAATACAATTATTCACGGAGTCTGGGGTAATGGTTGCACGATGTACAATAGCAAAGTTATGCAACAAATACTCGGATATAAAAGTTGCCCCAATCAGTTTCAAGATCGATGGTTAGATTGGTTGATTGACGAGGCAAACAAACAGGGAATGCAAGTTCATGCATATTTTGAGAAGGGTATTAAAATAGATAAAAATAGTCCGATATTTGACTTGGCAACTTCTAAAAAATGGATTGTGCCTGGAGTCGATAAGACCTATGCTGGAATCGATCATTATGTCCTTGACGTGGAGATTCCAGAAGTTGCTAATTTATTCAAGAAAATTTTAGTAGAATTTGTCCAAAAATATCCAACCATCGATGCAGTTCAATGGGACGATTATTTAGGTTATCATGCCGAATTACCCGGTAAAGTCGATCGCACTGCCCATTTGACTAATTTTTTGCAGCAAATGATAGCTGACATGAAAAAAGCTAACCCGACCATTAGTTTCGATCTTTGTCATCATAACCCTTATTGGGCTAAACGTTATTTTGCGGCTGATTGGCTTTCTTGGAAGGTCGATCGAGTCTTCATTCAAGCTTATAACGACGCTAATTTCAAACAAGAATTAGATTACGCCGAAAACTATGCTGGAGTTGCGATTACAGATAACCAGTTATATCACTTAAAAGAATTGGCTGATAACACTAAAATCAAGAGTGTTTTAGTTTTTCCCTTCTCTGGGAAACCAGAAGAAACTGCTACTAAAATCAAAAACTTTACTCAAATAGGTAACTAGTGGTCAGTTTCATTAATTTTGACATGTCGTAGGTGTCAGATCCCCGACTTCTTAAAGAAGTCGGGGATCTGGTCCTCTCGAAAGGTCAAAATTAATAACATGAACTACTAGTAGTCAGCTATATATATAAATCCTATTTGATTTTTGTTGACGCAGCCTGTGCTTTGCGCTTACGAAATTAAGTATTTGTAGGGTGCGCTTCTTCGCTTTTCGTAACGCACCATCCGGCATGTCTCGGTGCGTTACGCTACCGCTAACACACCCTACGTATATTTCAACAATTAACTAGGACGGATATAGAAAATTACAACACTTGTCACTCAGTTAGATTATGTGTTAAGAAGGTTTTATAAAATTATTAACAACAATCCATCTGTCTGTGTCTTGATTCCTTTATTTTCCAAGAGGAATATCTGACACCACACGAGACGCGGCTGCTGAACCTTAGTCTCAAATTCAAACAAAAAAATTGAGTTCTGAATCATGAGTGCTATCCAGCACTTGTTTTTCAATACCTATCAATTGTTATCGGAAATTCATGCAGCCAAAAAATTTAGACCGTCTCCTACGTGCTTTGTCGCGTCAGGGTTTGGATGTTAGTTACAAAAATCATACCTATTCGGTTCGCCTCAATAAAGCCAAGCAAGACATACCTGTTGCCGAAGTGCTTTTACCCGCAGGATTTCCCATCGAAGCCAAAGCACTCAAACAGTTGGCAAACTTAGCAAATATCCAACATCCCAGCGGTGGATGTGTCTGTCGTGCTTGTGCGACACCCGACTTTCACCCAGGTGATGCGGGTATTGCCATCGGTTCGGTTGTGGAAACCGAGGGTATGGTGATTCCTGCGGCTGTCGGGTCGGATATAAATTGTGGGATGCGGTTACATGTAGCGGATTTGACTATCGAGCGATTTTTGGCAAAGCGCGATCGCTTTGTCGAATTGATGAAAGGCGATTATTTTTTCGGTACTCGTGATGTCACAATGACAGCTAATGCGATGCGAGCGTTGTTTCAGGATGGTGTTATCGGCTGGCTTGATACCATGCTCAATTCACCAACAGGCAGTTTTACAAAGTCCGATTTTACACAGCTAGCAAGCGAAATTAACCGTATTTTCTTGGGTGGCGCAATGGATGGTAACTGGAAACTTGCACCAGCAGAACTAGTTCCCGATGCCGGATTGGTGCGCGATGGCTCCTTAGCAACAATTGGTGGAGGCAACCATTTTGTTGAAGTCCAGCGCGTCGCTAAAGTTGAAAATCGCACAAGAGCGCATATGTGGGGAATTAAAGAAGGGCAACTAGCGTTTATGATTCACTCCGGTTCGCGCAACGTCGGAAAATACATCGGTGGTACGTGGCGCGATCGCGCTAAGGCTGCATGGACTCCCGGCATAAAATATCCGGAGTCGCAGATATTTCCCCTATCGGTGCATTCCCATCCCGAACTAGTTGCAAGTTACCTCCAAGCCGAAGCCACAGCAGCAAATTACGGGTTTATGAATCGCTTGTTGTTAGCTGAGTTACTGCGGTTGCGGTTGCGCGAAGTCTTCGGAGATATCGAAGCACCGTTAGTTTATGATTTACCGCACAACATCACATTGCCCCACAATTTCGCGTCTCCAGAATCAAATCTAAAACCCAAAACCGACAAATGGGTAACGCGCAAAGGTGCATGTCCTGCATACGACGGACAACCTGTAATTATTCCAGGTTCGATGGGTGCTGATTCTTATTTATGTGTCGGTAAAAGCAATCCGATGTATTGCAACTCAGCATCTCACGGTGCGGGAAGGGTGTATTCCCGTTTTGAACTTACTCGTAGTGGTGCATCGTACAGCGAAGCCGAACTTGGATTAACAGGAGTCGATTGTATCACCTTACGCGAAGAACGTCGCATCGAGGAAGCACCAGCGGCGTATAAGCCGATACAGTCGGTTATTGATATACAAGTGGAAGCGGGAATGGTGGATGTAGTAGCACGATTGAGTCCTATACTAACATTCAAGGCGTAGAATCTAACTTATAACTCTTGTGGGGGAGCCAGCACCCCCTTGTAAAAATTACATAAATTTTGCAGTATCAGTTATTACTCTTGTGGGATGGGCATCCCTGCCCGTCCTACCTTTTCACTCATCATTGAGCGATCGCACAGAACTTTGAATTCGCTTTGCATTATCTTTAATCGAACTCAAAAGTTTGGGAAGTTCGCTATTAATAGAATAATTTAATACTATTATATATAACCGTCCAGTTTTATTTTAGTCCATAAAATATAGATGAAGTAACCTTATTAGACACAGAGTACACAGAGGAAAAGTACTGAGATGTTTCAAAAATTAAATATGAGTTATATATACTATTCAGTAATAGTAAAAAATTCCCTTTTACTCTCTTAATAATCGCAGCATAAATCTATGCTAGTTAAGATTTTCATAGAAACTTGGCGAAAAGTCTCCCTCGTTTGGATACAATTTTGAGCGCATATGCAATTTAGTCAGTACAAGTATTTTTCTTGCTTTAAACTGATTTAATAATTTTTGTGTAATCATGTTGCTGGTTTACTACACAATTTATTTGCAGCGATTGGTTATGAAGTCTTTAGTTGTTGGAATTGCTATATCTATATTCTTGTCAAGTCAGGGTTGTTCATCTCAGAATCAAACGCAAACGCAGCACGAACATCATTCCGCAAGCAATCATAGCAAAGATGCAACGGATAATTATTTAGACCGCGAACAGCAATCTTCGACTCAAGCAAAATTAATTGCACCTTCAGAGATAAAATCAACGGAATCTGTACCGTTAGCGATTAACATCCAAGATAAAGCAGGGAAAGCTGTTAATAATTTCGATTCTTTCCAAGACAAGCAAATGCATTTGATTGTTGTCAGCGATGATTTGCGCTTTTTTCAACACGTTCATCCAACTTTTAAAGGAAACGGACGGTTTGAAGTTAATCCCGATTTTCCCGCACCCGGTAGCTACACGCTTTTCAGCGATTACAAACCATCGGGAGAAAAAGAACAAGTTTCAGCACAAAAATTAACGATACCGGGAAATGTACCTTTACCAACCGAATTGGAAAAATTTAGTAATACAAAAATATTGGCTGACACAAAGATAAATCTAAAGTTACCTGAGACAAATCTAAAAGCTGGCAAAGAAGTAAAATTAAGCTTTAATTTACAAGAAGCTGCAAAAAATCAACCAGTTAAAGACTTGCAACCGTATTTAGGAGAAAAGGGACATTTAGTAATAGTTCGCAGCTCATCTCCACTTACAGTATCTGACTACATTCACGCGCACGCACTCAAAGATTCATCACCGGGACAAGTTAATTTTACGTCAAGTTTTCCACAGAAAGGAACTTATAAAGTGTGGCTGCAATTTAATCGCAATGGTAAAGTTAATACTGCTGATTTTTGGGTAAATGTTATATAGTTTTGATAATTGTTGATAGCTTGCGTTTAGGTGGGCAATGCCCACCCTGCAATTAACTTTATGAATTGGAAGTTACCTTATTATTTACAAATGATTTTTATAAACTATCAGGATATAATAGGACGCTTCAGAATCTGACCAACAATACCATATCGCTCGCCAGTCAATCCATCAAGTTCATGCTCAATATCCTCCAACCATCCAAGTTTACTTGTCCATTTCCCGTTAGGCAATTGTCTCGCTGCATGGGTTGGAAGACCATTTAAGCTAATATACATTGCTATTTTTTGATATCCAGCTTCTAATTTTTCATCATCACATGGTCCGTATCCCAGCGTTTGATATGCTTGAATATAAGCATTTATAGTTTCTTTTTGTGGTACACCATTGGGCCAATAAAATTGTTCTCCCGGTATTGGTTGCCACCAACGTTCAGTATCTTCTGCTGCCCAAGAGAAACAGTTATATTCTTGTGATTTTGAGCTTGTGACTTGATATTCTGTACGCGATAAATTAGTCCATTTAATCTCTAAATCTGGTCGTCTATACATTGATTTAAATTACGTATCCCTGATTTCTACCCCATTCCAGCCAAGCTTGAGCCATTTGTTTAATTTTTCCCCTTTGTTCTGGCTTAATGGGGTTTATACCTGTAATTTCGTTTAATGCTGATAACCAAAAAATTGGATTGTTTTTAAGTTCTTTAAGTAGCAATGGAACTACTTGAGTACCCATACTAATTATTTCTTGATAAGCAGGATGGTCTGAGATTTGGGTAGTTGAAGAATATCCTTCAACTTCGCTTTCCCATCGTTTAGCAAGTATGTAAAACTTATTTAATATTTCTAATGGAACTTCAGATGCTGTAGAAGTCGGTAATGATATTTCTTGGTTAACTAAACTCTCAATACCTTTTGAAACTAATTCCTCAAGTGATACATTGAGACGGACAGAAAGTTGCCGTAACTTCAGCAAATGCTCGTCTGAAATCGTAATAGTAATTGTATTCATTTTGCTGGTAATCGGGGGATATTATCCTTTTGCTAGCAATCCGAATTTAGATTTTGAACCTAAGTTTAATTCGCAGCAGTTTGTGCTTCTTGGTACATGATTTCTTGGAATTGAATTACATCCTTTTGCGGGTCAGCAAGCCCAACTTTAACTAATAACTCTTCGCCCAAATTGACCGGACGCTTGAATAACATCGGTAATTGCAAGCCTAAATCTTCGATTAAAATTAGCGCTAAACCGCTGTCTTCGCGCAGCCACATCAAAACGGTGATTTCCCAGATTTCTTCAGGATGACGACGTAAATACTCAAGTGCCCAGTAGCGGTTGGTTTGCCGTTCCACCATTGTCACTTCTTGAGTAATTCCCGTTACAGTCATCATTACTTCTCGCAGTTGTTCGGCACTAAAGGGCAATGCCTCACCCCGCAGGTGCGCTTTCAGTTGGAAGTGCGTCAGTAAGTCGCTGTATCGGCGAATTGGTGAAGTTGCCTGCGTGTAAGTATCCAAGCCCAAACCCGCATGACGCACAGGGGTAATGCTCATCTCACTCTTAGGCATACAACGCCGCATTGCACAAGCGCGGACGAAGCCAGCAGGTAGCAAAAGTAACTCTTCTTCGGGAGGTAATTCGGGTTGCGGCTGACCGCGAAATGGTAAAGGAATACTATGGGTTTTACCATAGCGGGCTGCGACTTCACCAGCAACAATCATCATTTCGGCAACGAGTTGACGCGATCGCGAGTCATCCAAAATATCAATACTGATGTCGTCACCTTTGACTTTAATCATCGCTTCGGGCATGTTGATACTAATCGCCCCTTGAGCGTAGCGCCAAACTTTACGTTTTTGCGCCCACTTAGCGATCGCAGCAATTTCTGGTTCAGCTTCAACGCCCAATTCCAACATCTCATCGACATCTTCGTAAGTCAAACGATATGTCGGTTTAATCGAGCTAGCATGGATGCTGTAATCTACTACTGCCGCATCCGCATCTAAAATAATACCAAAGCTCAACGCACAACAAACTTTCCCCTGTATCAAGCTCATCGGTCCCGTAGCCAGGATTTCGGGAAACATTGGCACCATTCCCGTCGGTAAATATACGGTACTACCACGCTTGCGAGCTTCTAAATCTAACTCCGAATCAGGTATCAACCAGCGCGTAGGATCGGCGATATGTACCCACAAGCGATCGCGCCCGTCGGGGAGCATTTCCCAACTCAAACCATCATCGATTTCAGTTGTACTCTCATCATCAATTGTGTATACCTTGAGATGGGTAAGATCCAAACGCTCTAAATCGCGGTCGGGTGGTATGACATCCAAAAGCAGCTGCGCCACTTCTATTACCTTGCTAGGGAACTGAACCGGAATTGACGAACGACGCAAAAATAAGTTTTCATGCGGACTCCATAACCCTAAATCGATCAGTAGTTGAAAAGCACCTTGGGGAGTGGCAGGACGACCCAGAAGATTCATTGTTTCCAAAACCACCGTAGAAGGTGGATAAGCCCGCGCAGTAGCATCACTATTTACACCAGTACGTAGGGTATCGGCAAGTAACGCCGCATACTTTTCTAACGCTTCGATGCGGTGACGGTCGTGACGCTGCCACTCAACGGCTTCGCCAGTTAGCGCTTGCTCGACTCGCTCCAAAAACTCCTGCTGTCCTCTGGCTTTGAGAGCCTCTACATCTAGCTGGTGCTTGCGATCGGCTACCTGGGTTGCAGTTCGCGGCTCGTAAGCATCTCCCTTTTGCTTGAAATACATTTTGTCATCTGACAGCAAGCAATGGGCGGCATAACATTGAACTGGTGTGGACTCGGAAAACAGCAAATTAGCCATTTCCTTCGGAGTGACAGTTTCGGCATCCTCTACCAACAATTCCCAAGCAACCTCTAAACTCGACGGATCTAAATAGGGCTGTACTGCTTCTAAAAAGCTAGGTATTTGGGACGGTTTGTAGCTTTCTCCGGTAACTGTATAGGTAATTTGACGAGGTGTCAGGCTGTGCGATTGACCCCGTTCATCGATTACAAAAGTTCGGGTTTTCCCATCTGGACGGTCAACGACTCCCAGACGGCGATCTACCCCTACCCGAAATTCTACTAGCGTCCCGTTCTCCACAAGCCTCGCAATTTATAACTATAAAGTTTTATATCTGATGGAATTTAATATCTAGCGCAAGAGTTTTGAGTTCCGAGCATAACCAAAGCCATAACTCATCACTCAGCCACGGTGTCGCACGTAGGGGCCCGGCAATGCCCGGCCCCCAAGTATAAACGTAAGCCTTGATAAATGGGAACAACGCCAAAAACAGCGCCCGGTTAATAGACCCGGTTAAATCGCGTTGTTGTTGCGAAGTTAACCCAGTAATCCGCCGTGGCAAAATCTTACCCCGTTCGGTTACGAATTTACGTAACAGATCGACATCTTTATAATCAATTGGCTCTCCCGGCTTAATCGGTGACAGCCGACGACGATAGTAACTCATGCTTACTTGATTTCCTTGTGATCGGTATGTTTGTTGCAGTGCGTGCAGAACTTCTTAAGCTCTAGACGATTGGTAGTATTGCGACGATTCTTGGTCGTTGTGTAACGCGATACACCGGGAGAACGTTTATCGGCATTAGACCGACATTCAGTACATTCGAGCGTCACGACGATGCGGACACCTTTACTTTTAGCCATAATCTAACCAACACTAAAACGTGAAGAGAATAAACACAAATAGCTATCTTCGCACATTGCGCTGCAAAATTTCAACTAATCGCTTCACCTTTAGGTCAAGCGAATAGCCTCGCCGCGACGAAACTATCATAGTACTAGCATAGCGGTCGTGCAAAGCTTGCCGCATCTGAGTATCAGAGAAAGCTGCACCGCAATCAATAGCTAGGGGAATTACTAGCAGTATAGCAGTCGGGTTGCGAATGATATTACCCAAGGCGATTGACACTAGCAATGCTCCCAAGCCAATTATGGCTTCACGCTTTGTGAGTGATAATAAATCAGGAATTCTGCCACGTTCGATTTCTAACACTTTGAGATCGACGCACCAACGTCCGAGGGTTTGTCCCTTATTGTTATAGGGTACTAATACTCGTAAAATCAGCCAGGAAGCAGCAAAAACCAGAATTTGCACTATCTGGATACCCAAATCGCTGCTACCGAATATCGAACTCAACAGCCAAGCACCCAGGAAGTCGAGGGAACATGCTAAAGCACGTCGTCCAAATTCTGCCTTCGGGTAGTAGCGCTCTGGAACTTTTTCAATACTCATAATGAATAGTTAGGAGTCAGGAATTAGGAGTTAGGAGTTCTTGTGTTAGGAGTTAGAAGTTAGGAGTTCTTGTGTTAGGAGTCAGGAGTTAGAAATTGGGAGTTAGAAGTTGGGAGTTAGTGGTTTGTTTTTACTATTCTCCCCCATTCCCCACTCCCCTTTGTGCCCTTCTTTCCTTCTTCCCTTCTGCCCTTCTCCCCTTCTGCCCTTCTCCCCTTCTTCCCTTCTTCCCTTCTGCCCTAAAATGCTTTCAGTCAACGAAGTCGAAGTAATTATTCTCAACTTGTTGCAATCCCTTAGCAACCAACACGATACCGAAATTATTGATTTACTCGCAGCATCGGGACGAATTTTAGCAAAATCTGTCACCAGCAAACTCGATTTTCCCCACTGGGATAATTCAGCGATGGATGGTTATGCGGTGCGATATACCGACGTGCAGGAATGCAGCACCGAACAACCCGCAATTTTAGAAATAATTGAGGAAATCCCCGCTGGATATCAACCCCAACTAACGGTGCAACCAGGACAAGCAGCGCGAATTTATACTGGTGCTGTGATGCCGAATGGTGCGGATACAGTGGTAATGCAAGAGCTAACGCATCGTCAGGAAAACCAGGTTTTGATTAAAGCTGTACCGACCGAAGAATTTGTTCGTCGTCAAGCATCGTACTATCAAGCTGGGAGTGAATTATTACCTGCTGGAATTAAAATTAATGCACCAGAAATAGCAATATTAGCGGCTTCTCAGTGTAATCAACTTAGTGTTTTCCGCAAAGTTAAAGTAGCTATTTTATCAACTGGTAACGAATTGGTAACACCAGACCAAACCTTGAAACCCGGACAGATTGTAGATTCTAACCAGTATGCACTATTCTCGTTAGTGCAGGAATTAGGAGCAGAACCACTGATATTAGGGATTGTACCCGATGAACCGGAAGCCCTCAAACAAGTAATTAGGAATGCACGAGCAAAGGCTGATATTATTATTTCTTCTGGGGGTGTCTCGGTAGGAGAATACGACTACGTAGAGCAAATCCTCGAATCATTGGGTGGTAAAATACACGTTCGTGCCGTGGCAATGAAACCAGGAAAACCGCTGACTGTAGCGACTTTAAATAATGAGCAATCGTGTTTATATTTTGGTTTACCAGGAAATCCAGCTTCAGCGTTAGTCACATTTTGGCGATTTGTACAACCAGCGATTAAAAAATTATCGGGATTGAATAATGGTTGGCAACCTATTTTCATCAAAGCAAAAGCACGGCAGGAATTACGTTCGGATGGCAAACGTGAAAATTACGTTTGGGGTAAAATCAGCCCTATAAATGGAATATATGAATTTGAAATTGCAGGTGGCAACCAAGCTTCAGGAAACTTGATTAATTTAGCACAAACCAATGCTTTAGCAGTTTTACCTGTAGGAATTAATTTGATTGCACCAGGTGAAGAAATACAAGTTTTAATAATTAGGAGTTAGCATTAGCCAGCGCCTTAGTAGGTAATACTAAACAAAAGATTCCTCCCTAATCTCTTTACCCTGTGTTCTCTGTGCCTCCGTGGTAAAATCAAATGCCTTTATACCACAGAGTCACGGAGGGCACAGAGAAATAAAAGAAATTTTAATAGTTACTTTGACGGGGCTAGAGTTAGGAGTTAATAAATCTGTACTTCCCCACTTCCTCACCTTCCCCCTTTCCCTTTCCCCCTTCCTCCTATGAAATTAGTTTGTACTCAAAGCGACCTTAACACCAATTTATCCCTAACTAGCCGTGCTGTACCTTCACGTCCGACTCATCCGGTACTTGCGAATGTGCTGTTAGTTGCAGATGCTGACACAAATCAAGTTAGCTTAACTGCGTTTGACCTTAGTTTAGGTATTCGCACTAGCTTTACTGCCGAAGTCATGCAAAGTGGTACAATTGCCCTTCCTGCAAAGCTTCTTAATGACATTACTTCGCGGTTGGCAGAAGGAGAAATTACCCTCGAAGACGAATCTGCTGCCACTGCGAATAATCCGGCAGCCGAGGGATTAATTGTTACACTTACACCAACGAGCGGACGGTATCAAGTCCGAGCAATGGGGGGTGAAGAATTCCCTGAATTACCTGTAATTGATAGTAATCAGCCGATTTATCTAACAGCAACTGCACTAATTGAAGGATTGCGCGGAACATTATTTGCTACTAGTGGAGACGAAACTAAACAAGTACTGACGGGAGTACATTTAAAGGTTTTAGCCGATGCATTAGAATTTGCAGCAACCGACGGACACCGTTTAGCAGTTGTGGAAACTGATAATGAGAATCCGGAAGCAGGGGAAACGCAGTTAGAAGTGACAGTCCCAGCGAGAGCATTACGCGAACTCGAACGGATGTTAGCACATAGTGCCGATGCCCAAGAAGCGATCGCATTACACCTCGACCAAGGACAAATTGTATTCGAGTGGCAAAATCAACGTTTGACGAGTCGCACTTTAGACGGGCAGTATCCTGCATATCGTCAATTGATTCCGCGTCAATTTGAACGCGAAGTCACGATGGATCGACGGCAATTATTGAGTACTTTGGAACGAATTGCCGTTTTAGCTGACCAAAAAAATAATATAGTCAAAGTTAGTATTGATAGCGGAGCACAAGAACTTACTTTATCAGTAGAAGCGGCTGATATTGGTAACGCAGTCGAATCAATGCCAGCACAAATATCGGGGGACGATATTGATATTGCCTTCAACGTTAAATATTTGATGGAAGGTTTAAAAGCGCTGCCAGCAACAGAAATTTTGATGCAGTTAAACTCGAATCTCACCCCAGTTATTTTTACACCATTAGGAGGAGTGAAAATGACCTATTTAGCAATGCCAGTCCAGTTGAGGAATTAAGACCGTAGGGAGTAGGGAGTAGAATAGCCGTAGGGTGCGTTAGCGCTCTTGGTAACGCACCGAATGTTTAAAACGGTGCGTTACGAACAATAACGCACCCTACGTACTAACTCCCAACTCCTAACTCCTAACTCCTAACTCCCAACTCCTAATTTAATTGGTATCTCAATCGAAAATTCTGTACCAATATTTGCTTGTGAATTACATTTAAAAATACCGCCATGTTTATCAACAACTATTTGATAACTAATCGATAAACCTAAACCCGTACCTTTACCAATTTCTTTAGTGGTGAAAAAAGGGTCAAAAACTCGATTTATGATATCTTCAGGTATCCCTCCTCCATTATCGACAATACGAATTACTACGCTCGGAATATTATTTGGTAATTGATTGAAACTAGTGTGAATCTTGATTTGACCCGAATGCTTTTCTGATTTCGATTCTTGATATTCTTCGATTGCATCAACTGCATTAGTCAAAATATTCATAAATACCTGATTGAGTTGCCCAGCGTAACATTCAACTAAAGGTAAATAACCGTATTGTTTAATAATTTGAATTGCTGGACTTTCCAGTTTAGCTTTGAGTCGATGCTGTAAAATTACCAGCGTGCTATCAATGCCATCATGAACATTTACAGGTTTAACTTCGGCTTGGTCGAGTCTAGAAAAATTGCGTAACGATAAAACAATCTGACGAATGCGTTCAGTTCCGACTTTAATAGAAGATAGCATCTTCGGTAAATCTTCGACAATAAAATCTAAATCGATTTCTTCTGCCCGTTCCAGAATTTCGGGTTCGGGATTTAAATAACTTTGTTGATATAAATTGAGAATACCAAGCAAGTCTTCGCTGTATTGACTGATATGGTTGATATTACCGTAAATGAAGTTTACGGGATTGTTAATTTCATGGGCAATACCCGCAACCAATTGACCCAAACTCGACATTTTTTCAGTTTGAATCAGTTGGGTTTGGGTTTCTTTAAGTTCTTTTAATGCTCTTGTTAATTGTTCGGTTTTCTGCTGGGTTTGTGCCAGTAAATCGGCTTGTTCGAGCGCTACCGATAGTTGGTTAGCAACTTGGATCGCAAACTGAATTTCGTCTGGTTGCCACTCACGAGGTTGCGAATGTTGATATGCACATAGCAATCCCCAAAGCTTTTGCCCGACAAAAATCGGTGCGATCGCAAATGCTTTGATTTGAAATTGCTCGTACATGTCAATGTGGCACTGACTAAACCCCATTTTATAAATATCATTGACAACTAGAGTTTCATCATTGCGATAGCGTCCACCCTGCGTGTCTTGTAAGTAGCTATCATTCCAAATAGTATTAACACCTAGTTTCACCCCATTCGACCAATCAAGACTAGTTTCAAAATCACCAACAAATTTACCTCCCCAGTCATCATTGAAGCGATAAACAGATATCCGATCTGCTTTAAGTAGGTGACAAAGTTCTTTTGTTGTGGTTTTGAAAATAGTTTCTAAATCTAAAGACTCACGAATTTTGGTAATTACACGAAATAATGTCTGTTGCTGTTCGGTAGCTTGTTGCAGTTGGGATGTGCGTTGTTTTACCTGATTATCTAAATTTAGGTTTAAGTAATTAACTTTTTGATACATCTCGTGTTCGTGGATTGCTGTAGCAAATTGATGACTCAACTTTTGCGCGAGTTCAATTTCTTCGTTTGTCCACTTTAGTGGTTGTACTTGTTTGGATTGTCGCCAAGCTTCAAATGATTGTCGGGGATAAAGCTGTCTTTCATCGGGGTCAAACCGCCCAGCCCAGAGAGTTCCTGTATCATCCGCATCGCGGAAAATACTGAGATATCCAAGTAACTGCTGCCGAGACAACAGGGGTATCATTAAAATGCCGCGAATCGGAGTTGCCCGAAACGCGACTTGTAGGTTTCGCAGTTCTTTTGTTTGGTATATATCCGAAATTGCCCAAACCTTGTACTCGCTCGATTTATAGTATTCTTGCCAGACACTATATTGTTCATAAGAGCGGTATTTTGCAACTTCTGGAATAACTGGTTGCTTGCCACAAGCATAAACCTTGAGATAATCGTTCGATTCCAAACACTCGCTGAAACTTGGGGTATTACATTCGTAATGAGAAGTGCGATCGCGAATGCAAAGTCTACCTCCCGAACCAGCAAATGCAGCTACAACTTCTTCTAAAACTACTTCTAAATCTATACCTGGTAAGGAATGTAACTTGTTAGTAATACTATTGACAATTGTTTCACGACGTGCATACTCGCGGGTTTGAGCAAGTGGAGTGATATAGGCGATCGCAACCCCAAGTAAATCAACTACCATCTGTATCGAAGCGATTTCATCTTCCGAAACATGACGAGGTTGCGAGTGATGCGATACTAACAATCCCCAGAGTTCGTCGCGGTAAAAAATTGGTACAACTAACGAAGACTGCACCCCCATTGCAGTTAAATACTCCACATGGCAAGGGTCTACAGGACGATAACTAATATTCTCACAAGCAATTTCAGTGCGACTAAAATTGCTCAAAAAACTTTGACCGATTTGCCTGGTGTCAACATTAACTATTGAACGTACTTTCGACTTTATAAATAACTCTCTTGCGTGGTGGGGGATATCATCCGCAGGAAAATTTAACCCAAATAAAGAGGGTAATTTATGATTAATAGATTCAGCAATAACTTGACCGCTACCATCCTCATGAAACTTGTAAATCATTACTCGGTCAGTTCCCAAAAATGGGCGCAACTCTTCAACTGTGGTTTTTAAAATATCTGGTAGTTCTAATAGCCGATGAATGCGGTCTGTAAGACAGTGTAGTAATTTTTTTTGTTCGAGACTTAAGCCAAAGTCTTGTTCGTTGATTAAAGTCATTGCCAATAGGGAAATAAATATTTGCTGAACACAAAAAATAATACTAATATTGTGAGTTTTTATTCATGCAAATGTCTTCCGTGTAACTACTGGCAATTTAATGATTTTTTAATGAATTGATTTTGTGCTGGCGATGGTGGCGTTAAATAAATGCTAAACCAACTAAATATTACTAAAAAATATAGATAAAAACCTTAAGACTATAAATAGACCAATTTTAATAAATCAATCTTAAGAGTGATTTCATCAAAAATTGCCGTTTACTCGAACTACCATGAATACTGTCGTATTGATGTAAAATTATCTATAGAACTCATATTTGATTTTTGAATAAAGTTAGGTATTGTAGGGTGCGTTAGACGCAAGTCGTAACGCACCATTTTTAAAGGTTCGGAAGCATCTAATTTTATTTTCAGCTAGGTAAAATAATACAATAGTATTGATAACTGACATCTTAGACTAACGGTATTCAGTGTTCTAAAAACAACTAAATATTTATAGATTTTTTGATTGTTTTATAGCCCGCATAGGGTTGTAAACCCCATGCTAATAGCAAAAGTCTTCTAGAAGAGGACTGAGGGAAAAACACAATTTTTGCTACATAGTATTAGCCTATTCATGGTTTATACGGTTAGGTGCAAGACATGAGATAATCTACTATTAAGGAAAATGATTGAACTAAAGCTTGGCAACCTATTGTTAGAAAATGTCGAAGCCCTAGTAAACACTGTTAATTGTGTTGGTGTCATGGGCAAAGGCATTGCCTTGCAATTTAAGCAAGCCTATCCCGAAAACTTTCGGCAATACGAAAAAGCCTGCCGTGCCGAGGAAGTGCAGCCTGGGCGTATGTTCACAGTGGCGACAGGTAATATCTTGAACCCAAAATATATAATTAATTTTCCTACGAAGCGGCACTGGAAAGGTAACTCTAAAATAGAAGATATTAAAAGTGGACTGGTGGCTTTACTTGCAGAAGTACAGCGACTAAACATCTCCTCAATTGCTATTCCACCTCTAGAATGCGGTAACGGCGGTTTAAATTGGCTAGAAGTTAAACCTCTGATAGAATCCGCGTTCGCCCAATTGCCAGATGTGCAGGTAATTATCTTTAAGCCATCAGGGGCGTCAGTAGCAGAAAAAATGCCTGTTGCAACCAAAAAGCCGAACATGACCCGCGCGCGTGCGTTGTTTATTAGCTTATTAGAACTTTATGGTATTCCAGGTTATGAGTTAACCAAGTTAGAAATTCAGAAACTCGCTTATTTCCTCCAAGAAGCTGGAGAACCGTTGAAATTGCCTTATGTGAAACATAAGTACGGTACCTACGCTCATAATCTTAACCACGTTTTAAAAAATATTGAAGGGCATTATATTCGCGGCTATGGTGACGGTACTAGTAGAGCCGAAAGTGCTGAAATTTACGTATTGCCAGAAGCAATTGCCGCACAAGCTTTCTTAGAAAACGAACCTGAAGCCCAGAAACGTTTAGAGCTAGTTAGTAACCTTATTTTTGGGTATGAAACGCCTTATGGTATGGAACTACTGGCAACAGTCCATTGGGTTGCAACTAAAGAAATCAACCCAGCACAAGATAGCGAGCAAGCAATAACGCTTGTGCAAGAATGGAACGAGAGGAAGCGTAACTTATTTAAGCCTCAACATATTCGTAAGGCTTGGCAGCGTTTACAGGAGCAGAATTGGCTAAATAGTAATCAGGTAAATGCTTGATAGCTTCACTCTCAAATAAAGCTTTTGCACTTTCTATCTAAAAAATAACGCATTTGTTTTTTAAAAATACGTCAGCTTCTCTACGGCAGGTCAAGAAACAAGTAGCGAACTTTGTTTATGATTCGATAAGAGACGTCGTTATTGCTTTGTATGTGCCATAGTTTATAAGTTTTAACTATCACCACCAACCATAAATAATTTTGACAATGTTATTGGCAATGTAATTAACTACTTTACCAACACCAGTTTTATCGGTTTCTTTACCTACGTTTTTTCCAACATCTTTTCCTATATCACCTCCTATAAAAGCTCCAATTTGTTCTCCAAGTGCCTCAAAAAAACCTCGCTTTGCTTCCTCCTTAGCCTTCTCTGAACGATTTTCGTCTTTCAGAGAATTCACAAAAGTTACCTTTTTATCCTTTGGGAGTGCATAGGTAATTGTCTCCACAAGCGTTATCAAGTTATAGTTTTCATTCGCACATACAGGAATAACGCCTGTGATATCAATACCGAACCTTTCAGCAACGACCTTACTTTTAGCATCGATGTTTTTTTGCTGTTGATGTCCAGGAACACGATTAGTTATGTCCCATTCCCTAAAGGGTTCAACTTTATCAACCTGATTCAGCACAATTATAAAAGGCTTACCTTGTTCCAAATGAGGCTTGACGATATTGTGATAAAATTCTTCATCAGAGCTAAAAGCTTTATCGTCTGCTTTGAGAACCCATAAAACTAAGTCAAATTCTGGTAAATGTTTAGAGTATAAGTCTTTATATTCTTTATCCCGTTCTCGACTTTCACCGATACCAGGTAAATCAACTAGTGTGATATTCCCTGAACCCAATCTTACAGAAATTTCTTGAGGTTTTCGTGTACAGCTCTCAATATCACTGACAGGTGCAACATCTTTTCCAAAAAGGGCGTTGCAAAGGCTTGACTTCCCTACACCTGTCTTGCCAAGAATACCAATTTTTGGCTCATAACTGAGCGTTTGAGAAAGCCAATGTCTGAGTTTTTCTGCCTTTTCTAGCGGTAGTTGGCTAAACTGGCTTAAGCGTTCTAATATCTCTGCCTGCATATTCATAATTAAGTACACTATTCTAAAGAAGCGTTAGATTTAGTGTTCCCAAAATCTATCTCATTTTAATCACCTCTAGGATGACATAGGCAGTTAGAAAGCTTTAAAACATAAACCTCTCTAACGTAGAGTATGTACTGTTCGGGAGCATCTCACATGCAGTAAATATAGTTTGTCATGCTGAACCCTTCACTTCGTTCGAGGGCAGGCTCCGCGATAGCGCAGTGAAGCATCTCGGTTATATTTAGGCTTGAGATTCTTCACTTCACTTCGTTCCGTTCAGAATGACAGGGGTGTTTTTACGCTCATTGAGATGCTCCTACTGTTCTCTCTGGTATGGAAATAATAAAATCGCTAAAATTTAGATAGGATAAGCAATTCCAAATCATTTTGCAGAAAATTACACGTATTTTGGCTTCACACAAGGTAAACCCAGTTTCTTTGATAAAACTTAGAAACTGGGTTTTTGGGCACTACCTGTATTTCAGGCTTTACAAATATACCCCGATCAGATGAAATCCACGCTAATTAGCGATCGCCGCTGCCATTAGCAAAGCGAATCTTCAAATAATCATCCTCCATCTTCGCTCCTGTCGGTTGCAGTGCTGCCAATGCTTGTGGCAAAACTAAATTACGACGATGATTGCCGATGCGGATATTCAATTCATCACCATTTTTATTCAATTGAACCTGATTTTTAGGAATATTAGGTAAATACAACTCCAAACTATATTGATTTTGTTCTTGAACTATCCGAATCGTATTTTCTTTGTAATAAACCTGAGTTGGGTCTTCATCTTTATAAAGAGTATCTTTCAATCTTTCCAGTGCAGCTAACCCGCACAATTCCTCGGAGAAAAGCGGCACTTCCTTGACTGGCAAAGGGTGAAAATTATCGTGAATTTCCTGACGATACCCTTTTTGATTCTCTTTCCAACGTTGGAAAAATGGGTCTTGCACTTCATCGGGAATAATCCGATTTGCAACCACCATATCGGTAGCAACGTTGTACAAACTTAGATACGCATGAGCGCGAAGCGACTCTTTGATAACCATTTTCTCTGGGTTTGTCACCAGCCGTACCGAGGTTTGAGTGTTATCTGTTAATACCTTTTCTAATGCCTCGATTTGCTCGTAAAACTCATATGGTGCGTCCATCACTTCTTTACTTGGTAATGAAAAACCTGCTATAGGTCTAAATATCGGTTCTACCAAAGGTCGAAGTGCAACTGATATATTTTGAAATGGCTTGTAAAAGCGACGCATGTACCAACCGCTAACTTCAGGTAAACTCAGCAGTCGCAAAGCCGTACCAGTCGGGGCAGAGTCAATAATTAATACATCGTACTCGCCTTCATCGTAGTGGCGTTTCATTCTCACCAAGCCAAAAATCTCATCCATGCCTGGTAAAATCGCTAATTCTTCCGCCTGCACTCCATCTAAACCCCGTGCTTGTAACACTTGGGTAATGTAACGCTTTACACTTCCCCAATTACCTTCGAGTTCCATCAATGCATCGAGTTCCGCACCCCACAAATTCGGGCGAATTAATACGGGTTCATGTCCCAATTCCAAATCGAAACTATCTGCTAGCGAGTGTGCCGGGTCTGTACTCAAAACCAATGTGCGGTGTCCGAGTTCCGCGCAACGGAGTCCAGTTGCTGCTGCGACAGATGTTTTACCAACACCGCCTTTGCCTGTCATTAAAATTACACGCATGGATGATTTCCCGTCTCAGCTTTATTTATATTTATTTACATTATCCTTTGTTTTTAAGAATTGTTGGTAGTTAGTGTCTAATTGTTGATGGGCAAAAAGCGACCAACACAAGGAACGAACCATTTATTTATACGTAGGGGTGGGGTTCCCCCACCCTTACAATATGTGGGCAAAACTAATTATCTCTCTTTAAATAAAACAGTGTTACCTATTTCCATTCCCAAATTTAAAATGCTGTTTTACAACGTCAAAGCGCGAAATATTCCAATAATCAACATGCGAACAAATTAAGTTATCGGAATTGACACGTAATTCACTCCATCCAGGGATTGCAATAAATGGTTTCCAGGGTAAGGGAGTATTCCAACTTAATGTCCACTCGGTTTTGATGATGTCACCGTCTTGACGAATATCATGCAAATCCATTTTGCAATTTATAAAAAAAGTTTTGATGAACCCAATCATTTTTTTATAGAGTTCAACACCGCTAAATTTATTAAGTGGGTCTTGAAAATAAACATCTTTAGCGTAGATAGAATAAGTTTGATTAAGCGGAAAGCGTTGATAATCTTCTTGAAGAATTTTGATAATATCCATAGTTAAAAGTTAGGAGTTAGGAGTTAGGAGTTAGGAGTTAGGAGTGAGGAGTGAGGAGTGAGGAGTGAGGAGTTGTAGAGGAGGGAAATTTTACGTCTCTATAAAAAAAGTTAGGAAAAAGTTAGGAAACGCAATGTTCGATATGAAGGACTATACGGACGCATCAAGTAGCGTGACCGCAGTACTTGCGATCGCATTTATATAAAATTAAGGCTTGGATATTAATTTATTTAAATATTTGTTGTTATTCCTCACTCCTTAGTCATAACTCCTCACTCTTAACTCCTCACTCTTAACTCCTCACTCCTCACTCATCACTGCTAACTCTTAACTCCTCACTCTTAACTCCCAACTCCCTATTCCTATTCAACTTCTTCCTCATTCCAAAGACGTTCGAGTTGATATCGCCATGTATTTAAAGTTCGTTGACGTGCTTCGGGTGTTTCTTCGATTTCGCCCATCATACCTTCAGAATAGAACCGATCGAGGCTTTGCATTGTAGCTTCGAGAGTTTGTCCTTGTTGCTTGGCAGCTGAAACGATAAGACGAATGCGACTTTCGACTAAACGGCTAAAGACATTATTTAAACCAGCTTCCTGGAGAGAGATGAGTTGCGCGATCGCGTCTGAAAAATCTTCTATCGTTAAACTAGCGCTATTATGATGAAACACTCCCCATACAACATTTTGCTGCAAAGCATAGCGAACTTCCTGAGTATCATCAAAGTTTGCTTCGAGTAACTGTTCTAAAAACGGTTGCGCTTCTTGAATTGGTATGATTGGCAGCAATATCCGCAGCCAATCACCATCATCTGAAAGCATTACCAGCAAGCGAAAAGTCGGTGTTTCAACTTGCCAAGAACCAGGTGCAACAACATTCGCACCCGTAGCACCAAATAGTTCTGTCAGTGTATTCTCAATTTCAGCAGGTGTCATAACATGCTTGTGATTTATAGTTCTAGCCTACCGCACCTCTGGTACCTATGAAGCTAGTCAAGCAATTTTAGTTATTTGTAGGACTTACGCAAAAACCGAAACATACCCTCTTAATGTGGTCTCTGTGTCTCTGTGGTTAGTCTTTCTGTAGCTATTGCGTAATACCGTTTTAATATGAAGATGCATATTATTAGCCTGCTTACAGCAGGCTTTGTTCTAGTTAGCCCTAGTCTTACAGACTAGGGCGGGTCTGTGCAGCTTCACATGGAATTGGTATAAGTCCTAATTTGGTTAGCTATTAGCTAAATACTTTTTTAAGTGTGTTCTCAAGTTATCGATGGTTTCCCACTGAGACATCAAGCCTGGACTAGTTAGCAATTTGGCTTTAGTGTCAAACCATCCCCAGTTTACTTTCATTACGTCCTTGTCAAGAGGAATATGTGAGGGACGACCGAAATCAGCAATCCAATGAACCTTGACCCATCGGAAAATACCCCAGGTACCTTCCTCCTGTTGGGGTTCATCTTCACTTCCTTCATTAGCGAGTTCAACTACGTGCGTCAGGTATCGCTCGCAATAGGGTGGTTTCTGGGAAAGAATGATAAGAGATCCTTTTGGTAGGGTCAATGCATGAGTCTCTACATCTTTAATATCACTTTTTTTAAAGTTTAATCGGAAGTAAGCCCCAACAAGGTAGTCATCATATGCCCAAGCGTTGTCATCATTCACATTTTTAATATATTCCAGACGAGCAAAATCCATTAATTTTCTCCCGCAGACTTTTTGAAGAATATATTGATAAGATTCCCTAGTAACCACAAGGTCTAACAGCCAGTACGAAGGTTAGAGTCCCGAAAGTGGAAGTCCCGAAACCAAAACCAAAAACTCCAGTTCCAAAGCCAAAAAAGCGCGACGAGTAAGTAGTTGCCGATCAAATCCCTCACCACTGTTACAACGATAACGATAACGATAACGATAAAGATAACGATAACGATATATAGATAGATAGATAGATATAATAGCGTGGGGCAGGGGAAAAACGAAGTGCGAGAAATCAAAACCAATATCCCAGATTTATTGTGCGAAGTGAAAAATCTGGGATAGTGCGATCGCTATTTTAACTAAATAACAGAATCAAATGATTTCTTGAGCGGTTAGATTCAACTGCGGGAAAGTAGGTGATACGATGCTTTTATTTTCATTTGAATAAGAATAATTGTAATACTCATCATAAACAACTTCTGCGCTCTTGTAGCGGTAAACGAAGCGCGAGACAACTTCCAACAAAAGCGTGCTAGTTCAGGAAGAGGGGCGACCCTTAACCCTTACCCGCTACTTATTCTTCTGATTCAAATACAACACTTTCATACAGCAGTTCAATCGCAATCTCAAAATCGATACTTGATAAAGTGATAATATCTCCAGCAGTGTAGGGATAGTAAAGCCACATTCTTCCCTCTCCCCGACAGTAACGTTCGACGGAGATTGTTTCCGAGTTTATCAATAAATATTCTTTTAAAGAAGGCATATTTAGATAACTTGTAAATTTTTCACCCCGGTCTTTCGCACTTGTACCGGGGGAAAGAACTTCGGCAATTATTTTCGGGTTTTTAATAAATTTACGGGCATTGATATCTTGAGGGTCGCAACTGACAACAACATCAGGATAATAGTAAGGACTTTCAGAACTAACTTGTACCTTCACGTCTGAAACATTGACTCGACAACCTTTGGAACGTAGATGTGGGCGTAAGGCAGTGTAAAAATTCAACGCAATGTCATTGTGGGGAATTGTACCACCTGTCATGGCAAAAACTTCGCCGTTGAAATATTCGTAGCGAAGGTCTTGATGAGGTTCCCATTCGAGATATTCCTCAATGGTCATTTTTTCTGGTTGTTGGGGAATAGCTATCATCGCTTATTCAATCTCTTATTTTTCCAGTTTGCTTTGATTTTAGCGAACATGGCACAGTAGTTATAACCCACATTCCGCACAATCAACTGTCACAATCGGTTTTTATCGGAGGAAGGCACTTATGACCCGTGATGCTGTGGGATTTCCGCAAACAAGGTCGTAAAGACACCACTCAACAATCAAGTGCAGCACAAAATAATTGCCGATCCATCTTATCCTGATTTCTGCATCCCCAAAAATTCACCTGATTTAACGTGAGTTCGATGGCGATCGCACGGACAGGAAGGTTTTCCTGAAAGGAATTTGAGAAATGGGATGGAGAACAATAGCTAAGAATTATTAAGAATATATGAAAAAGGCACAATAAAACGCTGACTTGCCTGTGCTACCTCCTGCCCTTTTTTAGTTCCGCCGAACTCACGTTATATTACCTTTGATAAATCAAAAATACCGAACCAATAGGACCTAGATTTTCTACATAAATTTTATTTCTGTAATATAACCCCGGCGACATTCCACCATCAAATAGCATTCCTTCTCGAATATTACCTAAACAGTTATTTCGAGCAATCCCTTTTAATACATCATCAAACTTATCGGGTAATAACTCCTGATTATTATCGGATATCCGAATATCTGAATTTGCTTTCGAGTCATTCACTAGCAAAATTACATAACCACTACTAGTAACAGCAACCATCGAACGATTTGTTGCTTGCTTGCAGGCAAATTTTCCCAAGTCTTGGCAAATATCTTTAAAAACCCCATTTTTGTAAAATCGACCATTTCCACCCACAAGATTAAAATTTAAATTTTCTTGTTTCCTTTTCCCTGTTTGCAGCGTTGCTTGACGCTGCGTTGACTTTCCTCCAGAAATACCAAACGAAGAACGCTTATTTTTAAAATCCCCCGAATACTCAACTCCCCGCGACACATTCAAACCTTGGGGCTTATTCTCTATATCAATATAATCTGCATTTATCGCTGCAATCGGTTTATCACCTTTTAGCTTAGAGTTTTCATCGGAGATAATTTCTTGGAATGTTTTTGGTATATATTCTCGCCGAACTTTACTCGGATTTTCTTTTTCATATAATTCATGTGCAAGCCCAACGTTGACTTTAAAATCAAGCCTCTCTGATTTAGGATTAAAAATAATTACATGATTAATACCTCGTTCATCTAGTTTTCCTTGATTATTAGTTTTAAAGAAATCGAGACTAAAATTTTTATTTTTTCCAGGACAGCCTGTACCCGATAGTTTCTCTACTTTTTCTGAAGTTGATGAAGCTTTCGGAACTTGACAACCCGAACAAATACCTGTGACTAAGAGCAATATAAATGATGAAAAAATTATTTGTTTGGAGAACATAATATATAAGATAATAATTACGTTACATGCTTACACCAAAGATTGATTTAATCCCAAAACACCCTTGGCTTACGATAATATTTGTAAATACCTCGCCGAGCAATATCCACTAGATTTTGCTAACTGGTTATTCACGAATGATACCTCTAATATCCGAGTTCTTAAAACTGAACTCAGTTTAGAACCGATTCGGGCTGACTCCGTGACATTTTTGCAAACAATTAATAAAATCTTTCATATCGAGTTTCAAACCTTACCCGCATCAACTCCACCAATTGATTTTCGGATGCTTGATTACTACACTCGACTCAAACGCGAATACAATTGTCAAATCGAACAAGTAGTAATCTTTCTAAAACAAACAGGCTCCGAAATTGTCTACAAGCAAGAGTATACCGATACTTACACAAGCCATCATTATCGAGTGATTCGCTTATGGGAACAAGACTCGGCACAACTTTTAGACAGTCCAGCACTTTTACCATTAGCAGCTTTAGCACGCAGTAATTCTCCCGATGTTTTGCTCGAACAAGTTGCCGTTCAAGTCGATATGATTGAGGAAAGTAATGCACGTAGTAGTATTTCAGCTTGTACGCAAATTTTGGCAGGTTTGCGTTTTGATCGAAGTTTGATTAACCAAATATTTCGAGAGGAAATTATGCAAGAGTCTGTCATTTATCAAGATATCCTCCTAAAAGGAGAGCAGAAAGGTCAAAAAAAAGAGGCATTATCCCTGATTACCCGCCTGCTTTCACGCCGTCTTGGCGAGATTAACTCTCAGATGGAAGGGCAGATTCGTAATTTATCGCTACCCCAACTAGAAAATTTGGCAGAGGCGCTTTTAGATTTTACAAGCGAAAGCGATTTAACTGATTGGCTGGCGAACAACCAATAATATACAAACTTCTTCCATATGTAAAACCCACTATAGTTAAACTAATAGTGGGTTTTACATTATTCGTATTCAGATTTTAGTTAATCCAAAATTTTCAATCCCAACTTACGAAAGCCATTCTAAAACAGCTTCGTCTTTGGTATTTGTATTACGCGATGGTGTTTCGCGGTTAAAATTCATGTGAATCGAACGGGTTTGTTCGCCGTCAGCAGCAACAGCCATGATTGGGTAATCGATATTACCGTCTTGGAAGGACATTTGGAAGCGGAAAGTACCATCGGGATTGAGCTTAATTGGACGACCGCCAATAGTTACGGTAGCATCGGGTTCGGTAGCACCGTATACAATCAACTCAGCATCGGCAATTAACCAGAATTTGCGCGGGCGCATTGGCACATCTCCGGAGAAGCCAGCACCGGACATACCGACACCAGACATATTCAAACCAGATGTGGTTGGAACTGCCCACATACCGACACCAGAGGGGAAAACGTAGGAACTGATAGCTTGTTCGGGTGCCATTGAACCAGGTACTTGCTGCATCGAACCAAATAGCGAACCTGCTACGCGCAATGCTTCGACCGATTCTGTCATGCCAAAAATTTCGTCGTAGATGGCATTACCGTTAACACCATTGCCAGCAAACCCGTTAGCAGCAGTTGGGGCTGGTGCTTTCTTCGCAGGAGGAACGAGTTCGTACTGAGTTTGACCGCGCAGGTTGTCCTCAAAGTTGACGGTGATGAAGGCATCTTCGATCCAGTCGGATGGATAGACGGGGGGAATGTGGACGCGGGCAGAACGGGCAAGAACCAGCCAGCGACCGTCAGCGCAACGGTAGCCGATGTCGATTACATAATCTCTGTCACTAACTGGAACTGGCAAGTACCATTCCCGTGCTAGTTCATCGCTAGGATATTCTTGAATGCTGTGGGGGCTTTGGTAATCGAGGTTGATATCGGTAACGTCGTAGATTCGCAACGCTAATTGCTGTCCACCTTGGCGGCGCAATTCTTCTTTGTGTTCGTTAGGTACATCCCAGTAGGTATAAGCCCACTGCGGGTCGCGTGGCATCAATACAATCCGGCTTTCACCATAACCAGCAGGTAAATCTGCTAAAAATTCATCGACATCTGAGAAATCTCCGGCATTGCGATCGACCTGCCCTAATTCGAATTTTGCTGCTTCCACGACTTCTTGAGCCTCCATTGAATGAGATTGATTGAGAGATTTGCTGCGTTCTACTTCTAAAATTGCTGCTAGCAATTGCGATTTACGCATCCGACTGTAACGAGAAACACTATAAGCACTTGCGACTTTGCGTAGTTGTCGCAATGTCATTTCGTCTAACGGTGGGCGCTCTTTTGCCATGACTTTGAACTCCAGTTACTTTCCAAATTGTCCAAGTTGTTATATCCCCTGGTTACTGATAAATCCGCTCATCCCCTTTAATATGGCTGGCTCTCCGATCGGTTTGCCAAATTCTTAATTTTTAAGCGTTTCTTCTAGGTGATTTATTTACTTCGACCCGGAACTTTGCTCTAATTAGCATTTCTTTGGGATCGAAACGCTTTCTCTGTAAATAAATATTAACCAGTAACCCCTGCTAGGGATCAAGGGGTAACAAGGGCGATTTTTGAGGGTTTAACGAATTTATCGGTTTTTCGGGATCGATAAAGTTATGATTTCATGACATTTATCGCAAAAGTAAATATCATAGCTTCATGACATTTTTAGTTATTAATGATGTACAAAGCCTTGTACCGCTACGAATATAGCGATTTTGGAATTAAGTTTTGAATTGTGTTGGTATAACCTAAGCGAGAAGATCC
This sequence comes from uncultured Calothrix sp., assembly GCA_964242965.1. Classification (GTDB taxonomy): domain Bacteria; phylum Cyanobacteriota; class Cyanobacteriia; order Cyanobacteriales; family Nostocaceae; genus JANNFJ01. The sequence goes on along the minus strand of CAXTCQ010000025.1, from coordinate 240 downwards.
CCGACTTCTGAGAGGATACTGCTGGCAAATAGGGGTTAAGACCCCTCGTTTTACTAAAAGTCCCGCGTAGGGGCACGGCAGTGCCGTGCCCCTACAATATCGTGGGATAGCGAGAAATCGTTATGTGAGGGGTGTCACCCTTGAATCGCGTCTGTATCCTTGGAGAAATCGGGGATCTTGATTTTTCGCTTCGGGATTTAGGAATGTCACCCAAATATCACAACCCACAAAGGAAGTACG
>CAXTCQ010000024.1:0-51775 GCA_964242965.1 uncultured Calothrix sp. | reverse complement strand
GGGTTAGGGTGGGGTTCAATATTTATGCAACTTCATATTAAATTGGTATTACGCACTTATATCTGCTGTGACACTAAAACGAAGACAATAGAAAGGGTTCATCCCAGGAAAAGGAGAATGCATAAGCACAAAATGCTAAGTTAATAATAATTTTACTAATATTCCTTTCTCTCTTCTTTCCATTCTCTGCGAACTCTGTGTTCTCTGTGGTTAGTTTTTGGAAACCTTTTGTAGCCTAGTGGTTTATGTCATTAATGCGACATGTCGTGAGGGTCAGAATCCGGGTTTCGTAAAAGTTACCCGGATTCTTGGAACCCACTAGACAAAAAATCAGGGCAGGCAGGATGCTTGCCCTACACGACTTACAATCCTCTAAGTACCTTCGCGTAATTTATCTAAGACACTTCTATCCTCCAAAGTCGAAGTATCACCAGATATTTCTTGCCCTGCTGCCAAATTCCTCAACAACCGTCGCATAATCTTACCCGAACGGGTTTTCGGTAAAGCATCCGTAAACCGGATTTCGCCCGGACGCGCGATCGCACCAATTTCCTTCACCACATGCTGCTTCAATTCCTTACTAAGTTCCTCACTACCCGTAAAAGTTCCTTCCAGAGTCACAAAAGCAACAACTTCTTCCCCCTTCAATTCATCTGGTTTACCAACCACAGCAGCCTCAGCCACCGCCGGATGGGAAACTAACGCCGATTCGACTTCCATCGTCCCCAAGCGATGCCCGGATACATTTAGCACATCGTCAACGCGACCCATGACCCAGAAATACCCATCTTCATCGCGTCTGGCACCATCCCCCGCAAAATACAAGTACTTACCATCAACCGGGGGAATATGTTCCCAATAGGTTTTGCGGAAGCGTTCATCATCGCCGTATACTGTCCGCATCATCCCGGGCCAGGGATGCCGCACTGCTAAATAACCACCTTCATTATCTGGAAGCGTATTTCCTTCCAAATCGACGATATCCGCAAGAATACCGGGAAAAGGACGAGTCGCGGAACCGGGTTTAGTGGGAATTGCCCCTGGAAGCGGAGTAATCATGATACCTCCGGTTTCGGTTTGCCACCAAGTATCTACAATTGGGCAACGTTCCCCACCAATAATTTTGTGATACCACATCCAAGCTTCCGGGTTAATCGGTTCTCCTACTGTTCCTAATAACCGCAGAGATGATAGATTTCGCGCATTCGGGTGCTGTTCGCCCATTTTAATGAAAGCACGAATCGCTGTTGGCGCAGTATAAAAAATATTCACACCGTATTTTTCGATTACATCCCAAAAACAACCCGGATTCGATGCACGGGGCGCTCCTTCATACATCACAGTCGTTGCACCGTTGGAAAGGGGACCGTAAACGATGTAGCTATGCCCTGTAATCCAACCAACATCGGCAGTACACCAAAACACATCGGTATCGTTGAGGTCAAAAATCCATTTGGTGGTCATGTGGCTGTAAAGGTTATACCCACCAGTCGTGTGGACAACACCCTTTGGTTTGCCCGTACTGCCGGAAGTATAAAGAACAAATAACATATCCTCGCTGTCCATCGGTTCAGCTGGACAATCAGCAGAAGCTGTCTTTTGCAATTCGTGCCACCAATGGTCGCGTCCCGATGCCATTGTCACATCTTGCGCGGTGCGTTTCACAACTAAAACATTTTCAACGCTGGGACATGCATTATCAGCCAAAGCTTTATCGACTTGCGGTTTAAGCGGGACAATTGCGTCTTTACGCCAACCTCCATCGGCGGTAATCACTAGTTTAGCTTGGGCATCGTTCAAGCGATCGCGCAATGCCTCAGCACTAAAACCACCGAACACAACACTGTGGGGGGCACCAATTCGCGCACAAGCGAGCATTGCGATCGCAGCTTCGGGTATCATCGGCATGTAAACACCAACGCGATCGCCTTTTCTCACTCCCAAGTTTTTCAGTACGTTCGCAAACTGACAAACTTCGCGGTGTAACTGCGCGTAAGTAATGGTACGCGAGTCTCCTGGTTCACCTTCCCAAATAATCGCAGCTTTGTTTTTGCGCCAAGTATTTAGATGTCTATCGATACAGTTGTCAGAAATATTAATCTTACCGTTGACGAACCACTTTGCAAAGGGGGGTTGCCAATCGAGGATAGTATCCCACTTCTGGAACCAGTGTAATTCGGTTTCGGCAAGTTCCGCCCAAAATTGTTCGGGGTTGGCTTTGGCTTTATCGTAGAGACGTTGGTAGTCTTCGAGGCTTTTGATTTGAGCGTTTTGAGAAAATTCAGTACTGGGAGAAAATAAGCGCTTTTCCTGAAGGATTGATTCTATCGTTGGTTGGGACATGGTGATAATTGTAATTTGGTGTTGTTGCTGAATTATTTTTAGCTGATATTTGCTCTTTCAATGTTTTGATTTTCCTGCTTGGGCAGTCAAAATTGCAAGGTCAGGAGGAATACTATTTTTTAAGTTAGAGGATGTTGGTGGATTAGTGGAGTACTATAGCAATCCTATCTGAATTTATGAAAAAACCTTTTTTAAATACCACAGAGGCGCGGAGAACACAGAGGTAAGAGTTAGTCGGAGAATTTCACTTCGGGATTTAGGATTGTTATAGTAGTCTATGCCATTAATTTTGACCTTTTCGAGAGGGCTAAAATTCGGGTAACTTTTACGATCGGATTCTTTTGACATGAACCACTAGTACTTCTTTAATTTGTTCGGAATACATCTGTTTGATTTTTTTAGTGAACTTTTATTGATTGAATGCAGTCAAGTAATACCGATTCAAATAATGATGGCGATGCATGAATAATTCGTAGAGGCACAGAATAGTACCTACAACCTCATTCTTCGTTGAAATTGCTATAAGAGTAATTTCGGCTTGGTACGCTAAATTATTGATATTTTATAATCAAATACATTTGTTTAGATTTTAAATAATCCTCGATATTATCGAGGATATCGACGGATGCTATATTTCCTTGTACTTGAATAAAACTTGAATTACTTATGACGCTCACTTACAATCCTTGTGTTTTGGTGATTGAAAGCGATGATAGCTTGGCTTCGCAGCTTTCATTTGATTTGAAAGAAGCTGGATACGAACCTTTAGTCGCGCATGATGCAGGAAGCGGTTTGCTGTCGAGTCGAGAACGAGACCCTGCTTTGATTGTGATTGACCGGATGCTTTCGGGCGAATCTGGGCTATCGCTGTGCAAAAATATTCGAGGTACGGGAACGCTATCGCCTGTCTTAGTTCTGATGGCAAGGGATACTATCGATGACCGCGTTGCTTGTCTCGAAGCTGGTGCTGATGATTATTTCCTCAAGCCATACCGTTCCGAAGACTTTTTAAATTTGGTTCGTCTTTACCTCAAACCCGACATCGATAACAGCGAACAATTGCGATTTGGCGACTTAGGACTCGATATTGCAACTCGTCGCGCTATTGTTAACGGTCGGGCAATCGATTTAACTATGAAGGAATTCGAGTTATTAAAGTTTTTGATGGAACATCCCCGCGAGGTTTTAACCCGCGAACAAATCCTTGAAAATGTTTGGGGCTATGATTTTATGGGTGAGTCGAATGTTATTGAAGTCTACATTCGCTACCTGCGGCTAAAAATTGAAGACGATGGTCAAAAACGATTAATCCAAACCGTGCGTGGTGTCGGTTACGTCTTAAGAGATTCTTAAATAATTCTAAAATTTCTATGGTCGTGCTATATACAATGGGCTTACCTATAACCATACACGCTTACTTCAAAAAAAAATTTGGCGCAAGCGGCAATAATTACAAACAACGATGTACAATCGGATATCTAAATTCCCAAAGTTGAAAATCCATGAACCGTTGGTTAAATTTATTTCCCGCTATCCTGGGAGTTTTGCTGATAAGCTGTTCGACTCCGACACCCGCTAAACCACCTGCTGCTACGCTGACTACGCAAGCGCCTGCATCAACAGCACCAAGTGTCAATCGAGGACAGCAGTTACCGATTTCTGCTGTAGCTGTTGTACCTAATGGCACTCGTATTGAGTTAGAAGTCGCTAAAACACCTCAGCAGCAACAAATGGGTTTGATGTATCGTCCACCATTACCTAATAACCGAGGTATGTTGTTTGAGTTTCCTTCTCCACAACCAGTTGCTTTCTGGATGAAAAACGTCCCCGTGCCTTTGGATATGGTGTTTACTCATCAAGGAGTAGTTCAATATATCACCTCGAATGCCCCACCTTGCGCTCAACAGCCTTGCCCCACCTACGGACCAAATAAACTAGTTGACCGAGTAATCGAACTGCGTGCAGGTCGTGCCGCTGAGTTGAAATTAAAGGTCGGCGATCGCATCAGTATAAAATTTCTAAATTCTCCAGGTAAAGGTTAAAAATATATCATTGACATCAGAAAATTCGCGGTTATAGTTTTGTAGTGTTAAATCCTTGAAATGCTTGCTCTCAATTGATAAACTTGCATAATCCCAAAAAAATCTTATAAATGCTTGTAAAAAAGTTTATTTAGGTAGTAATATTTAGTATACTGCTAATCAAATCAAGCCACTCTCTTTCATAAAGTTGGGATTGGAATTTATACATTGGGTAGCAGAAAAATCTTCCTTTAGGCGCAAGTATAAAAATTAGCGAATAAGAGAGTATAAACTATAGAATCTTTTAGCCAAGAAATGAAATTCATTAATAGAAAAAATTGAATAAATTTAACCAAAATAGCAAGGTAAATGCTGCTTGATATTTGATTACCGTCAATGTTGCAGACATTAGATGTTATTTCAGCGGTTAAATAATTACCCAGTTTGCGGAAATCGAGTCAAATTTGTTGATTTGATTTAGATATATATATCGGACAGTGCCAGATGAAATACTGGCTACTAGACAATTAATAGCGATCGCCTATATATGACAATACACACTACTCAAGGAGGTGAGACACAAATGTCACCAACAACTTACTCTCGACTGATTCATTTTTTACAGGAAGATTTGGCGATTTCATCGGCTTGCATTGCCGTTGCACTTCGTCATAGCCAACAAGACCCAGGACCGCTACCAATGATTCTATGGCAGTATGGGTTAATTACCCTCGAACAGCTAGAGAAAGTTTATGACTGGCTGGAAACAGTAGCATAAATATTAAGTAGTTCCCAAGATGGAAAATTAATGCGATTCAGGAGTGTTTATGTATTATATTTCACATCAACTGCATCGATTCCACAGGTTGGCAAGTAAAGAAATTAACTTTACTTTCGATTTTGTGAGAAAAAAGGATAAAGCGGGTTGAAGATTCAGCCCGCTTTTTTATTGATTGCACTAAAACCAGCCCAAGCACCATACAATTGAACTGTTAAAAACCCTACAAATATGGTTAGTAAAAGATGCTTGAACAATAAGTTTTCTGAAATTAATAATTAAGTTACCTCAACTAGTGCTTATGCTCCCACCATAGCTATGCCAAAGTGTAAGGGTGGGAGGATGTCATACTAACTTCAATCAGGAGATGCAACTTTTGCAACATTGACATGATTGAGCGACCAACGGTGATCGACTTCCACTGCGGAAAACTGGCAAATTTCTTCGAGGTGTTTTTGTTGGACAGCAGCTTTACGCAGAGTGATGATTAATTGGTTAACTTGCTGTCGCAGTGCCGGGTTTTGGTTAACTGCTGACATGGTTTGTCGTTCCAACATTTGCAGCAGCATCTCGTAGTGGATTGGTGAAGGTAGGGGGATTTGCTCCATGAAGTTGATTTACAATTTCAGATATAGGATGGTTCGATTTGAGCGAATTGGTTGCTATTAGGAATTGTTACACAGCCAACAATGATTTGGTTAAAGTGTTGATTCTACTGTTGATGAAGATTTGGCGAAGAGTTCGCTAATAGCTGCTTCGATATTAGGTTGTTTGACCAGAGATTCGCCAATGAGAACGGCAGATGCGCCTGCGTCGGCAACAATATTTAAATGATCGGGTGTATGCAAGCCAGATTCGCTAACTACTAATATGTTACGTTCGTGTAACTGTTTGCCTCTAGCAGCAAGTAGTTGACAAGTTGTTTGCAAATCGACCGAAAAATCCTCCAAATTACGGTTGTTGATTCCTACCAAGGAAACACCATCCAAAGTTAACACGCGGTCGAGTTCTGCCAAGGTGTGAACTTCAATCAAAGCTGCCATTTTCAAAGCTTTAGCGATTTTGATAAAGTATTGTAAATCTTGGTCGCTGAGGATAGCTGCAATTAATAAAACTGCATCCGCACCCTTAACTCGTGCTAAATACATTTGGTAGGGATAGATAACAAATTCTTTGCACAGCAACGGTAAATCTACGGCAGCGCGAACGAGAGCTAAGTTTTCAAAACTACCTTGAAAAAATTTTCGATCCGTCAGTACTGAAAGACAGGCTGCACCGCCACGTTTGTACTGTTGTGCGATTTCCACCGGGTCAAAATCAGCGCGGATAATGCCTTTACTTGGTGAAGCTTTTTTGACTTCGGCTATTAATGCCGGATTAGTTTTAGCATCGGTGAGTGCGGCAATAAAATCGCGGGTTGGCGATACCATAAGTGCTTGTTTTTGCAATTCACTTAAAGGCACTTTTTCGCGCATTTGTTCGACTTCAGTTTCCTTTTGCCAAACAATTTCTTCCAAAATATTGTTGGGTGCAGCGTCAGGGATAGCAGACTGATACTGCAATATCGATACGTTAATTGGTAGGCTGGGTTGACGGCGACGGATTTGCATAATTGGGGGAAGTAGGGAGGTGGGGAGGTGGGGGAGTGGGGAGGTAAAGGGGAGTTAAAGGGATTAGATTAATCTTTCGTATGAAAGCTTTACCTACCTCCCTCTCTCCCTCTCTCCCTACTCCCTAAACTGCGGCACGTTTATAAGCTTCGTCCAGCACTTCGGAAAGTGTAGGGTGTGCGTGGACTAGGTGCGCGAGGGTATAAACGCTTTGACGATGTGCGATCGCCGCCGAGGCTTCGTGGATAATATCGGAAGCGTGCAGTCCGAAAATATGCACTCCCAAAACTTCCCCTGTGTCTTTACGATATATCACCTTTGCCATGCCATCGGCTTCTCCTTCGGCTAATGCTTTGGAGTTACCTTTGTAATAACTCTTGGCAACTCCGACTTCAAAGCCCGATTCTTTGCCAATATCTCGCGCTAGTGCCTCGGTTTTGCCAACGTAGCTGATTTCCGGATGGGTAAATGCAGCTGCGGGGATGCTGTCGTAATCGATTTCTTTGCTTCTGCCGCACATATTTTCGACTGCGATAATACCCTGTGCTGAAGCTGCATGTGCCAGCATCATCTTACCTGTCGCGTCACCAATTGCCCACAGATGCGGCACAACTTCGCCACCGCTCAATACTGCCATGTTGCCATTGACAGGGATATAATTGCGGCGGTCGAGTTCTACACCTATTGACTCTAAACCGAGGTCTTTAGTAGAGGGGATGCGTCCCGTCGCTACCAAGCAAGCATCGACTTCGATAACATCGACTTCTTCTTTAGTTTTGAAGTCGGCTAATTCAATTACGACCGGAGAACCAGGAATAACGCGCTTTGCATAAATACCAACGTGGGTTTCGATATCGCGGGGAGTAATCAAAACACGTTCGGCAAGCTTGGCAATATCGCGGTCAAAACCGGGCATCAGCTGGTCAAGTGCTTCTATCATTGTGATTTCGCAACCGAGTGCTGAGTACACGTCTGAAAATTCCAAGCCAATGTAACCGCTACCAATTATTGCCACCCAATCTGGTAGTGTTTCTAACTTCACGCCTTGGTCGCTGGTAAATACTGTTTTGCCATCAATTTCTATACCTGGAGGAACAAATGGGATTGAACCAGTGGAAAGAATGATGTCTTTGGCAGTAAAAGTTTTTTCGCCCGCCTCAGTGGTAATACTAACCTTTTGGTTCCCTGCAATCTTACCCCAACCGCGAATAATATCGACTCCCAACCGTTTGAGCGAATTGGTTAAATCACCCTGGATTTTTGCTACAAGATTGGTTGCGTGGGATGCGATCGCACTGCGGTCAAACTCAACATTCCCAATTTGAATACCCAGCGATTTGAGATGGTGGGCATTACGCAACTCGCGCACCCGTCCCGAAGCTGCTAGCAAGGCTTTTGAAGGAATGCAACCGCGATTTACGCAGGTTCCACCCATGTCGTTTGCTTCTACTATCGCTGTTTTCAAACCACAACTGACGGCGTGGAGGGCTGCACCATGTCCGCCGACTCCAGCACCGATAATCACTAAATCGTAATCGAATCCATGACTCACGTTTATTTCCCCGCGCTTTAGCCCTATTTATTCTCAACTGACCAAGCAATCAGTGCAACTTTAATTGTAGGGTGTCCCCATATTAATTTGATGATTTTGCCTACTTTCCGAGCAGAATATATTCATACCCGCAATCGATTATAGTAGCAAAAAATACTTTGACTTTGGTTGATTATTTGCTCAAACCTACTGATTATTACACAAAATCTTTTTTTTCTACATATATTTACTTTTAATTTAGGTATTATTAATAATTTATTCCTCCAGAAAAAATTCGCTTCAAAAAGATTAAAGTTTTTGGCTGACGCTTATAACTCCAAATCTGAGTATGCAGCAAACAAACTGTCCTTAGTCAGTAATATCGCGCATTGAATGCTGTTATAGAATACGAAGCTAGATGCTAGGGTTCAATTTAATGATTATCAAGTAGGGCATGAGGTACGTAGCATTTTAAATGTTCGCTCAATCTACCAATTCCCGTTCATTAACCAATTTCCAATTGCGTAAATAAAATGACTCAACAGCAAATCTTGGAACTTGTCAAGCAAGGTAATGTCAATGCGATTGAAGCTTTGATAAATCAACTACTTAAACCTCAAGGTATTAAGGCAAAAGTTAAGCTAAAAGATAGTTGTTTGTATGTTGCTTTGGTCTCGGCACAGGTTCCAGAACGGCAGGCTATAGTTAAGTTTATTCGCAAACAAATGTTACGATGGGGCGTTGAGTCGCTCAGAAGTGCGAAGATTTATGCCGCACAATGGGGACAAATTCCAGCTTGGCAACAAGAAATTCCGCTGAATTCGGTGAAGTTGACTGTATTAGAAAATAGAGTTTCACCGAATGTACCAGTGCAAACAAATCAATATGATTCAGGGCAAAATTCCAGTTTTGCACTCGAAGCAGCAGAAACAGGCAGTCAATTAAGAATTGGTAAGCTTTTAACGCGCATGGATACGGCTTGTGGTATTGCGATAAGTCTTACTTGCGAGGAACCGCATCAGCTAAAACCTCGTTTGCAACCCGTTTTGATATTATCGCGTCCTTTCCCAAATTTAATTGGACGATTGACGGAAATAAAAAGCGCGATCGCATCACTAGAATCGAAGCGGTCGATCGAGTTTTACGGTCCTCCCGGTTTGGGTAAGTCGGTTTTACTCCGTCATCTCACATATTTTATTCAACCTTCTACCGCATTTCGCGATGGTGCAGTCTGCTTTAGTGGTTTTCATCAACCTGTAGACGATTTATTACAATCGCTATTTGATATTTTTTTTGAAACTGATATAAGGTATAAACCTACACATGACGAAATTTGCCAAGCTTTAGAGAGTAAGCAAGTTTTAATATTTTTAGACAATCATAATTTCACGCCAAACGATATCAAAGAACTGCAAAGTGTTGTATCTAAAAGCGTCTTGGCATTGACTTCGCCACAACCTGGCCTTGAAACCGCTGGATACACCGCTCAACTTTCAAGGTTTGCATTGCGGGATACACTAGTATTGATGGCGCAATTACATCTATCGGTTACGCCAGAGGAATATCAAACAGTAGAAGCCTTAATCACTCGGTTGGATGGACATCCTTGGTTGTTGCAGTTAGCAGTAATTAGTATTAAAAAAGGAGTGCATACTCTAGCTGAGTTAGTGCTAAAACTGCAACCTCCCGCTACTAACCAAGTGCTGATTCAACAAGTTTTAGCAACGTTACCTCAGTCCCAGCAAACGATTTTGGCGGTGTTAGCTGCTGTTGGTGGAGCGGCTTTGGTAATAGAACAGATTCAATCTATCAGCGAAATTACTGATATAACGATAATAAAAAACTTAGTCGAATGGAATTTAGTTGAAGTTGAAGGCGACCGTTATCGGATTAATGGGACTTTAACAGCAATATTACGGCAAGAATGGGATTTAACTGTTTTCATTAACAGCGCTTTTGAATACTTCGTAAGTTGGTCAGAACAGTATCGCGGCTTACCTAGCTTGTTATGTTGCGACGATGCAATTATGGAAATTTTACTAATTTCTGTCACCGCTGAACGCTGGCAAAATGTTTTACGTTTGGTAAAAGCTGTTGAAAGTTCGCTCTTTTTGGGTAAACAATGGGGTTTATGGGAACAGGTTTTGCAAGCTGGATTGCAAGCTGCTTTATCACTTGACGATAAATCTGCTTTATCGTGGATGCTGCATCAGTTGGGAAGTCGAGCATTATGCTTGGAACAAATAGGAAAAGCACGCAGTTATTTAGGTCGCGCTTTACAAATTCGGGAGTCATTAGGGGATGAAAATGCCGCCAAAATCACACGTCAAAACTTCAATTTACTCACCGCAGTACCATTGAAACCCGAAACTGACTTGCCACAAGTTGCACTGCAATATAAATCAACCAACCCTAGATTACAACTTTATGCAGTGGTATTAATTCCATTATTATGCTCTGGGTTAGCTGGTTGCTTGGCTTGGTATGTTTGGACGCAACTGAAAACACCTCCAAAATTGAATCCTGCTAGCATCCCAAAACAAATAACAAAACTTAACAATATAGCGTCGGTTAGTCTGAGCCGTCAAAATCTGAATTTTGGCAAACAATCAGTGAATACAAAAAGCCGAAAGCAAACTATTACAATTACTAACAATAGTTTGACCTCGCTACAAGTTGGTGATATTAAACCAGTAGAAGCGCAGGGTGATTTTGAGATTAACTCGAATAGTTGTGATGCCATATCACCATCACAAAGCTGCAATATATCTATTCTGTTTGCACCCGTTGATAGCGGCGAACATCGCGCTAGTTTAAGCGTTACCGATAGCGATGGTAGAACTATTAAGCAATTATTAATGAAAGGAGTTGCAATTACGCAGCAACCTGTTGATGAAATTGTACCCGCACCGCAATATCAAAAAGAAAAACCTTTAGAACTTCCCAAACCAAAACTTTTTCCACCGCAAATAACAGAACCACTTTCTACCCCCGTACCGATTCAAGAACCGATACCCACAACCGAATCAACCGAATCAACCGAATCAACCGAATTTCTAACACCTACCCCTACACTCCAAGCAACCGAGTTACCCGAAGTTGAAAATAGCGAACAGCCAACTCCTCCAGTACTGGAAACACCGCTGACGATATCGGATAATTAATTGTTGGTAGTTATGGTAGTTAGGGTAGGTTGGGTGGAACGAAGTGTAACCCAACAATTATGTTGAGTTTTCGGTAGAACGAGGTGTAATCCAATAAATATGTTGGGTTACGCTACGCTACACCCAACCTACAGAGATACTACAGAGATACTATAAAGCTACAAACTAAGGTAGTTCTACACTTGTTGGTTTAGCGATATGGGGTAAACCCCAACCCAATTTTTCGCGCAAAATGCGGAAAAACTCAGGTGGTTGTAAGCGGATAAACTTAACACTGTAGTGCGATCGCTCGACGTATACCCGGTCTTCAGGTAAAACATAGCACCCCCCATTTCCATCTACCACCATCACCAAACGTGGGGTATTGACTGGATAAATGTGAACTGGTTCGCTATTGGGAAATACCAAAGCCCTCGACGCAAGTGAATGCGGACAAATTGGTACTAATTGAAACACTGGGACACCCGGTGCAATCACAGGACCGCCGGCACTTAATGAATAAGCTGTCGAGCCTGTTGGTGTCGAAATAATCACACCATCGGCAGCAATGTCAACTGGTGCATGACGACCTATGACAATTTCAAAGTGACACATCGAAGTCAATGGCTCTCGATGCAGTACCATTTCATTGAGGCAAAGTGCTTCCCACTTGATATTTTCTTGCTGAAAGACCCGAACAGCTATCATTGACCGTTCTTCAATCTCGTAATTCCCAGCAAGCAGATTTTCCAAGGCTTGGGGTAGTTTGTTAAGATAGGTTTCCGTCAAAAACCCCATGTGTCCGGTATTGATTCCCAGCAGCGGTATCCCGCAAGGAGCCACTTGGCGCGATGCTGCTAGTACAGTACCATCTCCTCCTAACACTAATGCAAACTTCATATCTGGGTCAAAACCAGGGGGTGTAAGACCTTCAATCGGAGTATGACAAACAGGGCTATCGGGACTTGAATAGCCCAATATACCGCCGACACCAGTTGCGAGAACTACTTCCCAACCGCCAGCGGTCAGCTTGTCTTTAATCTCGATAGCGACACGACTCGCTATCGGTTTAACGTCATTGTAGATAATGCCTGCTTTCGGCACACTTAAATATCCAATTTGGCGATGCTCTGTATTGTTAATCCTTACACATTTTTAAGCAACTAGTCCATTTGTTATTTGTTATTTGTTCGTTGTTAGTTGTACGTAGTCCTTTGTCAGTTGTACGTTGTCCTTCGTTCTGTGTTTTTCCTTACTTAATTACTAACCACTGACCACTGACTACTGAGTATTAGCTTTTTTAAAAGGCGATCGCTTCGTCTGTTGCTTTTTATTTTTGGATTTATTTTTTTCGTAGTCGAGTTCTTTAAGTTTTTTCGTAATTCGGCTGAAGTACTCTTGTAAGTAAGTCTCTAGCGTTGTGGTTTGGCTTGGATCGAACCCTAACACTTGATAAGTTTCGTCCATTGAAGCGTTTAGAGGTTTACCACTTGCCAATACTTCTGTAAACGCAAGTCGGTCGGAAACATTCCATCCCCACTGAAAAAATCGCAAACTGCGGCGCACGAAGCGGAGTAAATTGATTGGCATCCGGGTGATACGAGCAGTTTTCTCCGACAAACGTTCGCAGACGGCGATTATTTCTTCTGCACTCCAAGCGCGGGTTCCCACTACGGGAAATGTTTGTTTTTCGGCTTCCTTGACTTGTAAAGCACGAATCGCAAATTTAGCAATATCTAAAGTATCCATGTAAGCGATGGGCGATGAATCCCCTGTAACCCAAACAGGTTGCCCTTCTAAAATTGGAATTGCATATTGACCGATTAAACCTTGCATGAAACCGCCAAGACGCAATATCGTATAATTTATACCTGATTCTGCTAAAAATAGCTCCGTACATCGTTTGATTTCCATCAACGGTACTTCTGGGTATTGGTCGGCATTTAAAATCGAAAAGAATATATAACGTTCAACATTGGCTGCTTTTGCCGCTTGGATTAACGCGACTTTGCTATCCCAATCTACCTGTTTGATGCTGAGTGAATCGGTCGGACGCGCTGTAGCTGCGTCTATGACTGCGGTTACACCTTCAAGTGCCCGTTCTAATGTTTGGGGATAACACAAATCTCCACCAACAAGTTCTGCACCCCATTCTTTTAAGAAAGCGGCTTTTCTGGCACTTCTCACCAGACAACGCACTTTGTACCCCTCATCGATAGCACGACGAGCCACTTGTCTTCCCAAGGTGCCAGTGGCACCCACGATTAATAATGTCATGAGGGTTCGTTACAAAAATTAAAGTTTTATTAATAGAATCTTATCAGAATCTAACAGTATCAACCTTGATATGGCAATTTTTTAACTTGATGGATACTAAAGATGAGAAGCTGCCAGTGTAGCTTCTCATCTCATTAGGTATTTATACCGAGAATATTATTCTTCCGCTCCTTGAATTTTTAGCAATAATGTGCCCAAAGCCCAGCCTACGAAGATTAAGCCGAAGGGAAACAGTGCTGCATTTAAAAGCTCGCTACTCATTAGAAAAATACTCCTTTGCAAAATTAAGACCGTTAATTTAAGTTTATCAGAGGGGGTAGGGGGTAGTGCGTTCTCATGACAGACTTGTTTTTTTGCGGCTTTGGGCTGCTTTTTTATGCAGTATGAGCGATACCCTTGATATACAATCCGGTTCCATCGTGCGCTGTCGCAATCGGCAGTGGGTAGTTCTTCCATCTGAAAATCTAGATGTGGTGCGATTGCGTTCGTTGTCTGGTTCGGAGGACGAAATCACGGGCATTTTTCAACAGCTGTTGTCAATGCAGAGAGTACGTCGCAGCAACAGTGGCATCAATTAATTCAGGAAGTAGCAGCAATCATGCGATCGCAATCTCCTTTTACTCACCGCAACTCCCCATAGTGGTATCGAAGAGACGTTTTTATCGCTGTTGGGGTTATTGAAACCGGAGTTTGGGCAATTATCGCTAGATTTTCTGAACGAGGAACAGCGTAAAACCCTAGCGCAACACTTTATTCAACGACGACGGGCTGATGTGAAACTGTGGCTGGGAAACGAAACGCCGTTTCCAGAACGTTTATACAAAAATTTTTCGCGCGTCAGATAGATATTGTCGGGGCACGATGTATCGTGCCCCTACGCATAAACCATAAGTAGCCTTATAATAAATACTAAAAAATACGAACTTAATCTTCAGTCCTCTTTTAGAGGACTTACGCTATGAGCCTTGGGTTTGCAACCCAAGGCGGATGTAGGCGTAGTCGGAAAATCATTATATGCTTAGTTCTAAGCGTAATAATCCAACATTATCCTTGGAATTATTGGGTTGCGCGATCGCTTAGGTGGAGGAAAATATCTACTCTTTTGGGAAGCAGCCGAAGGTGGTGCGGGAGTTTTATCGCAAATCCTAGAAAACAGTCATGCATTTGCGAAGATTGCCAATGCTGCTTTAGATATCTGCCATTTTAATCATCCCAAAGATACATGCATCCAAGCCTGTTATGAATGTTTGTTATCCTATCGCAATCAATTCGACCATCCGCTCATCAATCGTCATCTGATTTTACCCTGGTTAGAGGAACTGCAAAAAAGTTGCGTAGTTTATCAAGCTGGGGAAGCATCCCGCGATGAACAGTATCAAAAATTGCGCGAACAAACCGATCCAAATTCAGAATTTGAGCGGGTTGTGTTAGCAGAAATTTATCAACGCGGGTATAAATTACCCGATGCAACACAAGTATTTATCGCTGAAGCTAACTGTAAACCGGATTTTATTTATGATTCTCCCGAAATCGCTATTTTCTGTGATGGTTCGGTGCATGATAGTCCCGACAAACGCTTATCAGACAAAATTGAGCGAGATAATCTCAAGTACAACACTAATTATCATGTTTTAACTTTGCGACACGATGAGGATTGGCTGGCGAAATTGGGCATTTTGGCTTCTTTGTAATTCGAGTTTGAGAGTTTATCTATAATTTAAATTGACTCATTATCGCTAATTTATAAGTTAATTCCATGAATCAGACTTTAAAAGTACCACTACGTCCCCGTTTGGCAGTAACAATGGGAGACCCTGCAGGAATTGGTATCGAGGTAATTTTAAAAGCGCTAGCAGATTCGCAACTGCGAGAATTTGCTGTGACGGTAGTGGGTAGTCGGAGTTTACTTTTAAATGCTTATACGCAATTAAAGTCTGTTACAAGTACAAATGCTTTAGTAGAACCTGAAGCTTTATCAATTTTAGATGTGGAACTCAATGCATCCACACAAGCTGAAATTACTCTAGGTAAAGGGAATGCAGCGAGTGGTGCGGCAAGTTTCGCTTTTATGGAATGCGCGATCGCACAAACTTTAGCTGGTCATTTTGATGCTATCGTCACAGCTCCTATTGCCAAATCGGCATGGAAAGCTGCGGGTTATAATTATCCTGGACAAACCGAATTGCTAGCAGAAAAGTCCGGTCAAGAACGTGTGGGAATGTTGTTTGTGGCAAGCTCTCCCCATACTGGTTGGATACTTCGCACGTTACTTGTTACTACACATATTCCTTTGTGTCAAGTATCGCAGGTATTAACACCGCTGTTGATGACGCAGAAACTCGATTTACTGATGGAATGTTTAGAAAACGACTTTGGAATTAAAAGTGGTAGGATTGCGATCGCAGGACTAAATCCTCACAGTGGCGAACAAGGGCAATTAGGAACCGAAGAACAAGATTGGTTGATTCCCTGGTTGGAAAACGAACAGAAAAACCGCCCCAATTTTAAATTAGATGGTCCGATTCCCCCCGATACGATGTGGGTTAATCCGGGTTTAGCTTGGTACGGTTTGGCTTCTTCAAATCCTGCTGATGCTTATTTAGCACTTTATCACGACCAAGGTTTGATTCCCGTTAAACTAATGGCTTTTGACCGTGCTGTAAATACTTCGATTGGTTTACCTTTTGTTCGTACTTCTCCCGACCACGGTACTGCATTTGATATTGCAGGTAAAGGAATCGCTGATGCTACAAGTATGAAGGCAGCGATTGAATTAGCACATTTTTTATCGCTTCAAAGACAGATGGGAGAAGTCGCTACTTCTCCACTTTCAGTATACTGATATTTTTTATCTACATAGAACCAGCAAACACAATTATTATCATTCATTGAAAATAATTAATAACTTGATAGTTTTCTAGTAATTGTTATGTAAATATCACTGATTAACCGCAGTTTTACTTATTAAGAATTTGGGCAAATTGTCCGTGCGATCGCTCAATTCCATCGAAGCCAATAAAATGAGGTTTAAAGTAAGTATCAAAATTCTAAATTAATTTAGAAATAAGTTCTGATAATGATAATATTGATGGCGATACTTTTTACCCATCAAGAGCAGCAATGAGTAACATGCTTCGTAATTTGTTGGTTGGCGCAGGAGTCGCTACAGTTGGAGCTATTGGAACTAAAGCAGCAGTAGATTACTTCCAAAATCGTGGAAAAGAAGAAGTTGTAGATGAAAGTGTTGGTGATGCGATCGCAACATCACCCGAAGAAGTTGCTTACGCGGCTGTAGAACCCGATTCGGTACAAGGATTTTTGGATGCAAGTTTTGGTGATGCTGGTCGTTACACTCCCAATCGACCACCGAAAATTTTTGACTATCAAGGTCAACAGTACATGGTAATTTGGGCTTATGATAATAAGCAACAAAAAAATCAAATGATGGCTTTTCAATATACCGATGGTGGTAGAAAAATGATTGCCAGCGTTGGCTATACAGGTGATAAAACTGATTACAATCTTAATTTAGCAGGCACTCCCTTTGCCGTTGATGTGAATGGACAATTATTAACATCGGGTCAAGCTGAAGCAAATGGTACTAGCGATGTCGATTTTGTTCTTGCTTAATTTTTCTTTCAGTTAATCGGAGTTCCGGTTTTAAGGTAGTTTTGAAAAACTACCTTGCTTAATAAATGCAGTTATAAACAAATTGAGAGGAAGTAAAATCCCCCACAAATAAGTGCAAATTCGCGGAGCTATATATATCGATATCTAACTTTAGACATAATTTTTGAGGCTTCATTCTTTAGAAAGAGCAATTTATCCTTTTTATGTGGGTAAATATCTAATAGTAAATCAATTTTGGCAAAAGTATCTGGCGATTAATATAGTTGCTACTTTTCGCCCTTTAGCTAGCGGCTAAGGAAGATAAGTAGGATAAATAATTTTTAGCATTGCCAGATTTAAGTTAAATTAACATACGCGCTTAAAACTTTTGCCTAAGCTTTAATCCTTCCGCGAGGCATATTAAATGGATAATAAACTTGTCGATGGTATCATTCCCCAGGAACCACCTGTAGAACCGCGTTCTGATGTTCATACGCTCAAGTCGCGTTTGGAGTGGGGCGAGCCTGCATTTACAATTTTGGATGTACGCGATCGCATGACGTACAATCAAGGTCATATCATGGGCGCAATGCCGATGGCTATGGATAAGTTGGTCGAATTGGCAAGTGGATCGATTGCTAAAAGCCGCGATATTTACATTCATGGTGCTAGTGACGAAGAAACAACCCAAGCTGCAAATTTGCTTAGAAGTGCAGGGTTTGAGCATGTATCTGAATTAACAGGTGGTTTGCCAGCATGGAAAGCAATTGGTGGACCAACCGAAGGTATTACCGAATCAATGACTCCCGCTGGTGAGGACGATTACAACGTGGTTGCACGCATGAAAAATCATGTAGAAACCCAGCAAAAAGATGTTTAGGTTGAAAGTTAGGAGTTAGGAGTTGAAAGTTAGGAGTTGAAAATTGGGAGTTGGGAGTTGAAAGTTGGGAGTTGAAAGTTGTGAGTTAAACTCCTCACTCTTAACTCCTCACTCCTTACTCCTTACTTTAATGTTCAAATATATCTTTGAATTGCATTAAATCTAACGATACAATTGTTAACAAACATTGAAAGCACTTTTCTGCCAAATCGTAACGTTCTTCACGTTTGAGCATATCGATAAGTTTTTGTCTAGCACTAAGTAGATATCGCACATCATTACCAGCATATTTTAATTGCGCTTCGGTTAAATTTACAGCGTTACCCCAATCTGAACTTTGGGCACTTTTATCAAGTTCCACTTGTTCGAGTTCTTGAATTAATTCTTTAAGTCCGTGACGGTTAGTATAAGTTCGTGCTAGTTTGCTGGCAATTTTAGTACAAAATATTGGTTCGACGTTGATGCCAAGGTAATGGCGTAACGTTGCTACGTCAAAACGAGCAAAATGAAAGACTTTAACAATGTTGGTAGCTTCAAAAAGTCTATGCAGATTAGGTGCTTCAGTTTGTCCGCGCATAATCCGAACTGCGGTGATATTCCCTGATACATCACATAATTGTACTAAACACAAGCGATCGCGTTGGGGGATTAGTCCCATTGTTTCGGTATCAACTGCAATGGCATCGCTTTCGAGATAGGTCGATAAGGTAGCATCATCGAGGTCGCGATCGCAAACTTGAAAATCGGGTAATGTCATAAATCCTTATAAAATAAATGTAGTGTCTCTAGTACTCCATGTCATTAGTTCTGAGGGGTTGGTTAATTGTAGGTTGGGTGGAACGTAAGCGCAAAGCGCAGGCTACGCCAACGCGCTTCGCGTTCCCGAAGGGTAGTGGAACCCAACATTTAATAGTTGGGTAACGCCCTGACGCTACACCCAACCTACAACTATAATCCATCAAAATTAATGACACAGACCACTAGACAATACATTATTGTGCAAGAAAAATCTAAATTCAAGTTACCTACTAACCCGATCGATCGGATTATAATCCGGTCGTAAAAGTTACCCGGATTGTTTGAACTTATCAAAACTTATGACACAGACCATATAATAATCAAGGGTTCTAATTTTTGTAGAAGCGAAAACAAAAGAGAGCGCTAGGTAACTTTAAAAACCCAACTTATCGCTTGCGAATAAAAATTTGGGTTAGGTATACTTCACCTTCGCTATTTTCAGCAACTCCAATCCCAGTCAGATTGTAACGACCTTTAAGGTTAGTCAGATGTCCGGGACTTTTAATCCAACCTCTAACTGCTTCAGCCGCCGGGTCGGGATACCCCTGGTTAAAGGCAAGATTTTCGGCTGCACTTTGGAAACGAATAGGTATCGATTTGACACGCTTTTCAAAACCATTGTGGCTAAAGGGGGTTTTACCATTTGCCATATTTTGACTGTGAATCCTTGCCTGCTTTGAGATTTTAGAGTCGAGAGTCAGTGTAGACAAACCTTTAGAAACTCGATATCGATTAATTGCAAGGAAAACAGATTTTTCTAAATCGCTAGTATTGAAAGTCTTAAGTGATGCAATGCGCTTGGATGAACTTGGCGCGGACTCACCATAAATTGTCTTTGTTGTCGAAATTTGACCTGGTACGGGATTTGTTGTCAACCCACTGGTAAGGACAAGCGCACTGAAAGCGATGCCAAAAGCAGTTTGCCGAATCATGTATAACTCTTTGTTGTATGGGGTTATTGAACTGAATTGCTTAACAGTTGTTTTTCGATATACGGTTGTACTTATAAGTATTCCGGAATTGTGAAAATATGAATCAGATTCTGATTTTCGCGTCAATATCGATAAAATACAATCTACGACTATAAAGTAATTACAAATTCTGCTTTAAATTTTTAAGAAGTTAACGTGAAGCTACCGTATTATTGCTTAGTCGATTTTGGAAAATGTAGGGAGTAGGGCGGTAGGAAGGTAGGGAGACAAAACTTGCAATTTTTTCCCCTATTGCGTCTTCCGTATTCCGTCTTCCATCTTCCGTCTTCCATCTTCCGTCTTCCGTATTGCCTACTCCCTATTCCCTATTCCCTACTCCCTATTTCTAATTGTGGCACTTTTCCATTATTGTCAAATTTATGATTTGTTTTCCTACCGTAATACTCATTAGCGTAATAGCTACCGTAACTGGTTTTACTAGTGACACCATTCACCACCATACCCATAACTCGTTGTCCCGACTGCTCTAACAAGGTTTTTGCAGTACTCACTGAATCAGTATTTGCAACTTTAGGACGTACAACTAGTAACATTCCATCTGCCTTTTTACCCAAAACTAACCCATCAGAAACGGCTGTTAAAGGTGGGGCATCGATAATTATAAAGTCATACTCATCTCTAGCCTCAGCAATCAATAAATCTACTTGCTGCGATTCCAACAATACTAGTGGGTTAGGAGGGATTGTCCCAGAAGTAAGTACATCCAAGGTCACCAGTGTTTCTGTGACACAACTCTCCAAGCTAGCTTGACCAACTATAACGTTGCTCAATCCCATTAAGTTGGATAGTTCCCAAATTTCATGCTGACGGGGACGACGCATATCTGCATCTACTAGTAACACTCTACGTCCTATTTGTGCTAAAGCTACCGCTAAGTTAGCTGAAACAAATGACTTACCCTCACCTGGTATTGAACTACTTACCACAATAACTTTTACAGTTTTATCGACTATAGTAAAACCTAAGTTAGTCTGGAGCATTTCAAAGGCTGTAGTTACTGCTGAATAGGGGTCGTTGAGTACAGGTAAATCTTGGCTTTCTTTACTATTAGCTTTTTTATTTATTAGCGGAATTGTACCAAGCAAGGTATAGCCCACAAGTCTCTTAGCTTCTTGCACAGTCTTAAGGGATTTATCCATTGCTTCTAATATGAGAGCCGTTCCTACACCAAGTAAAATTCCCATGAATCCACCTAATAGGAGGTTTAAAGCAATTTTAGGAGATATTGGTCGTTCGGGAACTAAAGCATCAGAAATTACTCGCGTATTACCAAGAGTCTGTTTTTCTAGTACCTGAACTTCTTGCAGTTGCTTAAAGATTTGTTGATAGGTAAGCTGTGCTACTTGCAAGCGTCGCTCTAACGCTCTTTGGTTTTGTTCGAGTCTAGGTATAACTTTCAACCGCGATTGGTAGAGTAAAAATGATTTTCTTAAATCTTCGATTCGGTTCGCTAATGCCAAGCGTTCTACTTCCGCTTTGACTAAATCAATCGTTAAACTCTGTTTTAATTCTCCTATTTGCAAATCCTCGTCTGGTATCGACTCAGAAGAATCGACAAGCTGGGTAACTCGGTTCCCAAGTTGATTTCTCAAAGCCTGTTCTTTCTCAGTCAAATTAATTATGGTCGGATGATCGGGAGTTAAACGAGTCTTAGCCACAGCTAACTCAAGTTGCGCTTTTTGATATTCTACAAGTACCTGCTGCACGCCAGAGGATTGACTTAGACTACTGAGTTCTACAGCTTGCTCTGTAGTTAATGCCAATTGCTTTTGCAAAGCAGACGACCGAGTACTAACATCTACAATGGCAGCTTGTCCTTGGGTAATTTGGTCTGCTAAAGCTTTCATACTTTCTACCCCGACTTTTGCCTCTTCCTCTAGCGAAACTACATTGTTTTGATCTTTAAAGCGACGCACATCAGCTTCCGCTTTTGCCACCTTTGCTTCAACTTCTGGTAACTGCTTGCTAAGGAATTCCCGTGCGGCCCTCGTCTCTGCTGTACTATTGTTAATACTGCTTTCTAAATAATCCTGCATCAGGGAATTTACGATATTTACCGCTTCTCGAGGATTGGTACTGCGGTAGGTAAGCACTAAAATATCAGTACCCTTAACACTCTTAACCTTCAATGAGGCTCTTAAAGCATCGACTTTTAGAGGTTTTCCCCGCTTATCCTTGAGATTTAACTTAGTAATGGTTTTTTCAAGAATGGGGTACGAGCGAATAATCTCAGATTCTGTTTCTAGGGGGTTACTCAGTTGAGTTAAACCGGTAAGGTCTCCAACTCCCGGATTCAAACCCGTTAATGCTGAGACTTTATTACTTTTATTAAAAAGTAGCTTACCTTCTGTTTCATAAATCGGTTTTTGCTGGAAGGTTATAAAGGCTGTTAGTCCAACAATAGTACTGACAACAAATGCTGATGGAAGCCAACGCCTTTTTAGAATCAGCCAGTATTGTTGGAAATCAATCGAATCTTGGTCTTTGTAATTCTCTTGCATATTAGGGTTCACAACAATCGCAAATCATAGTACTGGCTGACACGAGTTTTTAATCCTTTAGGGAATGACCAAAATATCCATCTTGAACGAGCATCTAGTTTGTCCGTAATAGTAAAACTAAAGACACCTATCCGACGACGTAATTGATAATTTGCATCCATAAATAAGCACTCTGGCTATTTAACAATATTTGTTTTCATACTCTTGATATGGCTTACCACCCTAATACCGTTTTATTTATGAGCGATCGCAGATAATACTATGTCTTACTCTATTTATCAGAAATAATCGCAAAATGCTTGTATGCATATATACATCTCATTATTTTTTACTTAAAATTAAAAGATTTGGCATTTTTAGACATGTAATTATACCTATTACATTAACTTATAAGTTATCAATAACTCTAATCAACTCTGCAAGACCGAGATGATGTTAGGACTTACGTACAGTCAACGAGAAAATAGGGGTGACAAAGATATTCGATCCCCCTAACCCACGCCACCGCAGCTTCTTCGGGGGTATCCCCCGCACTTTCATGTGGCTCTCCAATAAATTGGGGGGCTTTGCGTAAGTTCTAGATGTTTTTGAAATTATATAATTCATCGCATAAATCGAAAAATCTGATTTTATATTTTATTCCTTAATCAGAAAAAATTTAAATATACGTATATACGTACTTAATCGTTTTTCGCGTATTCAATATTTTAATTTTATACATATATTTTTCAAATTACATTATATTATTGGCAGTGCATCTACAATGATAACGATTGCAAATTTGTTATCTGGTATACCTGTAATACAGAGTTATTTTCTACTCTGTTAATAAGTTTATGCTAATAGTTTTTTTTTGATGTCGCTGCCTTCAAGTTTGACGGATTAAAAGTAATCGAATATCCAACTTAGTTAAGTAATCATTACAAATGTTTACGCAATTTTCCTCTGAAGATGTAAGTATTAAATCAATATGGAGTTTCCGCAACATTCCCGCATGGCTATTGAGTGCGGATATTCTCAGTTTGGTTATCTGTTTAACATTTGCTGTTTGGTTGCTAGGTGAACCAGTTGATTGGTTAAATCCTATTTTGTATGGATTTACGTTGTTAGTTCTCATGGGACTTTATTTGGCAGATACCTACAAGCCAGATACTCAGATTGCTGGTTTGCGGGCACCTGCGCGGATTTTACTATGTAATATGGCAGTTGCTGCTATAAGTTTTAGCTTAATTTATTTATCTGGACAGAAACATCTGCTGTGGTGGACTATTGTACTACCAAGTTTGTTGATGTTTACACCTATGGTAGTTGGGTTACGCATGATAGCAGTGGTTTGGATGCGCCAACATGTCCAGCAAAGTCGCTGGTTAATCCTTGGTAGCGACGAGATTACTGCCAAATTTACTCAAGATTTTCTCAATTCAAATCCTTTAGGACGTTTGATTGTTCTAACTGAATCAGAAACCAAAAATCAATTCACTCAAAATAATATACATGTGGTTGGCAGTATTTTAGACTTGAAATCTTGGATTTGTCAGCCTTGGTCGGGTGTGTTAGTAGGAAAGAAAGTCGAATTATCTGATACCCAATTACAGCAGTTGATGGAAATGCGGCTGCAAGGAACTCCCGTTTATAAACTGCCAGATTTTTATGAAAATTTTTGGTACAAACTGCCATCATCACTACTACATGATACTTGGTTTACTTTTAGTAGTGGTTTTGACTTAATACCCGGTCGCGTGAGCTCAAAGCTGAAGCGAGTAGTTGATATTATTGCAGCAGCGTTTATGGTTGTGGTTTTGTCTCCATTGATGATACTTGCTGCACTACTAATTAAGTTAGATAGTCCGGGTCCAGTTTTTTACAGTCAGGTCAGAACGGGATTAAAGGGTAAACCTTTTAAAGTTCATAAATTTCGCTCGATGTATCAAGATGCCGAGAAGCGCGGGGTACAGTGGGCACAGAAACGCGACCCCAGAATTACTCGAATTGGGTACTGGTTGCGAGCTATGCGGATTGATGAATTACCGCAAATTTGGAATGTCCTCAAAGGTGAAATGAGTTTAATCGGTCCGCGTCCAGAACGACCGGAGTTTGATACCAAGTTAAAACAAGAGATTCCTTACTACGACCTGCGTTACTTAGTGAAACCAGGAATCACTGGTTGGGCACAAGTACTTTATCCCTACGGTGCTTCTGTTGAGGATGCTTATGAAAAGCTAGCTTACGACATCTACTACATCAAAAATTATTCATTGCTCTTGGATATTGCGATCGCATTTAAAACAGTCCGAGTCGTTTTGTTGGGTAAAGGTAGATGAGTAATAAAATCTTGGTGACAGGGGGAGCTGGTTACATTGGCTCCCACGTCGTCCGTCAGTTGGGAGAAGCAGGTTATGACGTAGTGGTGTATGATAACTGTTCAACAGGTTCACCCCAAGCTGTAATGTATGGCGAACTAATTATCGCCGATTTAGCAGATACAGAAATTCTCCACCAAGTTTTTTGTTGCCATAAATTTACTGCTGTAATGCATTTTGCTGCCAGCTTAATTGTGCCAGAATCGGTTGCACGTCCCCTCGATTACTACACTAACAATACCCGCAATACTCTGAATTTGCTCCAGTGTTGTCGAGTCACGGGTGTGAACCAAATTATTTTTTCCAGCACAGCAGCAGTTTACGGTGAACCCAAGGAAAATCCAGTTACAGAATCTACCCCTACAAATCCCATTAATCCTTACGGACGCTCCAAATTAATGAGTGAATGGTTAATTAAGGATTACGGGGCAGCCTCCGATTTACGTTACGTAATCATACGGTACTTTAATGTTGCTGGGGCTGAACCGAGAGGTATTTTAGGGCAGGTGTCTAGCGATGCAACTCACTTAATCAAGGTTGCCTGCGATGCAGCATTAAAGAGAAAGCCAGAATTGAAAATTTTTGGTACTGATTTTCCGACAGCCGATGGAACGGCAATCCGAGACTACATCCACGTCGAAGACCTTGCAACTGCACATTTAGATGCTTTGCGCTATATAGAGAAAGGAGGAGAAAGTCAGGTAGTTAATTGCGGCTATGGAATGGGCTATAGCGTGCGACAAGTTGTCGAACGGGTTAAAGCTATTTCTGGAGTAGATTTTCCAGTTATTGAAACCTCGCGTCGTCCTGGCGATGCAGCCTGCGTTGTGGCAAGTGCCGATAAAATCCGTCGAGTCTTTGGTTGGCAACCTAAGTATGATGATTTAGATGCTATTATTGATACTGCTTTGACTTGGGAGTTGAATCAAAGCAAAGTCCTCTCACTGCCGAGATCGATACTGCCAAACAAGATTAGATTAGATTTAAGGAAAAAGTCGGCATCAAGGGTTATAGAAAAATAGATATTAGGCGATGCATATTGTATACGAAAAACTAAGTGTTCTAGTCTTTGGAGATCCTCCAATCCCCCCTTAAGAAGGGCCTTTGCTCCCGTCCTGTTAATGTTCAGTTAGTTAATTAAGTAGTCATCAAGTTCTGAATATCGAGAGAACAAACTATCAATACTCGCTAGCTTTGCTCCATAGACCAGTGCTGTCGCAATAATCAGCCGATCAAAAGGATCTTTATGAACAGGCGATAAGTCAACCGCACGAGTCGCAATTAATTCGGTGACAGGAAATATCTCGATACCTACAGTTGTTAGCGCTCCTTGAAACCATTCTTGAGCTGTAGATGGCAACTCTATTCGACCGCGACTATGAGCCAAAGCAACCTCATAACAAGATACTGGAGAAACGCCTACTTGACTTGCAGCCTCTATTATAGAGAGCCAATGCGATGGAAATTTATCCAGGTTACCATTAATAAACCACAGCCAGATATGAGTGTCGAGAACAATTACTTCAGACACTGCCAGTCCTCTTGATCCACAATAGGACTGACAATATCACCTAAAATTTTAACTTTGCCAGCCATTGAAGCAGGAGGAATTCGACGCTTTATCGGAGCTACGTTACGAACATTCTCTACCAAGACAGTCACAATAATGCGAGCTGGGCTAACGTCCGGCTGCTCTGTTAGCCAGATCACATGACCATTATCATAAATCGCTTCATAACTTTTTAGCATTTAATTAATATTGATTTTGAACAAGGAGAATTAATTATAAATTTATCACAAGCTGATGAAATCTGGGATTACAGCAGTTTTCATCTAATTAGACCACAAAGAGTGCCTCCATAATAGACATGCAATAGCAAAAGAAATATTGTAAACTAAACGAAAGCTCTCGGTTTGGCTGCTATGTACCAAACAGATCCACCTCGACCGCCGCAGGAAGTCCTGCCCACAATGTACGATTTACCGAGCGAAAACCCAGAGGAACCTGGTTTGCCCGACGAATTTCATGATTTACAACCCCAACTCTTACGAGAAACTTTCCAAACTCCAAGTTATCCAGTAGGGGAAATTTTTATTGGCTCCGATTTAAATCTTTACTACGACTCACGCAACCCTTTATGGTACAAACGTCCAGATTGGTTTGCCGTTTTAGGAGTTTCTCGTCTTTATCAACAGCGAGAAATGCGTTTGTCCTATGTAATTTGGCAGGAAGGAGTCAATCCATTTGTGGTGGTAGAGTTACTTTCTCCCGGTACAGAAAAAGAAGATTTGGGGCAAAGTTTACGCGATGTAACTAAACCTCCATCCAAATGGGAGGTTTATGAGCGTATCCTTCGCGTTCCTTATTATGTAGTATTCAGCCGATACACGAACGAATTACGCATTTTTGAGTTGAAAGGAGCGCGGTATCAGCAGCTAATTTTGAGTGATAAGCGATTTTGGCTTGCTGAGTTTGAGTTAGGTCTGGGTTTGTGGCAGGGGAGTTATCAAGGAGTGGATGGATTGTGGTTGCGCTGGTACGATGTGACGGGTTATTGGCTATTAACTCCACATGAACGAGCAGAAGAAGAATACAGGCAACGGGAATTAGCTCAAACAAGGGCTGAACAAGAATATCAAAGGGCTGAACAAGAATATCAAAGGGCTGAACAAGAATATCAAAGGGCTGAACAAGAATATCAAAGGGCTGAACAAGAATATCAAAGGGCTGAACAATTGGCACAAAGATTGCGGGATTTAGGTATAGACTAGGCTGTTGCCTCTCGACGAAAATGGGAAATATAACCCAACTTCAGATACGTAGGGTGCACTCCTTCGTGCTTCGTAACGCACCAAACGCTTAAAAATGGTGCGTTACGACTTCCGTCTAACGCACCCTACAATACCTAACAAAACATGATATTTCTTCATTTGTAGAAACTCATAGTAAACTTACGAATACCGTATTGCTGACAAATTTTCTGACTTTAAATAAATTAAAATAAGAGTTTTTCATACTCATTAATTGCTCGATTGAAAGTATATTTTTGTTCATACAGTTGCCGTGCCCTTTCACCCATTACTTTAACTTTTTGAGGTTCTTGGGCTAACTCACGTATTAAATTAGCTAGTTGTTGAGGCTGATTAGAAGGGCTGTTAATACCACAACCATTATTAGTTAATAATTGGTCAATGTATGAATCTGGAGAAGAAATAGAAATAATTGCCCGTCCTGATGCTAACATGCCGTAGAGTTTAGAGGGAGCAATAATAGATTCAGCACCGGGAATCAGGCTGACGAGGGTGGCATCGCAAGCTGTTAAGGAAAGCGAAAGTAATTCTCTTGGTTGGTAAGGTAGTAGTAGGATATTTTCTATTTTATGATTTTGAATTACTTTTTCTAATACTTTAGTTTTAGCTCCATCACCAATAAAGATTAATTTAATAGAAGTATCTTTTAATAATGTCGCAGCAGCAGCAATGGTTTCTATGTCGTGTAGTCTACCAAGATTCCCTGAGTATAAAACTGTGAATTTATCTGTCAAATTATACTGTTTAGCAAATTTATTCTCTTGTTTATTGCAAGGTGGAATATCTTCAATAGCCCAGTTTTCAATTAATTTAAGTTTTTCTTTTAAAATATTATATTTTTTTTCTAAATAAATTTGCATCGAACTACTAAGAACGATAGTATTTTCCGCATACTTATAAGTTAAATAACTCAGTTTATTAAAGAATTTAAACAAAGTACTGTTTGGCTGCATAATGCCGGATATAGCAGCAGATTCAGGAAAGATATCTTGTAATAAAAAATAATATTTTCCTCCTCTCAATAGTTTGAAACATATTCCTATAATGCCAATATAGGGAGGGTTTGAGGCAATTAGTAGCGGCACATTTCGTGGTTGGTCAAATATTACATATACAAAAGCTCTGAATATAAAAAACATTGAACTACAGATTTTGCTGAAAATACTTTTGCTAGATTCAATCGGAGAGATAGCACGATTGATATTGATTTTAGTTAAAAACTCAGGACTACTATTTTTTTCTGGTGTGCCAGTACATACGTTTACAATATAACCACGTTGAGCTAATCCCTTTGCTAGGTCTGTCATTAGTTGGGCAGTGGCGGAGAGACTGGGGTAAAAATATTGAGTAATGATGGTAATTTTTTGCATTTTTTTACAGAGATTCTTAAATTGGAATTCTTATAGTGATAATCCTGATTTCAGACGTCTGAGTTCAATGATTTTCACGACTGTCATGAATTCATATATTGCATAGAGGAGGCAAAAAATCAGAGCTTGCCACCCTTCGAGGAAGCCTAGTCTAAGAATGTACATTTGTAAAAAGCGAGCTATGGGACGTAATGCCCAAAATTTTGCAGCTAGTAGCCTTAATTGGAGTTTACGGTCTGTTGCTAGACTACTGGCTTGACCTGTTTCCAGGAATTTAACTACGTTTTGAGCATCCCAAGAAGAGTAACGGTCGTGCCGTTCTAGCCAATCGCTAAATCCTTTAGAATTTGCAAAGTGGTTGTAGGGACTAGAAATCTTACCAACGTTTGCACCAGTTGCAAAGTATTCCCACACGCCACCTGCGAAGGTAACTTCTCCTTTTTTAAGCAGACGTGAATGCCAATTGGGATAACCTTGGCTGCGTTTGAGCCATTTGCCCCAAAATAGGTAGCGAGCAGTAAGTTCAAAAGCATTATAAGGATTATTTTTGTTAGCGCAAAGCTTTTGAATTTCTGTAGCAAGTTCTGCTGGAATAGCTTCATCAGCATCGACAAACAAAACCCACTCAGATTTTAATTCACAATTTTTTAATGCCCAGTTGCGCTGTTCGGAAATTATGAATCGAGGTTGGATGTGGGTAAACACTCTTGCGCCTAAGCTAGCTGCAAGTTGTGTGGTTTCATCAGTGCTGCCAGAGTCTAAAACTACGATATCTTGACACCACTGGAGGGAATCAATACAGCGTCTGAGGTTGATTGCTTCATTTTTAGTAAGGATAATCGCACTGATAGATAAAATCACAGGCATATTAATATTTTCAGCATGAAAAATAAGTTCTTTAAGGGAGTCAATATAAAGTTTGAAGTTGATTGCTTCGTTTTTAGTAAGGGTAATCGCTCAAATGGATAAAGTCATGGTATTTAGTCCCTTGTACAATAAAAGTAGCCAAGGCATGAATGTTCAACTCGCTTCACTTTAAAATCCTGAGCTTTTAGAATTTTCTCTAGTTCATCCACATTGCCTTGAGTAGGATGAAATTCCAATACCATACACTTTACAGCCTGAGTCCAAGTCAAGTCTCCTTGAAATAATGGAAACTCTCCACCCTCAACATCACACTTTAAAAAGTCACAGGTACTAACACGGGATATATATTTGCGAATATCAAATTCTTTAACTTGAGGATTTAATGTAAGTAGAGATTTTGTCCAGTCGTCGTAAAATCCACCGACTACTGCACATTCAACTACAGCACGTTCGAGGTATCCATTCTGCTTAACATTGTGCTTAACTATCTGGGCGAGTTCTGATTGAGCTTCTACAGCATAAACTTCTGCATGAGGTGCTTCGGCTAAAGCAAAAACTGTAAATGCACCG
The DNA here is from genome assembly GCA_964242965.1 of uncultured Calothrix sp. Lineage (GTDB taxonomy): Bacteria > Cyanobacteriota > Cyanobacteriia > Cyanobacteriales > Nostocaceae > JANNFJ01. The sequence goes on along the minus strand of CAXTCQ010000024.1, from coordinate 21,314 downwards.
CCATTAGCACCTAAGTCTAGAATATGATGAGCTTCTTTTAATTGCCCTTTAGTGGCGTAACAAAGATGCCCGTATATTTCACGTATAACTCCAAAATCGAGTCTGTCAAAATGGAGTTTTTTACCATTCCAAAAAATATCAAATGATTCTCCAAAAACTCGATCTAAAGCTCCTAAGCTTTTAGTTTTAGCTATTAGTTTCAAACATTTGCTTCCTCCAGATATCCAACGAATAAATAAATTTGAGGGCAGAATTTGACTGACAAGCCAGAACTCTTCAATCAAGCGATTTAAGTGACTAAGCACGGCAATCTCCAACAATATTCATGTAGTTATCTAGCATTTCTAGACAAGTCTTTTCTATTGAAAAAACCGATTTTACCCATGCTCTTGATTCGGATGCTACTTTTCGCAATTTGCTGGGAGATTGCATTAATTCTTGAAAACTAGTAGTCCAATCTGCTGCGACTCTCGAACGTCCCCACCCCATTCCACTCTCAGCCACTTCATTATGCAGTCCTACTTTGTCAGAGATTAAAACAGGACATTCACAAGCTAAAGCTTCTACAACTACATTTCCAAAGTTTTCATGCCGACTTGGTAAAACAAATAAATTAGCAGCAGAGTAAATTGCTGGCAGTTCTTTAGGTTCGCATCCATCTAAAAAACGAACATGCTTTGACAATTTGGCAGCTTGGAATTGTTGCTTTAGTTTTGCTTTAGTATCATCATCACTACCACCGACGAAAATCATCTGCCAGTTTTGATTTCGTAACGGAGCTAAAGCTTCTGGTAATAAATCTAAACCCTTTTTATGATGCAAACGTCCTACATTCAAGATTACAAAGTCATTTTCGCTAAGATTTTGGAGTTTGCGCCATGCTTTTGCTTCAACGGTTGCAGGTTGCCAAAAATTGGTGTTTAAACCGTTGGGAACGAGCAAATCCCGACCTGGTAGTTGCAGCCATTGGCATTCCTCTAGTTCTTGCTTGGCAGTGTAGTGGATGGCAGCGGCATTTCTGACATTGAAGGCTTCTGTCCATAAATAATATGGCACTTTTTTTACTGTTTTTTGCCGCCAAGAGTAGGGACTAAGTGCGCCTCGTGGCGAGACAATATAGGGAATACTATGATTTTTTGCAGCTTTACAAGCCGCTCCACTAGTGCGTTGCCAAACACCTGTAATATGAATAATGTCAAATTCTTTAGCCCTTGCTGTTACTGCTTGCTCCATGCCGGGACAATAAATGCCCATGCCTGATTTTTGAGCAAAATAAGTGACTTTGACACCATTGCGGATGATTTCCTGGTTGAGGGGTAATTCAGGTTGATGGTTTAGACCAGCATTTGAGGTAAACACCTCTACTTCATGACCAAGATTACTTAATCCTTCGCAAAGTTGGCTGACACTAAGAACCGGACCGCCAAATTTCCACGCTGGGGCATAAGTAGGTATATAGTGCAGAATTTTTAAATTATTTGACATTATTACCTAGCTGTGTTGCTGAAGATAAAATCCAAGGCTAGCGATCGCCCAATAACGACGAGCCTGTTTAGTCGGGTCGCCCATTTTTAAATCTCGTTCTACTTGAGCGGGATTAAGCTCAAAACCATGAGCTTGATTGAGATGGGCAAACGCTGTGTATAAACAGTCCCGTAGAGGTCCGCTTAAATATATGGCATGATCCAGGTCGAAGCCTGTTTTCTTGCGCTGTATAATAGACTGCAAATTCGGGGAAATTTGACCTGCTAAAAGAGGCTTTTTCTTTTTTTTCGTTGTTCGTTTATCACTCCAAGGAATTTGAATTACTGTTTCCATATAGCGTTTGCCTAAATAAGGTACGCGCAATTCTTGCTGATTTGCCATTGTTGCCCAATCGCTGTCTCTTAATAGCGTGTTTCGCAGATAACCTTGAATTTCATTAAGAGAGATTTGAGTTTCAATATCAAGATTGATGCCATCGGTGTCGCACACCCAAGGTATTGGGGGGTTTGTAAATTGGGCTACGGGCCAAAAGGCTGATATTTGATTGGGGGTTAAATAGCGCCGAATTTCTTGCACCAGTCCAGAAGGTGAATCTACCTGCTGAAACAATAGTTTGAGTCTTTCTTGATAAATAGAATGTTTGCGCCAACCTTTTGCTGTCTGTATCCAAGGTAAAAGGGCAGATTTCATGCCGCCCAGCCGTCGTCCTAATTGATACAACTGTGTCAACGAACGGAAGTGAGGATACCCACCATGCAACTCATCTGCCCCACAACCACTGAGAACAACAGTCATGCCATGTTCTAAAGAGGCTCTAGAAACTAAATAAGTATTTGTACCGTCCGATGATGGCTGATCCATTGCAGCCAAGCTAGCGAATAACCACTGAGTCAGAGTTTCTTGGGGAAGATGAGCTACATGGTGTTCTAAATTAAGTTGCTGGGCAGTGATAGCTGCCAGTTGGCTCTCATCTTTAGTTAAGTCTTGAAGGTCAAAAGTAAAAGTAGAAAGTTTGCTTTGCACTACTGGAGCCAGTATAGTCGCTAAAGCCGTGCTATCTATTCCCGCAGAGAGAAATAAACCAACTGGCACATCTGCAATAAGTTGTTGTTCTACTGTATGTTGCAAAACCTCAGCATGGCGTGTTTCACTACTTGTTGCTTGCAGTGGTGCGCGAATGAAGTCAGCTAGATTCCAGTACTGTTGAGGAGTGGGTAGTACAACTGTGTCTTGCTGCAAATCAATAAAGGCATAATGGGCTGGGGGAAAAGCCTTAATTGCTTGTCGAATGGTTCGAGGCTCTTGCACGGAGCCATATACTAAATAATCGTATATACTTTGTTCGTCCCAATCTGTGGCTACAAGTCCAGAAGAGATTAGTGACCGAACGGACGATGCAAACGCAATCCCACCCCCTTGGGTTTGCGTATAGTAGAGGGGTTTGATTCCAACATGGTCGCGTGCTATTAATAAACGTTGTTTGATTTGGTCAAACAACAAAAACGCGAACATGCCGTCAAGACGTTCAATTAGTTGTTCGCCCCAAATACGATAGCCAAGTAGCAAAACTTCTGTATCGGTGCGGGATGAAAACTCTACACCGCAAGCTTTCAGTTCTTGACGCAATTCTAGGAAATTATAAATTTCTCCATTAAATGCGATCGCATTGCCTGCACGAGTATCTACCATCGGTTGATGTCCGGCAGGAGAAAGGTCAAGAATTGCTAAACGAGTATGTAATAAGTGAATTTGTTTTGAACCAACAGTTGCTTGCCAAGTACCTTGGGAATCGGGGCCTCGATGGTGCAATGCTGCTAAGACTTTTTCTGAATTTAGATTTTCGCTACCAATGTAACCGTAAATACCACACATTGGAGAATAATTTATAGGATTTCTGGAAGAAGCTTATACCAATGACCTAATTTATTTAGAGTAGAGATATTATCAAAACTACGATACGAATTTTACACGGTTGGTATGATTTTTATTCGTATAGCAGTTAACTTTAAGCTAATACTTCTATTTTGTATAGTAGTTAACCAAAAGTTAATAGCTCCAATTAATTTTTAGTCACTTTCAATATTTGCTCAATCATCTGATGACACTTCTGCTCAAAATTTAGGTAAGAGAAATAATTCAACCCTTCAGGGACAACTCCTTTGGGACGTTTTAATGCTTCCAAAATTCCCGCTTTAATCTCAAGTGGATCTTTAGGATTGACTAAAATACCTAGTAATCCATTCCGTAGTGCTTCACGGCTTGCATCAAGCTTACTTGCGATCGCCGGAATACCGCAAGCCATTGCTTCTAAATAAACGATACCAAACCCTTCTCCTGTACCGGGCATAACATAGGTATCTGCCAGCCGATAATAATCTACTTTTTCAGCTTCTGGTATAAATCCTGTAAATACAACCTGTTTCTCTACCCCTAAAGATTTTGCCTTGGTCTGTAGTCGGGGGCGATCGTCTCCTTCACCCACAATCATGTAAACTAGATTGGGAATTTCTTCAATCAGAGTCGGTAAGATTTCCAGAACCTCATCAAATCCTTTGTAACGTTCGCTCTTATCCAAACGTCCTAAAGTCATTAAGACAGTTTTATCCTCTAATTGATAACGCTTGACAAGTTCAGGATTTTTTGCACCTGGTGTAAATTTTTCAAGATTAACTGTATTGGGTAAAATAAATTCTTTAATACCGCCTAATTTTGCCCAGTTCAAAAATCGTTGCTTTGTAAGTTCACTAACTGAAATAATACCATCTATTTTATTTACTAATTTATTTGCTAACCAACTAGGAGAAGGTTGCCAAGCATCAATTCCATGTATTACAAGAAAAATTGGTGCTTTTAGCCAAATATGCAGCAAATAGGCAAAAATTAATAGGTTTATATGACCGCATACTATTAAGTCAAATTGAATATTATGGTTAACTGTTTGTAACACTTTAACCGTATAATTTAACTTTCCCTTTGAAGCAGAAGTTATATAGGTTAACTTATTAGGTAATAAGCTTATAGAGTCTACAATGCGACGAGGGATAGCAACTATTTCTGTAATGTCAGAATAAGTTGATAAAGCATTAAGGAAGTCTCGATTAAATTTAGCGATACCCCCACGACCACCAAATGCATCTGGAATTAAAACTAATATCCTCATTTTAAGCACCTAGAATATTACTGTATTACCCAATTTTATTTCAAGTTTTAATTTTATTAAAATTATTTAAGTATGTAAGCTTTTGCTGGTAAAATTTTAACTTGATTATGGAAGGTCGCAAGCTTGTGAAGTACCATAAATGCTAATATATATTTAGGAATATCCCATAACCAAATCCAGAATGTAGTTAAAAGCGTACTATGTGGTACAACTTGTAGAAAACTGAGACAAAGTAAAATTAGTAGAAATCCAAAAAGAGCATCTTGTTTATAATATACACGAAATATAAATGCTATGACTCGACTATAAAATATAGCAAAAATAATATAACCAATAAAAACGCCAAACCATCCGAAGCGTCGGTACATATCGGCGTAAAAACTGATATTCGCTGAGGATCTCTCATGTTTAATTCCAGTGTAACTTCCTGCTATATCATCACCATCGAGTAATAAAGGTTTTTCGGGATATAATATTTTTGGTATCCATATATAAAGAACAGCGTCAATATTTTCCCATCCAGCATAAGGAACTGTAGCGGGAGTATTTTCATATATAATATAGTCAGACGCTCCAACTAAAGCTAGACCTGTAATAAAAAGATTAGAAGTTCGTTTAGAGTCATTAAATAATTCATTTGCGTCAGTAATAGCTCCCAATCTTTCTAATGGATTACTTAATGCTGAACTATTAAAAGCACTTGTATTACGGTAAGCATCCATAAAAGGAATGAGGAAAAGTGCTGACGCAATCAAGATAATAATAGACCGTTTGATAATTTTACTGGAACCTCCAAACATCCAATATCCTGACATCATTTGTACAATTGGATGGAGTATTAAACCACGAGAACCAGTGGCAAAAGCAAGTATAAAATATATAGTGAGAAGAAAATAAATAATATATTTTACTCCCGACTTAGAATCGCGGAGTAAAAAGGGAATTAAAATAAATGAAATATAGTTGAGGCGACTAAATATAATGAATATACTCCAAATTCCAATTTTATTCTCTACTATAAAGTCACCAGCATCTCCTCGGTCAGCAGATCCAGTAATTACGCCCACTATTAGACCAAAGAATGCATAAATGAAAAAGCACCAAGCTATATTTTTGAGAGGTTTATAAAATGACTGTGAATCTGAGTTTGAATGGTCAGGAAGTGAAAAGCTAGGAAAATGCCTATTAATAATTGGATAAATGACCATCATGAATGGAAAGGTAAGTAAGTAAACAACTTGCATTAAAAAAAGTAGTGGTTCAAATTTTACCTCAGCATCAGCAATCATCAAAACACTGCCAAGACCAAGTCCCAAAAAACCATATATAGATAGAACTGTTAGAGGTGTCAAAAATAAAGCATTGAGACGCCGTCGTTCTATGGTATATGTTAATAAGACATATGCAAAAATAAATATACTCAAAGCTAAGTTAGGAGAATATATCCAACCCAGAAATGCTAAAAATAAGAAAAAATAAATTATATATATTGGCTTAGATAATAGCCCATCTATTATTGGAAAACTTTTAGCAAAACGATCTTTAATCATTAATATAATTCCTATTAGTAAGAGGGTAGAGTGGGTAGTACCCACTCTACGGAGTAGCAATTTTTGCAACAAGAAAGTCGTGTCATAAATGAGTTAATGTTATCTTTTTAAAAGCTTTTGTAATCGTATTTTCACCTCCATAGGTAAATTAACCCACTGAATAGCGTAGATAACCAACAATGCCGAGCAACCTGAAGTAACCCAAATTGTTAAGTTTAGCCAATCCATACCAACCCCAAGGTAAACAAAGCCTACGAGGATCACACTTAGTATAGATAATAACAAATCAAAAATAGGTAATTGTCCTCCCAACCTTTCAATCTCTTGATTTGCAAATCTAATTGGTATGAATATAGAACTAGCTAATTCTCCTAAAACTACTGCTATCCCCACTGCGATCAATCCATAGCGGGAAATAAATAAAATTGCACCTCCTAAAACAATTACTGTCTGAAAAATAGCCATTTCACTCTGCAAGCGAAGATGATTAATACCAACAAGATAGCTAACTAGAGGACTACCAAAGTTTTTTATAGAAGTTTGCCAAGCTAGTAATAAATATAAAGACCAATCAAAACCTATTTTTCCTTGTGTCCATTTTAAATAAACAGGCTCTATAAAAGGTAAAGAAACTATTAGACCAAGGTTAATAAATATACTACTAATCCACCAAGATGCAGCTAAAGTTCCAACTAGTTTATTGTGTTCACCTTGAACATGATAACGAGTCATTTCTGGAACCAAAGGGTTAGTAATAATAGTAGTAGCTTGTAGAAGCGTATTTGAAATTGTTCTAATGGTTATAAATAAAGGAAGCACAGCAGATCCTAAGACTGCGGTAATTCTTAAAATTAGTCCATTATTCTGTAATTGAAGTATAATACTTGTGCTAGTAACAACGATGGATTTACTAAGATTATACCAACCCGTTTTCCAATCTCCTCCAGTCCAAAATGGATATAAATGGCGAAAATGGCGGTAAATATCCCAAACCATCGAGATACTTACTACTGTTATTGCTAAACTTGTAATTATACAAGCTGTCAAAATATCACCACCTAATACTGCTGTAAACACTAAGCTGAAAGTTTGACTAATACGTGAAATTATTCCCCACCATAAGCTTCTAACGATTAGTCCAGCAGGTGCATAAAGTCGTGATAAAATTCCAACGATTGAGCTATTTAGTAGCCATAAACCTGTCAAAATAATAATCGATATAGCCAGATTATATTTGATTATTATATCGTTTTTTATTCCTAGTATGATATTTAAAAAACCCAGTGTTACTATTATTAATAACAGGATAAAGCATATCAAAGATATTAAAGAATCGACCCAAATACCAGATATCATTACTTTTCTTAATTTAGTAATGTCTGTAGCATAAAACTTACAAAATTCATTGCCAAGGTAGCTTTGGTGACCGCAATTAACAGTTTGCATCAAACTATACACTGCTACTAAACTTAGCCAAAATCCGTAAAGTTCAGCACCCCAAAACTTTAGCAAAGTTGGTACTATTATAATAGTTTGAATAAAAGTAATTATAAACGATAGTCCACCAATTAAAACACTTTGTAACGTCCGACGTTCAACACTAGCTTTCATTTATTTCTATTTAATTATGATGTAACTATCTGAAGTGAATATACTATTTACTTATCATCGATCGTTTTTTAGTTCCTTTTAGATAAATGAGATTATTGAACTTACAATATTCAATTAATTCTTTTTCTAAAGGATGCCAATCTATATAGTCAGAAAGAAAAGATTTCATTTCTGGCTCGTATGTTAAATAAATAGCATCGATATCAGGCTGGAAAGTATCAACAAAACAAGTCGGTCTTAGATTAATAAAAAATTGAGGACTTACTGAGGCTAAATTTCTGTAATATCTACTCACAAAAGGTATTCTCAACTTAGCATCGAAGCTAGATATCAAACTGTCAAAAAATCTTCCTTGCTTTAGCTTTTCTGTACCTGTGCCTGCTGAAAAACCTTTTCTCTGAGAAGTCATTTTGCCTATACCCAAAAAATTTGGACAAAGCAAGCAGAATTTCCCACCTTTTTTAATAACTCTAACTTTTTCTAATAAAAATTTATGAGGAAATACACAGTGTTCAATTACAAACATAGAGAAAACCATGTCAAAGATATTATCCTTTAATGGTAAGCTTAGTGGGTTAGTTAACTGTATAAAATTTGCATTTGAAAAACGTTGACGATTTGAATTAATTAAAAAATCAGAAAAATCAACGCCTGTGTAATCTTTTCCAATCATTTGTGGACTGGTTAAACTGCTTGCCGAACCACATCCTACCTCAATAACTGAATTAACTTTTGATAATTCTTTAAGTACATCTTGATGGATTATACTTGAAATGTCATTCCAATTTGTATTTCCGAAAGAAATATCTTCGTAGTAAGTGTAATTATTTGAGTAGTAAAATTGCATTTGAGATTGTAACTGATTTAAAGCGGACATACTAATATCATCAGCTTGAGTAGACGATACCCAATGTAGCTTTCGGTTCGGTTTAAGATGATTAGATAATGAGATTTTCATATTTATTTATGCTTTTACTATTTTCAAATAAATTATAATGACAAAAACTAGATTTGCTCTAACCAATAGGCTGTAAATCTAAGTATCCTTCTGGCCATTTTTCATTTTTAATAGAACTAGGGAGTTTGTCGGTAGAAACATATTTAACTTCTTTAAACACGTCTGGATATAAAGGATGTAAATTTTTTGATTGGTATGTCCATTTTTTCCAAATATTATCATACCAAATTTTCATTTTTTCTTCATAATGGACACTAGAAAATATCTTTTTTTCTATCCTGCAATCGTTGCCAACATAAGAAGCATGATGAAATACTGCAATTTCTTCTGGAAGATGAGTGATACCGATTAATGAATCTAAGGAACTACTTAATAAGTTCGATTGCCAATATTTGTTTTTTACTAGTCTTTGAATAAATTGTGACCATGAAGGCAAAACAAGATTCCTATTTTCACGAAATAGTACATTAGGTTTAATAAAACCAGGTTGATAAAAATTATCTGACGGAATAATTTGATAGTTCCACTTTTTAAAATAATTGATTCCTCTTATTTTTAAAATATTTGGCTTTTTTGTATCAACATAATCTAATATTTTTGGTATTGTACGTGGGTCATATATTTCATCTCCATCAATTACCCAGAAGTAATCTGAGTCTTCACAAAAATCTGTAATTTCTTCGCAAGTAGATGTTGTTGATTTATGATTATGATTAAGTAGATACCCATCAGAACGCATTAACCAATTCCTTGCAATTGCTTCATCTGGCATCCGAGAGATATGTAATGATATTTTTCCTTCATTATCAGGAAGTTCTAATATTTTTTCTACAGTATTATCAGGAATTACTAATTCTTTTTTCCATGAGCGATCGTAGTTAGTTTGAACCTTAATGCGATTTACAAAAGGATAGACTGCTTTGATACAAGGTTGAATAAATTCGGATTCATTTAAAGCGATGATAATAACTGATATTTTCATATTAAATTTCTTCTGAAGATTCTAAATAACAAATGACAATAATATTGTCTACCAAATGTTCTAAAACATGGATAAAAATAAGTATATCAAATTGTTTATAAGCTAAATTAGCTACTGTATATCTCTCAATATCCATGCATAAGCATATATCTAATTTTTGCATAACCTCTCTATACTCATGTTCAGAACAAGTAATGCCAATGACATAAGTCTGAGGATAAATTGAAAGGATAAGATTACCTGTATCTCCGGCGCCACAACCAATGTCTAAAATAGTGCGATCGCTCTCATCTATAAACTGAAAAACAGAGGAATTACCTTGATTAGTGTAAAGCGAATTGCTATTGAGTGGTTTGTACACAGTAAAAAATCTCCAATTAATCTGGTGGTAAAAAGAAGGTTTTTTGATGATATACTTTCCACCTATGAGGTAATAATTTTACCATCGTCCAGAAAGTATTAGTAAAGCCTGTAGCTTTATTTACCGCTTTAGCAATAGTTAATGACTCTGATAAATATCCCTTAAATGCCAGTTTAAAAGCGTACCATAGGTGCATCTGCATATTTTGTAATGCCCAACGTGGTGCTGATTCTAAAGTTATTAAACGTGGGTCTGCTATTAACATCTTTATCATTTCCGCTGCTTCCAAAGAAGCACTAAGATTTTCCCCATTAACTACCGATAGTTGTTCTTGGTGAATTCTAGTTGCTACTACATTAACTCTAGAAAATAGAATTGAACTACAACCAGCCACTCGATAAATCCATTCCCAATCAGCAGCATGTTTCCAATCTTCTTTAAAATCACCTACTTGCTCATAGAGACTTTTCTTGAAAAACATTCCGGTTATAGTGCCGTTAATACTTCCGTATTTAAGTAGTAATGGTAAGCTTTCTTCTGTTTGTAGTAACTTAGTTTCTTTGGATATGTAATCGCAATAAAAATTTTGTCCGCTATCAATAGTCTTTCCTTCTGCATCAATTGCATTTATAGAAGCTAAAATTAGTTGAGCTTCATCATATTTATTGATTAAATTAAGATTGATTTCAAAGCAATTAGGAAAGAAAATATCATCGCTACAAAGAATAATAATATATTTCCCTTTACAGCGTTTGATAGCTTTATTTAAATTAGGAAAAAGACCTAGATTAGTTGAACTATAGTAAATATTAATTTGGGGAATGGAAGTATAATTTTCTAAAAAATCTTGTGTTTCCTTATCAGAGTTATCGTCAGCAATAATTAATTCCCAATTTTGATAAGTTTGCTGCAAAACACTATCAATTGCTTGACCTAAGTATTTTTTGCGATTATAAACTGGCAAAACAACTGATATTAAAGGTTGTTGCATTTATCCCCCATAGTTTTTGTGCTAATTAATAAAAAATTATGCAAAATCTGAAATAATCGATAAGTGTTTCCATTAATTAATATTCTACTTGCCACTTTTATTTCTCCTTTGGTTCGACCAACCACTCATCACACTCTAATCCATATAAATCTTTACTTACTAATGTCATCGAATAATCATATGTAGTCAGAATCTCCTCACATTCATTCGCGTAATTATTCCCATGTGTCGCTAATAATATAGTCGGACGATGATATTTAAAGAAATTTTTACCTCCTCTTAATACGCTGGCTTCAGCACCTTCTACATCGATTTTTACAAAACTAACTGAATTGGTTATATCCTTCAAGGAATCTAAAGTTGTTACAGAAACTTCTAAATCTCCATTTTCGTCAAGCCGCCCTTGTTCATGATAGTCAGATAAACTAAACTTCATAACACCACTTTTATTACTGAGCGCTGCTGAATAAATCTGAATATTTTCTATTTGGTTTAACCGAATGTGCTGTTCAATAAAATCAATATTTCTAGGTAGAGGTTCAAAAGCAATAACTTTACCTTTTGCTCCAACAAGACGACTTAGCAAGATACTAAAAAAACCAACATTTGCACCAATATCTAGAACTGTAGTCGCTTCTAGAGGCAATTTACTAATTAACTGCTGTTTATCGGCTTCATAAGAGCCTAACCATAACCCATGTACTCCGCTTCCCACAATCCATTTTATGCCTTTTCCAGGACCTTGTATTACAGGTAGTATAGTTGTTTTTGGTAATAAATATAAAGGAGCGCGAATAATCTTTCCTATTGGATTATTAGAACGTATATTACTAAATTTAAATTTAATCATTATTTAATACCTGAAAAGAAATAGCTTGAGCCAGTTGTTTTGGATGAGGTAAATTATTAAACTCTATTGATAAAGATTTTGGTAAAGTAATAATCTTTAATATTATTTCAGATAGATTAATTATATCTCCTGATTTAAATATGTAACCATTCTCTTTACTTTTAACTAAATCCCGCTCAGAACCTACGTTATCACTAACAATCACTCTTAATCCAAACTGCAAAGCCTCATTAACTACCAAACCCCAAGTTTCACCACTTTGAGAAGGTAAAATCAGGCTATCTGACATTGCATAATATTGTCCTAACTTCGACTGATTCTTAAAGCCAACAAAAATTGCCCTTTCCCCTAACTGTGCTTTTGCCCTTGTTTCAAATTCCTGTTTTAATTCCCCATCTCCTACAGCTATTAACCAAATTTTTTCCCTTTCTTCGGGTGATAGCATTGCCAAAGCATCAGGAATGATTAAAGGATTTTTAGCTGAGAACATTTTGCCACAGTACATGAGGACACGATCCTGTGAGTCTATACTTGCTGTAGTTCGCAGGCATTCTCTTTGTGGCAAGTAAAAATCAACCTGTTTTTGAAAAAAATCTACGTCAATTGCATAATTAACTGGAGTTAGGCGACTCTTATTCACTCCCATGCGACAGTAGTGATTAACTGAGTTAGTTCCTATAGGGAAAAAATGAGCAAATTGACGATAGTACAAAGTTAATAGAATTTGCCGTATCTTATCCTTAAAATTGGAGCGTTTCAAGGCTTCATCTGTTGTTTCTGCCCTAAGCATTAGCTTATGTCCAGCTAGGCGCAGTAATATAGTACTAACTGTTATGAAAGCAGGTGAATAGGCAAAGATTAATACTGCATCTGCTTGATAACGATTTATGGCAGTAACTGCTTTAGTTGCTAAGGAGATACCTGTTAAACCTTGCAAGCTGCTAATGGAACCTGTAGATAAAAACTCATGTTCAAAACCTGCTGTTGGCTGACAGTCCCATTTGAATACTACTCCAAAGCTTGAGTCTTCCCTGGGGATAACTCCATGATTGCAACCAAAGAATACTTTCAACTGTAAATCTGGTTGCTGTGCCAATTCCCGAAAAACGGGTGCAAAATACTGAACTGGATGGGTAACAAGAACTGCAAGCCGCATAGTTTATTTAGCGTATTTGTATGGCAAAACAACTATAGGTACATCACAAACAACGCTCAAGTCGAAACAAAACATTGAGCAAATGTTTTAGACTATTTCATATGCGCGATCGCCTGTCAGCAACAACCTCCTTATTGTACTGAGTAGTAAGTGTATAATTTATAGTTATTCTATTCAAGTAATTAACTTCACGAATAACCTCAGATAATTTAAGTACCTTGAAATACCTTATTATTGGTGGTTTCAAGATTTGCATTTATCTCTTAACGCTGCCATATTAACAGAATACACAGAGAGAATATGTTTGCTAGTTTATTTATTCTTATAAAGAAAATAATATTCTTTTTTTGGAAATTACCTTGATTCGGGAGTGGAGGGAAAAAGGTAGGGAATACACTTCAGAAACCCTCTATATTCGACTGTCAGATGATTCGTCTCTTTCAACGACACTACCTCCGCGTAACTATTCACATCCCCCAAAGCTAAATTTCCTTTATTTCTCTTTTATCCCATATCTGGTTCTGAAGAAGTCCGGTGTCCGCACTCTCAGGTTGCACCACGATTAAGTAAAAAATTATGGTTTCGGATAGTTCATTTTCCACCAACGATACCAATCAAACCACACACTTTCTAGAACTTTATAGGCAGTTTCAGGAGAAGAATTTTTTAAAGGAATTGATAAATGCGTCCAAAGACAGCGTTTATCAAAGAGTGGGTCTTGACTTAATGTTGAATGAAGTAAGCGGTCTGGACTGACGTCATGAAGATAGCGATTTTTCATAAACTGTATCATCGTAAAAGTACTACCACCCCTTGGGTTAATACAACTACTCAAGTAAGCTATTTTCTGCCGCTGGTCAATTCCAACACCATAGTAACCAACACCTTCTTGGTAACGCTGTGTAGGAGAAGATGAGGTTTTATAGAAACCCTTATACCGTTTTTATATGAAGATGCATATTATTAGCCTGCTGTAAGCAGGCTTTGTTCTAGTTAGCCCTAGTCTTACAGACTAGGGCGGTCTGTGCAACTTCACATGGAATTGGTATAAGCTAATTTCCCAATGAGAAAACAGTATAGTTATGAAGCTTGTAAAAGTTTTGTTAGTAAATTAAGTAAGAGATATTAACCATTAACTACCTTTTTCTAAAGAATTACAAGTTTAATGGTTTACATTTCTAGCTAAGTTTAAACTCGGATTTTATTCGTAGGGTGAATGCAAAATCTAATTCGGAGTCTAATTTAAGTAGGTGGGGAGCGGAAAATTGATAAGTACGTCCTTGACAACTAACTCACGATGACTGCCTGACAGATTGATGTAGAAGGCACACACAATATCTGGCAAATGTCTTAAAATCGGAAAGATTCGTAACAAAGCTAAACTACAATTACAAAAAAATAACATATTCTGCTTGCATACGCTAAACTCATACTCAGCACAAGAGAGCGGCTACCCGCATCAAGACTCATGACTCCTAAAAAAGGTAATTCTCCTGACGGTTTTGCTTACCGCGAATTTGGCGATGATAACTCACCTGCTTTGGAACGAGGTGTTCAAGAACTGCCACCAAATCAACAAAATGTGCGCGTCCAAGCAACCCGTGCAGGACGTAAGGGTAAAACTGTGACTATCATTACAGGGTTTCAAACAAAAGTAGAAACCTTGGAAGCATTGTTAAAACAATTAAAGACACAGTGCGGTACAGGTGGAGCTTTGAAAGATAATGAAATTGAAATTCAAGGCGACCACAAGCAGAAAATTTTAGAAATTTTAATTAAATTAGGTTATAAGGCGAAAATTAGCGGTGGTTAATTACTATGCGTTACCGAACTTAATATAGCAGTCGTTTGCTTTCCCAAATGTTATGTTAGAGATGCATATAAATCGAGCTTTGCTTTAAATGATTTTAGCAAATAGGAGGTACTCATGGATTTAGTCAGACTTATTTGTGCAATTTTTCTACCCCCATTAGGAGTATTTTTACAAGTCGGCATTGGAATGGATTTCTGGATTAATATATTATTGACATTGTTTGGATATATTCCCGGAATCATTCATGCAGTTTGGGTAATTGCAAGAAAGTAAATATTACTCAATCCAAAATCAAAAATATCATAAATTTTTATTGAAGAAAGAGTTAATAAATATATTCTTTCTTTTTTATTGGCTGAGAGAATTTTATAGCAGTATTATGTAGAAATTTTATATTTATTATTATACGATTAATCGCGGTGGTCAGCCTGACAACTTTTACGAAGTTGGGGATTTGAATGAAATTGTCTAAAAGAATTATTTATGAAACATATCGTATGCTAACTTAAAAATTAATCCTGAGACAACTACTAAAAATAAAACCCTTACAAACGCGCTACCTCTAACTATTGCCATCCTTGCTCGAATGACTCCGAACTTGGCCCTTCAATTACCGCAATCGCCAATTGCTTTCGGTTATTTGAGTGTGTCGAATGTGCAACTGCAATTCGACAGTACTTAATAGCACAAAACATTCCTGGTAAGTCCATTAGCCTCTATACAGGCAGCACTAAAGAGCCATTTTGCAACATTTACCACGATCGCCTTCAAGAAAATATTTCAACCAATGGACGGCATGAGGCGATCGCAGTTCAAATTAACGGACAAGAACTAATCTTTGACAATATCCATCCCATAGGAATTTCCAGAGTAGACTGGATAAATAATCTGTATAGCCCCATTCAGGATTTTGGTGGTGACTTTGAGATTAAAGAAACTGAATTTTAAGGAGAATACTTGTGCTTGAATTATACGATTTGATCCGAAACATTCAAAAGCGCCCTGCAATGTATCTAGGTCAACCCTCCATTTCTCATTTGAGAACGTTTTTAGCAGGTTACTTTTTGGCCCGTCATCAATTAGGGGAAGCAGAAACCCAACAGGAAAAGCACTTCGACAATTTTCAAAGCTGGATTCAGGAAAAGTTTAAGATTACATCTAGTCAGTCTTGGGACAAAATTATCCTATTTTTTTCACAGGATGAGCATAAAGCCCTCGAACAATTTTTTCAACTCTTTGATGAGTTTTCTAAAAATGATGGTAATGGCAAAACGCCTATAGTCGTTCAACCAGTTCGCTCAATTACAAATAAAGTTAATTGAGTGCGAGCGATGGTGACTTTTGCTACTTCTGCGGCTAAGGCGATCGCGGTCGCTATTTTTATAATATCCAGCAAGACCGAGTGAGTAAAAACCATGAATAATTTACCTTTAAGGAAAGAACTTCACGAAGAAAATCGCTTATCTTGGAATGAAGCAACGAAGGCACATAATAGCCATAAGGGGGAACAAGCGAAGTTTTTTCGAGAAGGAGGAAGTACGCTTTTTCCCGAAGAAATTGAATTATTAGGAAATATTTCTGGCTTATCTTTAGCTCATTTGCAATGTAATGCCGGACAAGATACTTTATCTTTAGCAAAATTAGGTGTAGAAGTAACTGGTGTTGATATTAGCAACGAGGCAATTAACTTTGCTTTAAAACTGTCAGTTGATTCGGGGATATCCGCAAATTTTTATTGCGCTGATGTATTTGACTGGTTAGAGGCAACTGCAAATCAAAGTAAAAAATTTGATGTTGTTTTCTCATCTTACGGTGCAGTTTGCTGGATATCTAATATAAATGTTTGGGCTAAAGGCATTGCTTCGATTCTTAAATCGGGCGGACGCTTCGTTTTAATGGAATTTCATCCTGTCGCAATGATATTTGATGATGATTGGAGTCATAAATTTCCTTACTTCAGAAATGGCGAACCGCTGACTTGCGAAGACGGAATCAGCGATTATGTGGCAAATTCTGGCGTAGGTTTAATACCAGATAATTATCAAGTCGGAATTGAAAATTTTTGCAATCCTTACCGTTCGCATGAGTTTCAATGGGGTATTGGTGAAATTATAACGGTTTTGCTACAAGCTGGATTGACGTTAGAAGTGTTAAAAGAATATCCCTACTCAAATGGTTGTAAGTTGTTTGATAACATGCGAGAAGAAACTGGACGGCGGACGTATCCACCGGAGAATATACCCAATGTACCATTGATGTATGGAGTTGTGGCAAGGAAAGGGTAGATTATCGCACTAATATAAAATACAAAATGGTAGGATTGGCATCTCGCGTGTCCTACCATTTAAGAGGTTTTTACTATTGAGTCGCTTCTTTTAATTTTCTTGCTGCTAAATATTCGTACATTTGCCAACGTGCATTAACTTCATTTTGCGCTTCATCGAGTAAGCGTTTAGCTAGTTCCGGTTTGCTTTTTGTCAGCATTTTGAAGCGGTTTTCTTGATACATCGAATTTTCTACTGCTTGTTTAGGTTGTCGCATATCCATCTGCAACGGGTTTTTACCTTGTTTTACTAAGTCGGGATTGTAACGATAAAGTAACCAGCGTCCCGATTCTACCAAGTTTTTTTGGTGGTTCATCGCCGTAGTCATGTTAATACCGTGCGCGATGCAATGGCTGTAAGCGATAATCAATGATGGTCCGTCGTAAGCTTCGGCTTCAAGAAAAGCTTTAAGTGTGTGTTCGTCTCTGGCTCCAAGCGCTACACTCGCTACGTAGATATTACCGTAGGTCATGGCGATGAGTCCCAAATCCTTTTTGGCTGAAGGTTTACCGCTAGCCGCGAACTTTGCGATCGCACCCTTCGGCGTAGACTTAGAAGACTGACCCCCTGTATTAGAATATACTTCTGTGTCCATCACTAACACATTGACATTTCGCCCACTTGCGAGAACATGGTCGAGTCCACCAAAGTCAATATCATATGCCCAACCATCACCACCGACAATCCAAACGCTTTTTTTAACGAGATAATCAGCAATCGATTTGAGATTTTTGATTTTCGATTCTAAATTACTAGATGTAGAGACGCGATATATCGCGTCTTCCAAATGTTGTTTCAATAATTCTACACGTTCGCGTTGTTGCCAAATATCGGCTTCGCTATTTTGTTCTGCATTCAAAATTGACTGTACTAAATCTTCGGGAATTTCCTCATTTAACAATGGGCGGAGAGACAATGGGCGGGGAGACCCCGCCCCTACCCACTCCCTACTTCCTCTCAATAACTCAGCTGCATATTCAGCATGTTTATCGACAGACAACCGAAAACCCAAGCCGAATTCGGCATTATCTTCAAATAAATTATTTGCCCAAGCAGGACCTCTACCATCGGAATTTGTAGTGTAGGGTGTAGTTGGCAGGTTTCCACCGTAGATAGAGGAACACCCGGTAGCGTTTGCAATCAGAGCGCGATCGCCAAATAACTGTGTTAACAACTTTAAGTAGGGTGTTTCCCCACAACCCGCACAAGCACCAGAAAATTCAAATAATGGTTCTTGTAATTGCTGCTGGTTTATTCGGTTTAATTTCAATTTAGTACGGTCGGGATTGGGTAAATTTAAGAAGAAATCCCAGTTTCTCCGTTCCTGTTCGCGCAAAGGTAACTGGGGTTGCATATTAATTGCTTTAAGTTCGGGTTGCGATTTATTTTTCGCAGGGCAAATATCGACACAGATAACGCAACCCGTACAGTCTTCGGGTGCTACTTGAATGGTAAATTTTTGTCCGCTAAAGTCCTTATCTTTGGCATTTGTAGACTTAAAGCTAGCTGGTGCGTTACCCAATTCCATCACGTCATAAACTTTACTGCGAATCGCAGCGTGCGGACAAACCATAACGCATTTACCGCACTGCACGCAGACATTTTCATCCCATACAGGTATCGTTTCAGCTACATTGCGCTTTTCCCATTTTGCAGTTCCCGTCGGGAAACTCCCATCCACAGGTAAAGCACTTACAGGTAAATCATCACCTTCCCAAACCATGATTTTACCAAGCACTTCTCGAATAAATTCTGGCGCAGCAACCAGGGGATTATGTAGAGACGCGACGCCAGACGCTACAACGGGGGAAACCCCCGCAACGCGCTGGCTCAAATTTCGCGTCTCTAATTTTCCTATTTTCACATCGACTTTTTCTAAATTCGCAAGGGTATTATCGACTGCATCTAAATTCTTCTTAACAACATCAGCCCCTTTTTTGCCGTAAGTCTTTTCAATCGACAGTTTAATCTTAGCGATCGCTTCATCCTGTGGTAACACACCCGCTAAAGCGAAAAAGCACACCTGCATAATTGTGTTAATTCGTCCACCCATACCGCTATCGCGGGCAACTTTACTCGCATCAATTACATAAAACTTGAGTTGCTTCTCAATAATTTGCGCTTGTACCGAACTCGGTAAAAAGTCCCAAACTCGAACAGCATCATAAGGACTATTGAGCAAAAATATCGCCCCATCCATCGCACTGCCAAGAACATTCACCCGTTCCAAAAATACCCAATGGTGACAGCCAATAAAATTCGCTTGGTCGATTAAATAAGTCGAACGAATCGGTTGCAAACCAAACCGCAAATGCGAAACCGTCATCGAACCCGATTTTTTCGAGTCGTAAACAAAATAACCTTGAGCATAATTATCAGTTTCCTCACCAATTATCTTAATCGAGTTCTTATTAGCACCTACCGTACCGTCCGAACCCAAACCGTAGAACATTGCCCTTACAACCCGTTCTGATTCAGTTGAGAAACTCGAATTAAAAGCCAGTGAAGTATAACTTACATCATCATTAATACCAATAGTAAAGTGATTTTTCGGTCTTTCCTGCTTTAAATTCTCGAACACAGCCAGCACCATCGCCGGAGTAAATTCCTTTGAAGACAAACCGTAACGTCCACCCACAATTTGGGGGAATAGGGAGTAGGGAATAGGGAGTAGGGAAGAAGACAAACTCTCCTCTTCTCTGCGTCTCTGCGCCTCTGCGTGCCATACTTCATGTATTGCCGTCACCACATCCAAATAAAGCGGTTCACCAGCACTTCCCGGTTCCTTAGTTCGATCCAAAACAGCTATAGATTTAACCGTACCCGGCAACACCTCAACAAACCTATTTACATCAAAAGGACGGTATAAACGCACCTTTACGACACCCACCCTTTCACCACGCGCATTCAAATAATCCACCGTTTCATGTACCGTTTCACACCCCGAACCCATAATAATAATTACCCGTTCCGCATCAGCAGCACCATAGTATTCATATATCTTGTAATGCCGTCCCGTCAGCTGACCAAACTCATCCATCACCTGCTGCACAATTCCCGGACAAGCATCATAGTAAGGATTTGTACCTTCGCGCGACTGGAAATAGACATCAGGATTTTGTGCCGTACCGCGTAATACAGGACGGTCGGGAGTCAAAGCGCGATCGCGTTGTGCTAATATCAGTTCTTCATCAATCAATGCTTTGATATCGTCATCTTCTAGCAATTCCACTTTCTGAATTTCGTGCGAAGTCCGAAATCCATCAAAAAAGTGCATAAACGGGACTCGCGCTTTCAAAGTCGCAGCTTGAGAAATCAAAGCAAAATCATGTGCTTCCTGTACCGAAGCCGAACACAGCAGTATAAAACCAGTCGCACGAGCTGCCATCACATCGCTATGGTCACCAAAGATAGATAGCGCATGAGTAGCCAAAGAACGCGCAGCAACGTGAATTACAACACTCGTAAGTTCACCAGCAAGTTTATATAAATTAGGTATCATTAACAACAAGCCCTGCGATGAAGTAAAAGTTGTTGTCAAAGAACCAGCTTGTAAAGCCCCATGTGCTGCCGCTACTGCACCACCCTCGCTTTGCATCTCAATAACGCTGGGAACCGTCCCCCATAAATTTTTGCGGCTATCCGCAGACCACGTATCAGTCCATTCGCCCATCGCTGACGATGGGGTTATTGGATAAATAGCAATAACTTCACTCAATTTGTAAGCAATCCGGGCAACTGCTTCATTCCCGTCAATAGTTGCATAATTCTTCATTGTGTTCTCCTAATATTTTTCTCGTTGTTAATAAGTATTATTTTGTTGATTTATATAGCAAATACGGATTTAGATTTCTAACTTTTAAAAGGCTATTGTTCAATTCTGAGTCTACCCCTTATACAAAGATTTTTCTGATTAAATAGATATTGTAGGGGCACGATATATCGTGCCCCTATGGGTTATATCGTGCCCCTATGGGTTATATCGTGCCCCTATGGGTTATATCGTGCCCCTATGGGTTATATCGTGCCCCTATGGGTTATATCGTGCCCCTATGGGTTATATCGTGCCCCTA
>CAXTCQ010000023.1:0-53349 GCA_964242965.1 uncultured Calothrix sp. | reverse complement strand
TCAATTTATATTATTTTGTTGTCATGCAAAATAATATTATTGTATTAATTTTTATTATTTATAAAAATTATAGGGGCGGGATAGGGGATAAGGGCGGGGAGACCCCGCCCCTACGTAAACCGACATTGGGGCAAATTGTGGCGTATTACAAATACAGAACCACCAAAATAATCAATGAACTGGACAATACACAAGGAAGTCGTCTTTGGCAAAGAAATTATTACGAACGTATCATCCGCGACGAAAAAGAATTATTTGCCACCCGTCAATATATCATCAACAACCCAATGAATTGGGCAAAAGACGAAAATCATCCGTAGGGGCGGGGTCTCCCCGCCCTATCGATATCGGGTAATCAAACCAACCATTTGTACCCTAGTTCAACATCCACACATGAAATATTTTGATTAAAATCATCAATCAAACCGACAATTGATGTACATAATCCGTAGGGGTGGGGTCTCCCCGCCCTATTGATATTGGATAATCAAACCAACCATATGTACCCCATTCCAACATCCACACATGAAATATTTTGATTAAAATCATCAATCAAACCGACAATTGATGTACATAATCCGTAGGGGCGCTCTTCTCCCCGCCCTATTGATATTGGATAATCAAACCAACCATATGTACCGTCGTCCAACGTTCAAACGTAAAAATATTAGCGTTTACATAACCAAGAAAATATCTAATTAAAATTAGATAATTGATGGTGATATATATGTCATTTGTTGCATAGATTAAGGGCGGGGAGACCCCGCCCCTACGAATCAACATCTGAAATTTAGTTTTGTAATTGTGCCTAAATCAACCAAGAAATTTTACATAAACTGGTCTGGATTGGTTATGCGATGCCCTTGGCGAGCATCTTCGTACCCCTTCGGGGAAGCAAGCAACGCGTAGCGTCTCCGTAGGAGAATGGTATCGCATTATTATGTCAAAATTTTGGTAACTATTATTATTCTTAAATTGTTGTGACAAGCTTTGAGTAATTTTACTTATATATCTGTAGTATCGCGGAATTTTTAATAATTATATATTTTTGATTTTTAAGGAGGGAATTATATATCTAGAAAACAAATTTAACTCAATATTAAAAATGGATTTTTTCAAACTAACCCAAAACGCAATTAAATCTGTAACAGAAACCGCAACGAAAGCAGGAGAAGCAGTAGGTAGTGCTGCTTGTGTTGCTACACAAGCTGTTACAGAAACCGCAGTGATGGCAGGAGGAGCGATTGGCAATGCTGCTGCGTATACTGGACAAGTAGTAGTTAGAACAGCAGTTGGAGTTGGCGAAGGTAGTGTTAGTGTTGCTTCGCAGGCCACAAAAGTTGTTACAGAAACCGCAGTAGTCGCGGGAGGGGCAATTGGTGGTGCTGCTTTACAGGTGACTGGAAGAGTCGGACATGCTATCGACTTTTTTCAGAAAAATCCTCAGTTTGAAGAAATAACAAAAAAATTGCAGGTAGATTGGTTAATAGGGCTTATTGATACAGTTGATGTAGTCAAAGCCGAAACTGAGGTTAAAAGATTACAGCAGCAGTACCCACATAAAACATCCTCTGAAATCGCTCATGATTTAATGGTTGATAAAGCTTTAATAGCAGGAAGTTCGGGCTTTACAACAAGCTTAGTGCCTGGAGCAGCAGCCGTTTTATTCGCAGTAGATTTTGCTGCTAGCTCTGCATTACAGGCAGAAATGGTTTATCAAATTGCTTGTGCTTACGGACTTGATATAAGTGACCCAGAGAGAAAAGGCGAGATTTTAGCGGTGTTTGGTTTATCCCTTGGTGGAGCTCAAGCTGTAAAGGGAGGTTTGAGCTATGCTGCAAAAGCTGGTGTCAATCTTTTTATGAAAAATATACCTGTTGTTGGAGCGGTAATCAGCGCAAGCACTAACGCAGCGATGATTTATGCTTTGGGGTATGCAGCTTGTCGTTTTTATGAAGCAAAAATTAATCCTCTCGATTCGCAAGCTGCACTAACTGCTTCTCAGGAAGAAAGTGATAAATATTTAGAGAGTGCGATCGCCCAAGAAGTAATAATGGATCGGATTTTGGTTCACATCATTTTGGCAGGAAATCCAGATACAAGTTGGGAGAAGATTCTGCCTGAATTACAGAGTTTAAATTTGAGTCCAGAATCTTTAGAAACCATAGCAAGTAATATTAACTCTCCTGTTCCTTTAGAAATTTTGCTTAACCAAATAAATAGTGATTTTGCCAAACCACTTTTAGCTCAATGTCAAAAAATTGCTCAGATCGATAATGTAATTACTCCAGGTGAAGCAATGATAATAGAAACCATCACGAAAAAATTATCTTAGTACAGCGTTTCATCAGTTCGTAGTTGCGCTTATAGCGGTCGAGAGTTGAGTGAGGTACAGATTAAATTAGTACAAATCTTGTGGGGTGGGCATCCGTGCCGAATGGCACGCTTGTTAACAAGATATTAAGCCAAGAAATAAATTTTGCAGCTTTTAGCGCTCAGTAAGCGGTCATCTTACTGTATAAGCCTTTTAACCCGTTTTAACGGGTTTAAGCTTTCAGCCCGAAATTTATTTCAGGGCTTTACAAGCGTGCCATTCGCATCCCTGCCCTTGTGTACTTCATTAGACTAGGAACCGTTATAAGTAATAAAGCTGTCGAAGTTTTAGAGGTAATTAATATAACTTTATCCAAGCCTAATTGCTTCTACCTGCTCTACGGACAGGCTAAGTGCCCGTGCAACCTGTTCTGTACTTAGTCCCATTTCCAATAAGCGAGATACAGCACTTAATCTTTCTTGCCGTTCTCGGTCGGCTCGCTGTGCTTCTTGGTCAGCTCGTTGTGCTTCTTGGTCAGATCGTTGTGCTTCTTGGTCAGCTCGTTGTGCTTCATGGTCGGCTCGTTGTTGTTCGGCATCAGCCCTTAGCTTTTGCGCTTCCTGTGGTAGCAAAACTAAGTTGCCTGCTTCGTCATAAAACCTTAACCAAACAGCATTATCATCCTCTACCATACCGTTCCAAGTCCCCAGCCATAACCCCAATGCTTGAGACCATAACCACCCTTGTGGATTTGAATCGATTGGTTGATAGCCTTTATCGCTATCTAAATGCCATCCTTGTAATGAATTGACTCTAAAAGGATGAAACACAAAATAATCTTTGGTTTTAAAAACTTGTTCGTATAGACGTTTTTTCTTACCAAAGTCTTCAGCTTCTGTAGAGTCCGAAAGTAGCTCAATAATTACATCGGGGTAACGTCCATTTTCTTCCCATACTACCCAACCGTCTCGCCTTGGGTCATTTTCGACATCCAATACTGCAAAAAAATCCGGACCCCTGAATTCTTTGTTCCGAACTTGCTTGCTGCTGTAATAAATAAACATGTTGCCGCCAACAAAAAAATTGCTGCGTTCTGCCCAATGATGCTTGAGCGAAATAATCAGCAAATTCATCGCAATCCGGTGGCGGTTACTTTCCAAAGGTTCTCCGTCATTAAATATCAAGTCCGTAGGTGGCATGGGTGGTTGCCAGTCTAGGGATTCATCTACGGTTTGGGTTGTTACTTCTGTTTGTGGTGTCATTAAGTCCACTTGTTAATATTACAGGACTTTTGTACTAATATTAACGTACTCGTAACGCAAATCCAAATGTGAAACGAGTACGTTTAGTTTTAAGGCTTTAATGCCTCTTCAACCCACTGCTTCAAAGTCGCTACTACGGACTCAATCGCAACTTCCTGCGCTTCCTTACTCGCACGTTTCACCACTTCCACCTTCCCATTTGCCAGCGCTTTCCCCGTGACAATTCTAAAGGGAATCCCAATCAAATCGGCATCTTTGAACTTAACACCTGCGCGTTCGTTGCGGTCATCGAGTAATGTTTCCACACCTACTTGATTAAGTTCTTTATACAGCTTTTCTGCGACTTCGATTTGTTGCGCGTCGCTCATATTGGGGATAGAAATAATCGCGTGATAGGGTGCGATCGCAACTGGAAAAATTATCCCATCTTTATCATACAATTGCTCTACCGCCGACTGTGCAACCCGTGAAACTCCCACACCATAACAACCCATCACCAAGTGTTTTTCTTCACCTTGTTCGTTTGTATACGTTGCCCCCATCGCTTGCGAATATTTAGTTCCCAGTTGGAAAATATGCCCAACTTCGATACCGCGAGCGCTTTTTATGGTTTGTTCTGGGTTGTGAACGGCTCTATCTCCGGGTCGAGCTTTCCGCACATCCACGATAACGGATGGTAATTTAACTTGCTCGTTCCAATTTGCACCAACGACGTGATAGCCAGATTCATTTGCACCCGTGACAAAGTTCTTTAACTCGACTGCGGTTTTATCGACCAAGCGTAAAAATTCCGCTCCAGTTTTATCTCCCTTCAGATAATCGTTGCCAATATCGGGTGCAATATAACCCAAGGGTAAAGGTTTTGCCGACCATTTTTTTTGTGCATCCGCATCGGGTACAGTCAAACTGAGAATTGTTTTCGCACTATAGTTAGCAGCAACTTTTGTTAACTCATTGATTAATTTGACTTCATTTACTTCTTCGTCGCCACGAGTGCTAACTAATACTGGCACCGTCATACCGTTATCGTAAACCACTTGATAAAGTACATTTTTGACAACTTGCGTCGGCGAACATTGTAAAGTTTTACAAAGTTTTTCGATCGTATCGGTTCCGGGAGTTTCGCGTTTTTCGTAACTTGTAAAAGTCGAAGCTACAGCATCCGCAGGTAAGGAAATTGCTTTCTCAACGTTAGCTGCATACTTTCCATCGTCAGTGTAAAGGACTTCATCTTCCCCAGCTTCCGCAAGCACCATAAATTCCGTCGAACCCGAACCACCGATAGCACCAGAATCTGCTTCTACAGGACGAAACGCCAAACCCACACGACGCAGCATATTACTATAAGCCTGGTACATATCGTTGTAGGTTTTCTTCAAGCTTTCCTCATCCGCATGGAACGAGTACCCATCCTTCATAATAAATTCCCGTCCGCGCATCAACCCGAAGCGAGGGCGAATTTCGTCGCGGAATTTAGTTTGAATTTGGTATAAATGTTGCGGTAATTGGCGATACGAACGAATCATATCCCGTGCCACGTAAGTAATTACCTCCTCGTGGGTAGGTCCTAATGCTACCTGCTGTTCGCGGCGGTCGGTGAAGGCAAACATAATACCTTCAGCTTTAGTATAAGTATCCCAGCGTCCCGATTCTTTCCACAGTTCCGCAGGTTGCAATTGTGGCAAAAGCGTTTCTTGTGCGCCAGTTGCGTTCATTTCCTCGCGTACAATCTGGGATACTTTTTGGAGTACCCGCCACATCAGCGGCAGATACGCATAAATACCCGCACCGATGCGACGAATATAACCAGCGCGGAGTAATAATTTATGACTGGGAATCTCAGCATCGGCTGGGTCATCTCTCAGTGTGACAAATAACATTTGTGACAGTCGCATCGTTGTCCCCTTTTCAGTTAAAGTGAATCTCGTCTCGGTGATAGTTAGGGAGTAGGGAGTAGGGAGTGGGGAGTAGGGAATAAAGAGTTAGGAGTTAAGAATTTAAAGCTATAAATTCTGTCCTTTTTTACTTTCCTTCCCCTCCTTCCCCCCTACTCCCTACTCCCTACTCCCTACTCCCTACTCCCCATTTTATGTACCAAGCACAACCACCCCTTGAATTTATCCCGCCGAAATATAAACCTTGGCTTTTGCGTTTGACTCATTTGCTGCTACCTTTGTGGATGCGATCGCAAACCTCACTCACCCAAGTCGAAGCAGAAAATGTCGAGGTTTTAGCGGATTTATATCGTCAGTTCCAAGAGAAAAAAATCCGCTTGATGATAGCGTTTCGTCATCCCAAAACTGACGACCCGATTTCGCTAGGGTACTTGTTTTATCGACTTATACCGCAAGTAGCCAAACAAAAGGGAATCAAATTTAATTCCCCAATCCACGCTCATTTTATCTACGACCGAGGCATTCCGCTTTGGGCTGGTTCCCATATTGGCTGGATAATGCAGAACTTGGGTGGTACACCAATTCAACGCGGTAAAGCCGACTGGACGGGGTTGAAAAGTGCGAGGGATATATTCGCTAACGGTATTTTCCCGATAGCTGCTGCACCGGAAGGGGCAACAAATGGACTTTCGGAAATTATGAGTCCTTTGGAACCGGGAGTATCCCAAATGGGGTTTTGGTGTGCTGAGGACTTGCAAAAAGCCGGAAGAAGCGAACAGGTTCTAATTTTACCAGTTGGGATTAAATATAGTTACGTCGAGGAACCTTGGAATGCCATTGACGATTTACTTACCGACCTTGAAGTTAAAAGCGGCTTACCTGCCCTTCCTCCCCCACCTGTGTATCTAAAGCCGGAAGATGGTAATGTGATGTCACATTTATATTTTCGCTTGCTACGTTTGGCAGAGCATTTATTAACACAAATGGAAAACTTTTATACAAAGTTTTATTACTGTAAATTACCAAGCAGTGGTGTTATCGGAGAATTACCAAGCGATAAAAATGAAGCGATCGCAATTCGTTTGCAAGCTGTATTAGATGTGATTTTACAAGTTGCCGAAGCTTATTTTCATTTACAACCCAAAGGTACTTTAACCGATAGATGTAGGAAAGTCGAACAAGCTGGATGGAACTGTATATTTAGAGAAGATTTTAAAGATATTAAAGGACTTTCAGCAGTCGAAAGAGGATTGGGGGATAGAATTGCGGAAGAAGCGAATATGCATATGTGGCATATGCGTTTAGTTGAGAGTTTCGTTGCTGTGACTGGTAAATATGTCCGCGAAAATCCTACGGCTGAACGCTTTGCAGAAACCCTGTTAATTTTATGGCAAATGGTGGCGCGAATTACAGGGGAAAATACTTCTAAGCGTCCAGCTTTGGGTAAGCAAAAAGCTAAGATTATTATTGGTGAACCGATATCGGTATCAGATAGATATGCGGTTTATAAAGGTAGTCGTCAAAGTGGGAGACAAGCGGTTGCCGATTTGACGAAGGATTTGCAAGTGAGTTTGGAGGGGTTGATTTAGAATTTTGTATAAAGTAGTTTTTATAGCAGCAAATTTTGGTAATTAACATCTAGTAAAAGCGATATTTAATATTATTAAAAATTAGATACTTGTAGATTTTTAGACTACTTTATGACCCGCATAGGGTTGCAAACCCTATGCTAATAGCAGAAGTCCTCTATAAGAGGACTGAGGAATAAACATTAATTTTACTACATAGTATTAGACCATTTAATCAAGGGCAAGTGCAAAGAGTTTTAATATTTGTTAGTTAAGAATGATCGAGGGGCTAGAAACGCGATTAACGTTAATTGGCCGCAGAGCTTATAATTCATGAGTACTATGTTTATTTGTCATATCTAAAATTAATATTTAGGAAGTCCATCATCACCCAGGTTAAATTTTTTGTGTAATTCTTCCCATTCTTCTGTATGCGTAAAATTACTAATTGCTGCCCCGGTTATTGTATCTTTAAGATAAATCTCACTTGATTTATAAGAACCCTGAACAAAAAAACGAGAAGTTCTATTTCTTGTAGAGTATTAATGTTCATGGAAATTAAGCCATTATTCTTATTCAACTATACAAGCATGGACGTTACACTACATTAAATCAGTCGTTATAACGTAAAATCTGAGTAAGTAAAAGTGCAAAATCTCAATAAATACTATGCCTTACAGTGATTTCACTTTACGAAAAGCCATACAGGATTTTCAATTAACTGTCATGCAAGGGAAATTACTATTGGATTATCAGCCAATTTCTCCCAGCGATTATTTAGTCCAATTTTTAGAAAAAAGCTTACCTCTAGCAATTGCCTCTGGTTCGGAAAAAGCTAGGTCAGAAATGATTATTTGCCCAATATTGATTGAAGTACGAGAAATATTACAGCAAAAAGTTAGCTTATTTTCTGGCACAGATTTCACTGTAGACCCGACATTAGGATTAAACGGAATCTGCGATTTTATTATTAGTAATTCTCCCGAACAAATCCTGATTCAAGCACCAGTCGCAGTTATTGTAGAAGCAAAAAAAGACGACTTAAATTCTGGAATTGGTCAATGTGTAGCTGAAATGGTTGCAGCCCAAAAATTTAACCAAAAACAAGACAATGCGAATACTATTATTTACGGTTCGGTGACAACTGGAAGTCTTTGGAGGTTCTTAAAATTAGAGAATCAAAATGTGATAATTGACTTGACAGAATACCCGGTAAAGCCTGTAGAAATAATTCTAGGGATGCTTGTAAGCATGATTTCTAGTAATTAAATTCTGAACTGAATTTAAATGCTGTATAACTGCTTATTATAGAATGACTAATATAGAATTACTCCTGCATATTTTTGTTGGCGTAGCCTGCGATGCAGCGCTTACAAATACGTAGGGTGTGTGTTAGCTTCAAGGTAACGCACTCCTCCCCTTAAAAACGGTGCGTTACGACTTGCGTAAGATAGCATACTACAATACTACAATACTGCAAGCAATCCCGCCATGCTGCTACCAATAACTACTGCATGAGTGCCGTTACTAGCTTTTTGTTGCGCTTTCATTGCCTAAATAGCTCTGTAATAACTCAAAATGCTGAATTTAGAAAATCGTTCAAACCCAGATTTTATTCGTATAAAAATAAATTATTAATTATATCTATCCAGAGTAGTATTCTGCAAACAACTTAAACGGGACTTACGCAAAGCCCCCCTTTAAAAGGGGGGTTGGGGGGATCTTTAAGGACTAGAACGCTTAGTGTGCGTAAGTCCTATTTAAGCAGATACTGTTTTAGCTTTCTTCCAACTAAATCCCTGGCAATTCACGTTACGTATTAAACATCTTCGCACAAAAATGTAGAGACGCGATATATCGCGTCTCCTATACCTATTTTATATCGCTTCATTTGCACCCAACATATTTAAAATTCGATCTACATTTTCCAAATCTCCGATTACACGTCGAATTGGAAGCGGATAAACTTTAACTAAAGTCGGTGTCGCTGAAACTTGATTAGCTTCAGCTTGGTCGGGATGGCTCAAAACGTCGATAACTTTAAGTGTATAAGGATGATTTAAATATTTCTCTAATAATTCATGCAGTATTTGCAGAATGCGTCCGGTATTTGGACTTTGCCCCGCTACAAATAATCTCAATACATATGCTTGTGTCTTTTGCTTACCTAATTTAGTCGATATTACTGTTGACTGAACTTTGGGCGCAGGTTCGGTATCTGTACGAACAATTAAATCGTGGTCTTCCCAAAGCTGAGGGAAGGTAGAGCGGTAGGTTAATAACACCATGCGATCGCACACCCCCTCTTGCCACGGTGCGGGCTGCCAAACTAAATCATGAGTATCAAAAACAGCATTAAGCAATGCTTGATTTCGCAGGACTATCGGATGTGCTTCAGCAACCGTTCGTACCTGTTGACTGCGCTGGTCTAACCAACGGTCAATTGTTGCGGTATAACAGGGAATCAAAAAATGCGGCGGTTCCGGCAAGTCTAAAATTTCCTGCAAAGTCGTACACAAATGCAAATGCCATCGACCCTGCTTATTCGGGTCGATGCAATAAATCAAATCTCCTCCAGGAGTAAACAGCGCAATACCTTTAAACAACTGGGGTAGCGGTGGTGTATCTTGTGTCACGTAGAGAGAGTTAGGAGTTAGGAATGGGGAGTTAGGAGTTAGGAATAAACTCGCCTTTAAAGCAAGTAGGAGTTAAAAGTTGAGAATTATTCAGCTAAAAGCTTTAAATATTTTGACTTACAGTAGTTTATAAGTAAAAATACCACACTGTAGGGGCACGGCACTGCCGTGCCCCTACGACAATCTATGGCTCAATTAACAGAAAATATCTGTAATATAACTTTACAATGCTATCCCTAACTCCTAACTCCTAACTCCTAACTCATAACTCATAACTCCTAACTCATAACTCCTAACTCCTAACTCCTAACTCCCCACTCCTAACTCCTAATTCCCCACTCCTAATTCCCCACTCCTAACTCCTAACTCCTAACTCCTATGATGAATCCCGAAGAAAAACGGCAGTATTCCGAACGTGCATTTACCAACTTTTTACACAGTTCCCTCGATGCTCGTCTCCAGCAACACTGCAATACCGAACCCGCAGCAGCAGCTTTAGAGCTATTTTATAATGTCGCTGCAACCGTTCCCGCATACAAGGCTTTTTTAGCACAAAATGCGATAAACCCTGCCAGCATTCAGACATTTGCCGATTTTCAAACCCTACCACCCCTAACAAAAGAAAATTATCTCCAACAGCACCCCCTCACTGACTTGTGTCGCTACGGAAAAATCGAAAGTTGCGATATGATAGCAGCTTCCTCTGGTTCCACTGGCAAACCAACATACTGGTGCAGATTTTTCAGCGACGAACTCGAAATTACTACCCGCTTCGAGCAAATTTTCCACGATAGCTTTTTTGCCGATACTAAAAGTACCCTCGCAGTAATTTGCTTTCCCCTTGGGACTTGGGTAGGTGGAATGTTCACAACTAATTGCTGTCGCTACCTTGCCAGCAAAGGTTATCCCGTCACCGTCATTACTCCCGGTAACAATAAAGATGAGATTTTGCGCGTTGTCTCGGAACTTGGTACGGCATTTGACCAAGTTGTATTATTGGGGTATCCACCTTTTCTCAAAGATGTAATTGATACTGGAATAGCGCGAGGTGTGGAGTGGCAGCAATATAGTATCAAATTGGTGACAGCAGGGGAAATATTTAGCGAAGAATGGCGAAATTTGGTCGCAGAACGAGTGCGATATCCCTCTGGCACGCTTGCGCGATCGCAAAATCTCTGTTACGATTTTGCATCGCTGTATGGAACTGCCGATGCGGGAGTTTTGGGGAATGAAACCCCTTTAAGTATATGCATTCGTCGCTTTTTGGCAGAAAATCCGGAAGCTGCACGAACATTATTTGGATCGCGTTTACCAACTTTGGTACAATATGACCCTATTAACCGCTTTTTTGAAGTTAAAGATGGTGCGTTGTTATTTTCTGGGAATAATGGCATTCCGTTAATTCGGTATAATATTTTAGATAATGGCGGGATAATTACTTACGATGCCATGCTCGAATTTTTGGCAGAGTGGGGATTTAATCCTGTAGATGCGCTGTCTGGAGAGAGGCTACAGGACGAGCAAGGTAACTACCCGACAAGAGGTATAAGAAATTTACCTTTTGTTTATGTGTTTGGACGGTCGAATTTTACAGTTTCGTATTTTGGTGCAAATATATACCCAGAAAATGTGACGGTGGGGTTAGAACAGCCTGTTATAAAAGAATGGGTGACGGGTAAATTCGTATTACAAGTAATCGAAGATATCGAGAAAAATCGCTTTTTGTCAGTGACTGTAGAATTAGCACCAAGTGTAGAAAATAGTGAGGATAAAAAGCAGGAAATAACAACATCGATTCTTTCGCAATTAAAGCGTCTTAACAGCGAATTTGCTAACTACGTTCCGCAAGAATATCAAATGCCCCAAGTAACATTAAAATCGCATGGGGATGTAGAATATTTTCCTGTAGGAGTGAAGCATCGATATACCAGAAAGTAAGGATTAGGAGTATAAATAGCTGAAGGGAG
Source organism: uncultured Calothrix sp. (assembly GCA_964242965.1). Taxonomy (GTDB): domain Bacteria; phylum Cyanobacteriota; class Cyanobacteriia; order Cyanobacteriales; family Nostocaceae; genus JANNFJ01. The sequence continues at coordinate 41,707 of CAXTCQ010000023.1, read as the reverse complement.
CAAATCCTCATCCCAGTAAACATCGATATATGAGGAAGCAGGAGGAAATGAAGGAAGTGCAGATATATATAGTAGATTTCATCTGAAAGCGAGTACGGCGGCCGTATAAGTTAAGATTGTCGTAGGGGCTGTTATTTGCCGTGCCTTGACTCTATTTTATGCAAGATGCTTGCTGCTGTATTTCACCCGATTGGGTGAGGCTAAATTCTAGAAATTAGGCGTAAATGTTAGATGTTGCTTCTCGATTCCAATCAATGTATAACTTTAGATACATTGCGTATTAAAAGATAAACTTATATAAAACACTAAGGATACTTAATTAATTTTTCGATACCTTAATCAAGGCTTAAACATCAACTTTTATATAACCTCATGCTTGAGCCTGTTGTTTTTATTGAGTAGCCCCTTTGGAGGTAAATTATTTTCAAACCAGGCAAGAATGACAGTAATTTGAATAGATTTTCTTGCCTTGCAAGCGTTTGTTTTTGGTAATTACATGGCTGAATAATTTAATACAGGTGTTTATTCATCTCCGCTCTATAACTATAACGTCGCAGTGATTATCATACTTACAAGTTTAAGTGTTGTAGCACTAAATATACTTTTTGATTTCGGAATACTACCAACTAATAAATATGAATTCTCAAGAATCACAAACTCCGGTATTAGACCATCCTACTCCAGTCAGAAGACCGCAAAGAAAGAAACAATGGTTAAATGTTTTACTGTCTTTGTTGTTGCTGGGTGGTGGAATTGGTGTTTGGCGGTATTTAACACCCGCGAAAAACATACAAACTGAAAGTGCAGCAGCAAAAACACCACCTGCAACAATTGTAGAAACTATAGCGCTACAGTCTGGCAGTGGAGTTAAAAAAGTAAATTTACTCGGTCAGATAGAACCTAGCACGCGCGCAACCATTCGCAGTCGTACTGCTGGTGTTGTTGAGCAAGTCATGGTACAAGCAGGAGACCGGGTTACTCGCGGTATGACTATTGCCGTCCTTGACAATGCCGAGCAAAATATCGCTTTGGCAGAAGCGCAAGCCAGGTTAGCACAAGAACGCAGTCGTTTAACACGTTTGCAGGTTGGTACTCGTCCGGAAATCATTGCCCAGCGTCAATCTGAACTACGTTCTGCTGCTTCGACCGAACAAGAAGCACAAGACAACCTGCAACGAACTTCGGCTTTAGTCAAAGAAGGTGCCCTTGCCCAACGCATATTAGTTGAAGCTAGGGCAAGGGTGGATACAGCACGCAGCAATCGCCTGAGAGCTGAAGCGGTACTAGCAGAAGCGAAAGCGGGTCCAGTTAAGGAAGAAATTGATGCTCAACGTGGTTTAGTAGAAGCAGCACAAGCAGCAGTCAACCAAGCCAGGTTAGGCATACAACGCACTCGCGTAACAGTCTTATCAGATGGCATAGTAGAAACACGTAACGTCAGTGTTGGAGATTACGTTGAGAGTAACGGCTCTATAGTTACTTTGATAGACAAGCAATTATTAGACGTGTTTCTAGAATTACCAGAAGAACTCAGCAGTCAAGTTACTCCTGGTTTACCTGTAACTCTCGTTGCCCGTGCTTTACCGCAATGGCAAGGACGAGCTACCGTTACAGGAGTAATTCCAGCAGCCAACGCGACTTCTCGGCGGCAAATGGTACGTGTACGTTTGAATAACCCGCAAAGTAATTTATTACCAGGGATGGCTGTACAAGGTCAATTAGAACTGCGCTCAAACCGTCCTAGTTTTGTTGTGCCCCGCGATGCTCTTGTTCGTCGGGACGATAAATGGTTAGTTTACAGCGCTGATGGTGGCAAGGCAAAACAGTACGAAGTTGAATTGGTAGCAGATATGGGTAAAGAAATGGCAATTTTTCACCCACAATTACAACCCGGACAACGAGTCGTAGTGCGCGGTGGTGATGGCTTATCTGACGGTGCCATAGTCCAAGCAAAAGAAGGGAGTAGGCAGTAAAAAATCGGCTTTGTTGAATTAAAGTATGAAACTAGAAAATGAATTATACCAAAATTACCCTTTGCGCCTTTGCGTTTTTGCGCGAGGTAAATTCATGCTTATAATCAACAACGCAAAAAATCATTCTTGTAGAGACGTTGTATGTAATGTTTCTACTTCTAACTCCTAATTCCTCACTCCTAATCTACATATGAACATAATAGAAACAGCCGTTCGTTGGCGACATGGTACATTTGTCTTATTTTGCCTGCTATGCATATTTGGTGTAGTAGGTTTGTTGCGGTTGCCTTTAGAACTGCAACCTGGTGGAGATAGACCGGAAATTACAATTACTACTCCTTATATTGGTGCAGGACCTGCTGAAGTGGAGGACTTGATTACTCGTCCAATCGAAGAGGTGCTGGAAGAAGTTGAAGGTGTCGAGGAAATTACCAGCAACTCGCGTGCAGGTTTGAGCAGCATTAATATCGAGTTTGATTGGGGTATAGATGTAGATGACCGTTTGGTAGACGTACTCAATCAGTTGCAACAAGTCGAGGAGTTACCCGAAGAAGCGGGTGAATCATCAGTGCGGGTTGCTAGTGGCGATAACTCCCCAATGATGTGGATTAGCCTGCGACCCAAAGAGGGCTTTAAGGCTGATGCTAATAGCTACCGCGACTTGGTAGAAGATGTAATTGAACCGCGATTGCAACGAGTAGAAGGTGTTAGTCGCTTCCTGACTGCTGGTGGTCAGGAGCGGGAAGTGGAAATACGGGTTGACCCAAAAGCGCTTTCTGACCGCAATCTTACTATTGGGAATGTAGTCGATGTTATCCGTAATAACAACCGCGATATTCGGGGCGGTCCTTTAGTTCTAGGACGTCGCGAATATCGGGTACGGACTGTCAGTCGTTCTCAGGAAATCGGAGAGCTAGAAAAATTCGTTCTGCGGCGCGATTCCAGTGGAACTGTTTACTTACGGGATGTGGCAAAGGTGCAGATGGGGCGTAAGTTCCAAGACAGCTTTTTCTTGATTAATGACCAACCTTCTGTGGTTTTGGGCGTGATTCGTCGGATTGGGGCGAATGTGCCGGAAGTGTCTAAAGGTATCCGGGCAGCTTTGAAGGATTTGGATACACAGTTTGAGCAAAATGGTCAGGGTATTGCCTTCACCATTAACTACGATGAAAGCTCGTATATCGATCAATCGGTGCAATTAGTACAAGAGAACTTAGTCAGCGGTGCTGTACTGGCAGTTATCGTGTTGTTGCTATTTTTGGGGTCGATGCGAACTGTTGCTGTAATCGGGCTTACTATCCCAATTACGATGATTACGGTGTTTATTGCCATGTTCATGTTTGGACGCACGCTCAACATCATTAGTTTGGCGGCTTTAGGATTTGCGTCGGGTATGGTTATAGACAACGCGATTGTGGTGGTCGAAAATGCTTTCACCCATATGCAGCAGGGCAAGAACCCGATTATATCTGCTATTGATGGTACTAAAGAAGTTGCAGATGGAATTTTTGCCGCAACTTTAAGTAACATTGCCGTTTTTACGCCTTTAGTGCTAGTTACGGGTGAAGTTGCAGCTTTGTTTACTGATATGGCGATCGCAATTTCAGCGGCAGCGATTTTTTCAATGCTTGCTGCTGTGACTTTAGTACCCATGCTTTGCGGACTATTTCTCAACCAAGCAGAGGCACAGCAAATGCTTCAAGGAGGTGACTACATTGGTGGTAACTGGCTTGAGCGATTGATCGGACAAATTTCGGCAAAGTTTCGGTTTTTTCAAGAGAAAATAGAACGCTTTTTGACAGCAACAGCTGCTTGGTCAATTGGTCGAGGACGTAAAATGCGCCGACTGATTGTACTGTCGATTCCAGTTGGGCTTTTAGTTGCCAGTATATTGCTACTACCGCCTGTGGACTACTTGCCAGAAGGAAACCGTAACTTAGTGTTATGGCTAGCGGAACCGTTTCCGGGTACAAGCGTACCAGAAGCGTTGGAATTATCTACCGATGCAAGAGCCTTTCTCAAGCAACAGCCGGAAGTAGATAATGTCTTCATGATAAATCTGCCTCAATTCCGGGCAATCGGCGTTATTCTTAAGCCTGAGTTTGCAACGACGAACGGTTTGACAGAAATAGTTAACCGATTACGTAGCCAAAGCTCTAAATATCCCGGCTACCGCTTTATGTTTCCTACCCGGCGCTCTATTTTTAACGACCCAGGTAAAGAGTTTGAGTTGCAAATCGTCGGTCCCGATTTAAATCAAGTCGAGAAGTTGGAAAAACAGATTACCCAGAAACTTCGAGCATTGCCAGGAGTAGCAAATGTTCGTTCTGATTTTGTTGCAGGGGCACCAGAACTGCAAGTAATTCCCAACCGCGAACGTTTAGCAGAGGTCGGTTTATCGGAATCGGAATTGGGAACAATGGTGGAAGCTGCTTTGGGTGGGCGTTTAGCCTCAGATTTCATCGAAGGTAAAGAGGAAATAGATGTCACGGTCAAGTTGCAAAACGTGTTTGTCGAAACACCCGAACAATTACGCCAGCTATCACTTTATACTAATCCTACACAGCCTACTAGCAATAATACGCAAACCAATACTACGCAGGTAAATCAAGGGCGGCAGGTACAACTAGCAGACGTTGCCGAAGTGCGCGAGACAAGCGGACCAGATGTAATTAACCACGTTGACTTAGAACGTTCTACCACTTTAACAGTTAGTCTTAATCCCGATGCACCTTTAGGAGAATTGATACAGCGTACAGAAAATGAAATTCTCCAACCCTTACAGCAAAACCTGCCGCCAAATTTCCGCTTAGACCTAGCTGGTTCTGCCGATCGGTTGACGGAAACTGTGAGACAATTAGCTTCTGCGTTTGTTCTTTCTTTGTTGATTACGTATTTGTTGCTGATAGCATTGTACCGCTCGTTTGTTTACCCACTCGTGATTATGGCAACTGTACCAATGGGAATGAGTGGGGCACTGTTAAGTATTGTTGTAGCCAATATGATTCCTGGTGTAGTTGTGCCGATGGATATGATTACAGCTTTGGGTTTTATAATTTTGACTGGGGTAGTAGTAAACAACGCTATTTTGTTAGTGGACAGAGCATTGCAACTTCAGCAAGAAGGGCAGGATTATGACGAATCGCTTTACAATGCTACCAAAGACCGTCTGCGTCCAATATTTATGTCGGCAGAAACTAGCGTGTTAGGAATGCTACCGCTAGCAGTCGTACCGGGACAAGGAGCGGAACTGTATCAAGGGCTAGGTATTGCTTTAACTGGAGGATTAGCATTTTCTACTATTCTTACACCTACCGTTGTGCCTGCTTTGATGGGATTGTTGCGTGATTTTACTCCCAGAAAGCCGTCGAGTCCAGACAGGAGGAAGGAAAACGTAGGTCAAGTAACTGTAAATTGAATGACATATATAGCAGTCCTATTTCAATACTGCAAGGGAGAAAGGGAACTGGGGTTGCGCTTAATGGTGTAAAAAGCTTGATATACAAAGAGTTTTTTCTTTTACCCTTTACCCTTTACCCCTTAACCGAATAGTATTGAGTCCTATTTGATTTGTAAAAATTTTAAGACTAAGATTCCCGACTTCTTAATGGATACAGCGCGAATCAGGGGTAGCACCCCTCATACAACGATTTTTCGTTATCCCATAGTATTGTAGGGGCACTGGGCTTTCGCCGTGCCCCTACAGGGAATTTTTGGTAAAATGATAAGTCTTACCCTTTATTCGCTAGTAGCATCCTTAAAGAAGTCGGGAATTTTATTTTTCACGAGGGTCTTTATCAGGAGGATGCAAACCAGCTATAACCCAAAAACCTCGTGCGCTGCGTATAGAATCATCTACTGGGTATCGTTCATCATTCAGGTCTAGTCGCTCACAGGTTGCTCGACCAATAGGTGTAGTTCCTATAATTGTTCTACCCCATATTCCGCACTTCAGCTTGAAGTACAAATAGATTACAGTCAAGTCAAAGCAAAAAATCAGGATAATTAAGAAAATAATACTGAGTTATAGCGTTTCCCTTTCAAGTGAGGTACAGTCGTAGGGGCACAGCAATGCTGTGCCCCTACATCTTGGACGAAGCGAGTGTACCTCATTAAACTGAGAACCGCTATAATATGATGAAGGAAGAAAAAATATTAAACATCGACAATTTGACTCATAAAAAGAGGTTATTTAAGCACTGAAAATTGTCAGAGCAATAACTTTATTGTCATTGGTACTCTACTTATCCATTTTAAATGTTCAATTAATTGGAGATTTTCTTGACTATATAATGCACTATCACAGACCATAATACTGTCAAAAATTATTTGCTTTTTAAACTCTACTAATATTTTTCCGCTCTCCAGCTTTATCGGCTTCATTCCCATCTCCAGCTCTCATGAGTAATGGTATATCTCCATCACTACTTGTTATTAAATCTAAGACACATTGTTTCAAATCTGGTCTATGGTCACGAGAATAGCATGATTGTTATAATTATTGGTCTTTCTCTAATTATTTCTTCTTCTTTATCTTTATTATCTTCACTATTATATTCTCCATGTAGATGAAATGACGATAATATAAATTCATCTCGTCCAAACCAATGAAGTGGCAAACGTTGAAGTTCTGTCAGAAGCTAGTTTAGTAAAGCTCTTTAACAAAACTTCATGGAAATGTACTCTTTCGAGGACTAGGTGCAGCGAGGAAATACTAGTTCATCATGTATCGCATATCGTATTCCCCAAATCTGATATTGAAAACGACGCAAGTTGATTTATCAAGCTCGGCGATCGCATCACCTGCCATGATGCGATCGCAATTCGTAAATTAGGCTCTGCTGACCCTGCCGATATTTTCTAGCAATGAAAAACTAGTAATTTGTTATGTAAAATTACTTAAATATAACACATTGCAAAGTATTTATAATTGTGTATAAGGTTATAACGAATTTACTAGCATTGATAAATAACTCGATCGATGACGAACATGGAGGGCAAAAATTGGTAGAATCAATTGTAAATGCTCGTACCAAAATCGCTGAATTAGTTACTTGATAAAATTACAATTTAATACAATTCGGAGTCACCAGTTTGCTTAACAATTTGTGCCACAAAGCTCGCTTCCACGCAGGTGGAACAGGACTTATTTTGACCTGGTTTGCCTTTGCAATATTAGCTTTACTGTTTATTCCAGCTAGTAGTTCACCACATTAAATATGAGGGGTGAACGAACTCCAAATTTCTTTCTTTTTCTTTCTTTGTGTCCTTTGTGTACTTTGTGGTTCATTTTCTTAGTGGTCTGTGTCAAAAAAAGTTCAAATGGGTTGTAAGAATCCGGGTTTCTTACCCTCACGACTTGTTAAAATTAATGACATGAACTACTTGCTACTATTTAAGGTTAAAGCTTTTTCAACGTAGGAGATTTATCTAAAATGACGCAAATAATTCAATCGGAAAAAGTTAAGTTATATAACTTAGAAAAAAAGTTTCAACTAACTTTGTCGGAGGATGAGCATTTTTTCCCAGAATGGAAAGATAATTTACCGGAAATTTCTGATTTAGAAAAGCAGCAATTAAATAGAGTTAAAGCAAGTTATCTCAATTTAATTAAACGTACCATGCTTGAAGATATGGTCAAGATGGTAGTACTATCACCTTTACTAAATTATGCGGGATTTTATTTACCACCTTTTTATTCTAGTAGCGAAGAATCGATTGAAATCTCGGCTGAGGATGAAGGTGTAACGATTCGGGGGAAAATTGATGTTTTAGTATTGCAAGACCAGTTGTGGGTTATTGTTATTGAATCTAAGCAAGTGGGATTTTCTTTAGAAGTCGGTATTCCTCAAGCTTTGGCTTATATGTTGGCAAATCCCCAACCCGATAAACCTGTATTTGGCTTGGTGACAAATGGTAGTAATTTTATATTTATGAAAATGATTTACCAAGATAAGCCTTATTATGCATTATCTGATGAGTTTACATTAAGGCGAAGTGATGATTTATATATAGTTTTAAGAATTTTGAAACAAATTGGTGAAGTTTTTATTCAAAGTTAATTATTAATTATAGCAATTCCTACCCCAGGGCAAACGCATCTAAATTACTCTCGCTCACAACCAAGGTTAAGAACTAACGAAAAAATCAGTATTTATCGTTTGGTTTAATTTTTCAGACTCAAAGCGATGTCTACGACGGGCTACGCCTACGCTAAAATTGTGTCAATAAGCAGCTATTAATGCGACTATTCAGGAGCTTATTGAGAAGAAAATCTTTTTATTGACATGATGCGGCCGCCCTGAGTTGATATCTCGTTACAAGCTCCTCAAGGGTACGTCTCTCATTATCCATCTTGCTCATTCACCTATTGTTTGGAGCTTGATAACATGATTTTTATACTGAGACAATAATTCAATTGAGTGAGTAGCTAATATAAATTGTACTTGACTTCCTTTCGTAAGCTCTAGTAATGCACGAATAACTTGACGTTGCCATTTGATATTTAGCGATATTTCTGGCTCGTCAATGATAAATATTGTTGCGCGATCGCGGGCTATTAATACTTAAAATCCTTATTTTTTGTGTAGTGTTCAGAAGTATCAAGTAACAAAATTACTGGACACCGATTTTCCGAGTTTTCAAAAAACTCTGGTGTCCTACTGGCATTAGACATTCCTAATTAGTTAAAGTTGTTTGATAGATATATCACTTACATCTTTAACTAAAAAATAATACTTGACAAACAGCATTTACACGTAAAAAAAATTATGACGATTTCGCAGGGATTGAGCGGTTCGCAGTCTACTCGATCGGGCAGGCTGCTCTTGACGAGACAATGCAATTGCATTACCATGTTCTTTAGAATCTGGTTGACGAACTTGGAAGTACTTATGGTTAGAGATTTAATTCAAGCAGAATCTACTCTTACTGACCGATACCAAACTACGATTCCTGATAGTGTGCGTAAAGCCTTGGGCTTAAATAAGCGCGATAAAATCAATTACGCCATTGGTCCAAACGGTCAAGTTATCATTTCAAAGGCTGACCAACCAGAGGACGACCCTGTGCTTGGACAGTTTCTGAATTTTATTGTTGAAGATATTAAAAAGAATCCTACTCTTATTCAAGCAATTAGCTCTGCACAAGTCAACCGCGTTCAGTCCTTGGTTGCCGATGTTGAGTTCGATCTGGATGCACCACTGTCTGAAGAGGATGAATAAATTTGTCTACAATTCAGCCACTGGTTATTAATGGGTGGAGTATTTTTGCTCATGCCCTTTTTCTAGATCAATTTGAAGAACTTTTGAGTTCTGTTGAACTTCTGCGTAAAAATGATCCCCAAAATTACCGTAAGAAGAATCCTACTAAACGTTTAGCCGCTATAGCTAAACTTGCATTTGAAGTTATTCCTCAAGACCCAACACGCAGTGAGTACCGTCAAGGTACTGCTTTGGGCAATGAGTATAAACATTGGTTCCGAGCTAAATTTTTTCAACACTATCGATTGTTCTTTCGATATCATCAAGAGAGTAAGATTATAGTACTCGCTTGGGTCAATCATGAAGACTCGAAGCGTGCCTATAGCAGCAAGACAGATGCTTACCTCTTCAAAAAAATGCTTGAAAACGGTCATCCTCCAGATGATTGGGATGCTCTCTTTAAAGAGGCACAAGCTGAATCTAATCGCTTAGAAAAAGGCTACGAGAAGCTTGAAGACGGTAATCAATAAGTTTATAACTCTCTTATTCACTATAATACTGATTTAAAACAATAAATTCACCTTGTAAAGAAAGTCCAGTGTTCTGCAAATTATCTATCGCTTCGACTATTGCCGTATAACTCATATTATTTATTAGGGCCGCACAAACAAGCCGCTCGACTTACGTACATATTTTTTGTTGAAAAGACTTGCGTTTACTAGGATTATAAATATCAAGGAGCGTTTATGGACACAAATGAAAAATGAAAAGCGTTATAATCATGGGTTATAGCAGAAACTTATATCTTGGAAAATAAGAACGGATGTAAATTTATGAGTCTCAAAACTACAGCCGAAATTGCAGACTTGTACCGAGTTCCAGATAACGGAAAAGCCGAGTTGGTAAATGGAGAATTTATAATTATGGCAGCAACCGGTTTCCTACCTGGGTTTGCTGGGGGAGAAATCTACAGTAGCTTACGTGACTACGGATTTGCAACTCGGCGTGGTTATGGATTGCCAGATAATGTAGGATACATTGTCAATTTGCCAGTTCGTCAAGGAGTCAGCGTTTGGTGGGAATCGGCTAATGGTTGGCAGGAATTTACTACCAATTTACCCAAACGTGAGTCGTTTAGTCCGGATGCTGCATTTTTTACAGGAACGCTTCCGGGAAACCTGGGGAAGTTTCTAGAAGGGGCACCTATTTTTGCAGCAGAAGTAAGAAGTGAAAGTGATTATGGGGAAACTGCTGAGAAAGAGATGGCTAAAAAGCGGGTAGATTACTTTGATGCTGGAACTTTGGTAGTGTGGGATGTCGATGTTCTCAAAGGAGAATTAATTAAAGTTTACCAGTCGAGCAATCCGCGCAATCCTATAGTTTATCGACGGGGAGAAATTGCGGAGGCTGAAGTTGCTTTGCCCGGTTGGAAGTTGGAAGTTGAGCGTTTGTTTCCACCAATTTGGCAATGAGCGTGCAAGCATCGATTGCCGTAAGGGCACGGCAATGCCGTGTCCCTACAGTATAGAAATGAAAATGCAAACTGCTGTAAACATACGATAGCGAAGCGCAGATCGCCTAAGCTTGGCTGTAGGATATAAACATATAGATATAAATATAGAGTTTTTTTAAACAAAATTATTTGATAATTACGGTGAAATTCTTTATACTATATTCAAAACTCAAAACTTAGAAATCAGGATAATTTTCAATTTAGCAAATGACATAGTAAAGGCGATCAACTATGAAAGAGTTTCAAATGCGTGGAATTAATCATATCGCGTTGGTATGTAAGGACATGGCCCGAACCGTAGATTTTTATACTAACACTCTGGAGTTAAATTTATTCAAAAAAATAGCCTTACCCGATGGGGGACAGCATTTCTTTTTTGATATCGGGAACGGGGATGCTTTAGCGTTTTTTTGGTTTCCCCAAGCACCAGAAGCATCACCAGGTATTGCTTCAGTTCGACCAGATGGGCTTCAAACTGGTAATATTGTGACTGCCCATGCTTCACTAAATCACTTAGCCTTTGACGTTCCTATCGAAAAGTTAGAAGAATATCGGGAAAAACTTGTAGCGAAAGGTGTAGAAGTTACGCCGATTTTACATCATGCAGATGTTCCTTCTGGGTATGTTCCAGAACAGGATGAAAGTACATTTATCTCATCATTTTATTTCTTCGATCCAGATGGTATTTTACTGGAATTTGCGACTAATGTAGGCGAATTAATTAATGTAGGGAATTGAAAACCCTTGGTGCAGTCGAATCCAAAAATAAACCCCGTCCAAATTTCCACTTGAACGGGATTGCTTTATCAAAAATCTAATTTCGATGATAACAAAGCTTGTCTGCGACAGAACTTACAAATCTGGAGGCAAAATAACTTGGTCAATGACGTGAATCACACCATTGCTAGCTTTGATGTCGGGTTGAACAACCTTCGCATCGTTTACAGTTACACCTGTCGATGAGTCCACTTTAACGCTAATTGCTCCACCTTCAGAACTTTTGACTTGACCAGATTTTAAATCGCTGGAAAGTACCTGACCCTGTACCACATGGTAGGTCAAAATCTTTACCAGTACTTCTTTGTTTTCTGGCTTCAGCAAATCTCTAACTGCATCTTGGGGTAATTTCGCAAACGCTGCATCCGTAGGTGCAAAAACAGTGAAGGGACCAGTTCCTTGCAATGTTTCTGTTAGTCCTGCTGCTTTTAATGCTTGAGTAAGCGTTTTAAAAGAACCGTTTGATTCTGCAACCGCGACTATATTTTTGTTGCTATCGGTGCGATTACTTGGTGTTGTCGAACCTCCGGGTGTTGGTATCGGTGTGGGTGTTACCGATGGGGTTGGAGATGCATCCGGTATAGGTGTTACCGATGGGGTTGGAGATGCATCCGGTGTAGGTGTGGTTTCAGGTGCTACTTCACTTCCGGATGGGGTTGGTGCTGTATCAGGTGTTGCTGGTGCAGAACTGCCACCACCAGGGCAAGCACTGCGATTGTAAGGACATTCTTGTAAAATTCTTGGAGAGGGGTTTAATCCGCGATTTTGCGAGACTTGTTGAGCTTTTTTCTTCTTCTTGGAATTTTGCTTGGTCGCATCAAGTGCGGGTTCGCTCGGACTATACTGTGTGTTGGTCAACACGCGCTGACTGCGGTTATAGGGAGTCTCCGCAAAAACACTTGGATTTTGATTGAGCTTCTCTTGTGCCCCCGTAGGCAAATTAATCAAAAGACTGATTCCCGTCACTCCCACTATGCCAGCCAAGTTGGTCAGCAAATTGCTGTTATTAACCTTCATAAAACTATGTTTGGCTTAATTTTCCACACATTACATAGAAGATTTATAACATTTTTTCATCCACAAAATCTAACTTCGGTTAAATATGATTTTGCACCAAGAACCTGATTCTTTCTTAATGTATAAATTGTAATACATACAAATACTGTTTTTCTCAAGTATCGCAGAGCATAAATAATTCGTCCTATGTCAATTAAAATTAATATCAGCAATTAAATGTTATAATAGATACAGTAATTTTGATGCCGTTGTGTTTATTGGTTTTCTTTTTTGAGCAAGTGAGTAGATTTCGGCAAGAGTATTATTAGTTGATGACCCTTTTGGAACATCGCATACCCAAAACGTGAAATTGTAATAGAATGTTTTGGTGAGATTGATGAATAGCAAAACAAATCATTATAAATTGAAATTTAGTTGAATAAAGATAAAATTGTAAAATCTACAAGTAAACTTGCGCCAGGAAATAGCAAATGTTAGAATTGTACCAATTTGAACTATCGCAGTACTCAGAAAAAGTTAGATTTATTCTCGATTATAAACAACTCGATTACCGTAAAATTGAGGTAGTACCAGGGATTGGGCAACTTGAATTAGTTCGATTGACAGGTCAGCGGCAAGTACCAGTACTCAAAGATGGTAGCAAATACATTGCGGATTCTACTGAGATTGCGAAGTATTTAGACCTGTATTATCCCGAACGTCCGCTGATACCCACCGATACAAAGCGACGGGGGTTAACATTGATGATGGAAGAATGGGCGGATGAGTCAATTGGACTCAAAGGTCGCAAAGCACTATTTTCGGCAATTAGTCAAGACCAAAGTTTCCGTAAATCGCTGTTACCGACAACTACACCTGACGTGTTTAGAAGTTTGCTAGAAGGAGTACCTAGCGATGTTTTCAAAGTTTTGGGGTCGGGAGTCGGTTACAGTCAGGATGCGATTAAAAGTGCGATCGCAGATTTAAAGCAAGATTTGGAAGCACTATGTTTAATCCTGGAGGATAGTCCTTATTTAACCGGAGACGAACCAACATTAGCAGACTTTGCAGTTGCAAGTTTATCGATATTGCTGAAATTTCCCATTGGTGACTATTTAGATTTGCCACCAGGTCTCAAAGGTAAAGGCATACCCGAATTAGCATACAATCTCGCCTATGAACCATTTTTTGCATGGCGCGATCGCCTTTACGCACAATACCGCAGACCTTTAACATTTGCCAGGGGTGGATACAGTAGCGGTAGCTCACCAACATCGATTCAGATAGATTAGGAAGAAGGGAGTAGGGAGTAGGGAGTAGGGAGTAGGGGGGAGTAGAAAAAAAGGGAAAGGGAAAACAGAGAAAAGTTGGTTAAATTATTAATTTTTTACTTTCAATTCCTAACTTTTTACTCCGCTCCTCGTAACTATTATTTATTCCCTACTCCCTACTCCCCACTCCCTACTCCCGTTCTTTGTATTAAATTTTGTTCGCATTTTTATAACATTCCTATTAGAATTCAACATAGGATAAATCAGATATTATGTAATGAATCCAATGCAATTGGGACAACCTTTAGGTTCAGTTATTCAAGGTTCGCTAACAGGTGGACTCGAAGTGCGATTGCACCCCGATATATCGGTAGAAGATATGCGGGTGGGAAAATTTTTGGTCGTGCAAGGTATGCGATCGCGTTTTTTCTGTATGCTAACTGATGTCGCACTCGGCATATCTAACCAGCGAATTATCGCAAATCCTCCCGCATGGGAAGATACTTTTTTGCGCGAAGTTTTAGCAGGAAGCGGGACTTATGGGACAATCAACCTCGCACCAATGTTGATGTTTACTCCCGAAGTCGAGGAAAAATTTACCTATGTAGACGTTAATTCACCGAATCCTTTCATCCCCGCTAAAATGACTGGTTTAGCATCATTTCAACCCCAAACCAGTACAACAATGGAATTGTTGCCAGTAAAAACGATTCCCACTCACTTTAGCCAAGTTTACGAAGCATCTGCTGAAGATTTTCGTCGCGTTTTTGGTTGGGAAGACGACATTCACCGTAAGAATTTTTCCATAGGCAAACCATTAGATATGGATGTTCCCGTTTGTATCGATTTAGATCGGTTTGTGGAACGTAGTAACGGGATATTTGGTAAATCGGGTACGGGTAAATCGTTCCTGACTCGGTTACTTTTAGCGGGGATTGTTAAGAAGAATGCTGGTGTAAATCTTATTTTTGATATGCACTCCGAATACGGATGGCAAGCTGTTTGCGAAGGTAAAACTTACAGCACCGTCAAAGGATTAAAACAGCTATTTCCCGACCGAGTAGAAGTATACACCCTCGACCCTGCCTCAACCAAACGTCGCGGTGTGCAAAATGCCCAAGAATTATATCTCAGTTACGACCAAATCGAAGTCGAAGATATTCGTCTTTGCAGTCGAGATTTAGGACTTTCCGAAGCAAGTCTCGATAATGCAAATATTTTGTGTGCAGAATTTGGTAAAGCTTGGATTTTGCAACTCATTAATATGACGAATGAGGAAATCAAGACGTTTTGCGAGGAAAAACGCGGACACCAAGGTTCGATTACCGCATTGCAGCGCAAATTACTGCGGTTGGAGAATCTAAAGTATATGCGTTCAGCTTGTCCGCAAAACTACGTTAACCAAATTTTAAAATCACTCGAAGCGGGTAAAAACATCGTCATCGAGTTTGGTTCGCAATCCGACATGCTTTCATATATGTTGGTAACGAATATGATTACCCGACGCATTCACCAGCATTACGTCCAGAAAGCTGAGAAATTTCTCCAAAGTGGTAATGTTGCTGATAAACCCAATCAGTTAGTAATTACTATCGAAGAAGCACACCGATTTCTTGACCCTGCGATTGTTGCTAGTACCATTTTCGGCACAATTGCCCGCGAAATGCGGAAATATTTCGTAACATTACTTGTCGTAGACCAACGCCCATCGGGGATAGATAATGAGGTTATGTCCCAAATTGGTACTCGCGTTACCGCGTTGCTCAACGATGAGAAAGACATCGAAGCTATTTTTACAGGTGTTTCGGGTGGTACTGCGTTACGTTCGGTATTAGCGAAGTTAGATTCTAAACAGCAAGCTTTAATATTAGGTCACGCTGTTCCGATGCCGGTTGTGGTAAGAACTCGTCCTTACGATGAACAATTCTACCGCGAAATTGGCGACCCTGTTTGGGAGGAAAGAGACGATGAGGAAGTTTTTGCGGCTGCGGAATTAGCGAAAGCTGATTTGGGATTTTGATTGTAAAATTACGATAGTAAGCTATTGACTTGAGGAACAATATGCAGAAATTAATTCCAAGTCACAATCAATCGGTTTGCATCTCAGAAAAAGGGCAAATTTTAGGTGTCCAATATTTAAAGAATTTTCTGGGTCAAAATACTGCGGTATTGATTGACTTGAAAGAACACAGCGAACTTTGGATTGCGGTAGAAGAAGAATTGGAAATACCTTTAACAGTCCAATTTTTAATCGATGAAGAAGGAAAAAAAAGTGCAGTATTACTAAATTTTGAACAGCATGGTGAAATTTGGGAAGATATTTACGATAGCTTGATTATAAATTGTCGCAGTACAGAACCGACTGTATCACTTGCTGAAATTAATTGTAGGTTGGGTGTAGCGGAGCGTAATCCAACATTTATCAAATAATAAAAGTCTAAAAAAGAGATTTAATTGCATTGTATCAATCATAACCATACGATTAAAATGAGTACAAAAGATTTTTTGTTCAAAGAGATTGAACAAGTCCCTGAATATCTTTTAGCTGAGATTCTTGACTTTGTTCAATTTGTTAAAGCTAAACACCTACAAGAGAAGATAGAAACAACTATACTCAGCGAATCTTCTTTAGCGAAAGACTGGTTAAAACCAGAAGAGGACGAAGCATGGCAAGATTTGTAAAAGGTGATGTTATTATTGTTCCTTTTCCATTTTCGGATTTAACAGAAGCAAAAAGAAGGCCTGCACTAGTAGTAGCAGTATTACAAGGTAATGACCTCATCCTTTGTCAAATTACAAGTCGTTTAGTTAAAGATGAGTATGCAATTTCTCTTGAAGTAGATGATTTCAATATCGGTAGTCTAAGGCAAACCAGTAATATCAGACCGAATCGTTTGTTTACAGCAGACAGGGAAATAATCATTTCTAAAGTAGGTCAAATCAAGTTAGAGAAACTTGAGGAAGTTATCAATAAAATAATAGATATTTTTCAACAATAGACCTCTTTGAAAAATAATGTAGAGACGCGATATTACCCTGCGGGAACCCCTTAGGGGGAACGTGTCTCTATAAGGATTTAGGGTAATGCATAGTTCCGGCACCGGAGATGTCTAATAGATTATTGTTATAATTATCAAAAATTTTAAATCGTAATGACATTATTAATAATTAGAAATGTTGGGTTTCACTTCGTTCCACCCAACCTACAGAATATTTTAATTAACTAAACTTTTATATCAAAGTATTACATCAAAGTCGCCTATATCTCCTTGCGAATCGATATTACTGTTAATAGCTTCTGCTATTTCTTCACCGACTAAGGAACCACATGCTGCACCACAAAGTTCTCCAGCTATATTAACAATATTCTCAGCAGCAGTATTTACTATTCCATCAGCTACTCCATTGCCGATAAATTCTGCCAGTGCTAGACCTGCTGCACCACCTGCAATACCACCTACTACAGAACCAATACCCATACATGCAGCTTTTATCAAAAATTTCTTTGTCAATCTCTCACCGAAATTTTGCATGATAAATTACCATTTATAGATTAACTTTGTACCATTTTATTTAGCATAAATATTTACTTCCATCAGAGTTAATACTGAAAATTGTGATATTAGTATTAATACGAGTAGATTATTCTGAGTTAGATAAAGGAATGAAAACCAATATTTAACTGTAATTATTGGGTTAAGTTACACCGTTTTATCTCCTTATAGGTTAATTTCTTCTTACTTTTGTCTAAAAATATAAATTATAATTTGAAAAAATTTATAATTATCAAAGCTAAATTTACAATCATTTTACACATAGCTAAAGATATTTGTTTATAAAGGTTATAGATATTTGGACAATATAGTGAAAATGCCAATCACCCAAATATCTGAGTGACATAAGTAAAACATTTTGTCTAATAGTATTTAGAGGAGAATATAAGATGAGAGATGAATTGATAGCTGGAGCCACAACCCTTGCTGGTACTTCATTAGGGTCAATTACTGTAGCTACCCTACCTGTAGCTGTAGTTACAACTGCACCAGCAGCTGGAGTGGCTGGTTGGTTAGGTGTTACAACAACTGCTACAACAGTAATAGCTGCTCCTGTTACTTTACCAGTAGGTGGAATAGTCGCAGCAGGAGCTTTATTAACCTATGGAGGATATAAGGCTTATAAATTTATTAAGAACCAGCAAAATAACCCATAGGTTTTAAGATATTAGAGTGAGTGAATGCTATCGTTGTTTTTTGACATTCTAAAATTAATAGTATAATCCTCATTTGTAGAGACGCGATATATCGTGTCTCTATGTTATTTTGACCAAAATAACAGACTAATATTATAAACTAAGGAAAGCGTAACCCGCGCAATGCAGTGGCTCCCCAATCTCAATACTACTCGGTTAAGGATTTTTCGTGGTGATTCCGGGCATGTAGAGACGCGAAATTTCGCGTCTCTACAAGATTTTTGGGTTATCGAATTTTCTTAACCGAGCAGTATTGTCCCCAATCTACAAAATACTTAAATTTGGATTTTGTTAAGTCTTTGTTGCAGCTTTTATGCATTCTGCTTTGAGCAAAACTAAATTATCAGTCTTTAAAACAGCACAAGAGTCAATTAGTGTTGATAATATCGGTGGATTCTGTAATTTGATAATCGCATTTTTGGCTGCTGGCTGATATTGTTGCAACCACTTATTATCTGCTACATATTTAGACGTGAATGCAGTACGTGACAACAACCAATAACTGACGCGGTATTTTTGAATAAAGTCTTTAATTTGCTTGATATCCTGACTATACTGAGCATTAATTAGATCGAGCATCCGTTGATGAAATTGAGCGTAATATTTAGTATGAAATGGTAAAGCGAATTCTTTACCCACTAATACCGACCTTCTCGCAAAGATGGGAATGTTATCTATTTCTTTGGAAGTCGATGCAATGACAATATTTTGGGGTTGTTCCAGCAAAAACTCATACAATGCAGGTTCACTACCCATTACATAGGGTGTTTTGGGGAAAGATTTTAAAGTACTAGGGTAGAAAATCAGCGCTATACCGATGATACCTATAGTACCCCAAGCTAGAAACTGCTTCTTATTTGCTTTCGACCATTGAATCACAGCATCCATAAATATAGTTAGCGCGATCGCACTACCCAAAGCAAGTACCATTTTAAAGGTATGATTGGTGTAGCGACTGGGCCAGTGTAGCTTGAATGCGGCCGCATGAGCAATAAAAAACATGGTTAAAGAAGCGATTACTACCTGTGGCAGAATTTTGATATTGTCTTTTACCTGTTTAACTAAGGGAAAGCGAGACGGAAATTTTAAAATAATTGGTAATAAAAAGCCGATTAATAGTTGGGGGGGTCTAATTAAAGCCAAAAAACCGCTATCTCTACCATCGAGCCAGAAACTAATAGTATTATTGGTAAAATAACTCACTCTTCCTCCATGCCAATAGTCTGGCATAGTTCGAGCAACAGCAGCAGTAATTGTCGGCCCGAATTGTCCCGATTGCAGCGCGTATGGTAAAATTATCGCACCGGAAATAATAACCGCAGCAGTGAATAATCGAAAATCTTTGCGGTTTTGAGTAAAGCTGATTAGTCGATTCTGCCTTAAGCGTAATAACCTCACAAACAAAATTAGTAAATCAATAAATGCTATCAAAGGGTATATTAAAGCTTGGAGTGCGATCGCAATCAGTATACCTAACTTAGAACCCCGTAATAAATAATATATAAATGCTAAAAATAGCGGATAAATAAAATCTCTAGGAGTGGCAGAAAATAAATCATCGTGCAGACCAAAACTTTGATTTATAAGTAAACAAGCAATAAATCCTGTGATTGGGACTGCCAATATTTGCATACAGACAGCAAAGCAATAGCTAGTTGTAATTACTCCTAGCACCATTGGTAAAATTTTGCTGAAGAAAATCGGGTCGATGCCAAGAAATGTAATTATTTTATAAATCAAACCGTATCCAATTGGTGTAACTGACGCAAAATAATCAGCGATTAAATCGTTGGGAAATAGATATTTGTTGAAGTAGCGATACACCCAAGGGAGATATTCTCGTGCATCATCGCTGACTACATACTTGCTGCTAAAACCTTGCCGCATACCAATGGCAATATAACCAATTGCAAAAGCGAGACTTAAGCTGTACCAAAAAATAACAGCTAATCGAGATTTATTTTGTTGATTTTCTTGATTAATTGGTATTGTCGAAAATACTTGCATTTTGCTCTTACAGTAAAGGCATAAGCCCACTTTACTATATTTGGTAATGGCTCTGCGATAGGTTCAGATTCCCGACAACTTCTGTGAAGTTGGGTATCTTGTTGGGATTGCGATAAAAAATGGCTAATTACGAGTAGAATTTTACTACTTGTAATTAGCCAGGAGCAACCAGGAACGCTTTGATAGCAATCCGATTTGAGTTGTATGATATTTTTGATTGATGCGGTATCTTACAAATACTTAACGGATTCCTATATTGATGAGATAATCAACAGTAATAGTCTTCATCGTCAACTCTGTCGCACTGATAATTACCTCGAATCTCGTGGTTAAAATATCTACCAATTGAGTCTGTATCCTGCAACTCTTCCCATGTGTCAAACTCAACTCCACTATATTGATAGACTGCACCGTTATGAAACTCTACTTGCAAAATCTGTTCGTTAGGGTCGTATCCAACTGCATTTGCCATCGATGAACTGACGGGTAACATTGCTATCGGTTCGGGTGCTGACGGTAATGTTTTTGATAAAGCAACTATTTGATTGAGCATCTGCAACCCTTCAAACGCTTGCACGGGTGCGGGAATCTCCAGTAATTCGAGTTCATCACCTCGATTTACCAATAACTGCAAATGTCCCTGTGCGTGCGCTACAGCGACTACACCACCCAAGTCCAGTTTCGATAGCTTCATTTAAAAACCTCGTACTGCGATACTGTTAAGTAAAACCAAGTATTGGCTTTGTGGGTACAAATATACTATAAGCTAATGCTGCGGTCAAGCATTGTTAAGAAAAAATACTCACTCTTCGTATCATGAACGCAACGATTGAGCAACTTAGTCAAATAATGATTTTTTCCCAGTTGCAACCCCACCGCTTGGAACAAATGCTAGAGCATACCCAAATATAAAAATACCTCTAGGGAGAGATGATTTTTCACGAAGGTGATGCCCTGCCTGAGAGGTTGTACGGTTTAGTCGATGGCAAAATCTGTGTCTTTAGAATTGCATCAACTGGCAAGGAAACGGTTTTACGAACGCTGAGTGCGGGGGAAATATTTGCAGCACCTGCTTTTTTGGGTAATGGAATTGCCCCGGCAACGGTAAGTGCGTTAGTGGATTGTGAGATAGTGACAGTGAAACGAGGAGCATTGCTCGATGCGATTCGGGAAACACCAGAAATTGCTTTAACTATGCTTGGTGTTTTTAATCAGCGATTGCAGCAACTTCACTATACTGTACATGGATTAGTTTTGTGAAAGGGCAATTGTTCGTTTGACTCGGTTTATTCAAAGTGCTGCAACCGAACAGGGAACTCAAGTTACTCAACAAGGAGTTTGTTTGCTTGCGAATCTTCCTTACTATCAAATTGCTCGAAGCATTGGCATTACTTATGAAGAATGCGTGCGTTTATTCAAACAGTTGCACGATGTTATTAGCTATCAACGAGGCAAAATTATAATACTGAGTCAAGAAAAACTGGATACAATCGCTTTTTCCTCGTGACGAGCTGCGACAGCTAGCACTAAACAAAGCGACGCGTTCGCGTAGCGTCTCCGCAGGAGAATCGCACTTTGCCATTCCCGTCGAGTTTGATTATCTTCGATAGTGTCAAATAAACCCACAAGACGAGGTATCGACTGTTCGAGAGCAAGTTGTGGAACCGGACGATGCAACTCAACCAAACGCATCAAACTTTCTTGTTTGTTGAGAAAATTAATTACCCATTTTGTCGTGTGGTCTGGACTATCGGGAACTCTTTCTAATCCTAAGTCATATTTTAACCAGTTGTAGAAAGGAGGTAAATTTGTTGCTAAAATTGTGCCAGCAGTTGGTAAAGTTTGTTTCAGCAGTTTGATATCTAAACCAGCTAATTTCTGTTGCAAGTCAGGAGAGTTTAACAATTGCTGTAAGCTTAAAGCGAGCAAATTGTCAACTTCTGTATTCGACAAATTAAGATGATTGGTAAAAGTGTTAAGCATAATCGACGTACTTTTAATTTCCAGGTTTCAAGCTCAAGTATTGCAGTTAAGTAACTGCGGTTACTATGAGCTACCTCATAATCGGGTTATATATTCTATATTTTCCTGCTTTAGTTTTGGTACAATTTACACCAGCTTTATATAATGACCATGCTACGAATTCGTGGGTTAGTCAAAGCTGCACAGAAAGCGCAGGAACAACTAAAGGTTGGTATTGTCACTGCGGACTTACCCGCTTTTCGGAGATTTATCCTCAGTTCGGTGGAGACTGTGGAACGTTTGTGTATCGATGCAAAAGTGACACCGCATCAATTGCCAGTGCGATCGCGTCAAGCTTATTATTTTCTCAAGGGTATCGATTTAGACGATTTACCTTCTTCTGTTAGTCATTCTAATTGTGCAATACCTCCAGGTTGCCGCACAAACGTGCAAACTATAGGTATTAGAAACATTAAGACCCAGCAACGTGCAATTTTATGGAGAATTTCGCAGCTAACTTCAAATTGTACTCTCGACTTAACCGAAATTCCCGAACTCGCGCAAACAATTAACGAGGTTGTAACAGCAATTGAAAAAATATGCGTATCGCAACAAGCAACAGCCGCAAATCTAACTAGTTCTTCGCGGCAAATTTATGCTTGGATGAAGTTTTTGACGGTTGAAGATAATTTGACTTTGCATATTAAAACTACTCACCGTATTAAGTCTATTGCCAAAATATTATCTAGAGAATACGGTCATGAATCGGTTAATTTTGCTGTCGAGTTAACAAATCTGGCAGGTTTATATCGAAGTCGCTGGGTTGGTAATAATATTAATCTTGTTGTCAGTGAAGGATTTATTAATGCTGATGATGAGGTTTTGAAAGCGCTTGTACAAATCTCGCTGTTAGGCAAAACGAACGTAATGACACTAACAGTTCGAGAATTTGCCAGTTTAGATGAATATAGCGATGTTTTACTCGAACTCGATTTGATTACTGAAACAATTACTGAAAATGGCAAAGGCAAATATTATAATCTCGAAAAATTGTTCGATAAAATCAACCGAGAATATTTTGCAGCAAAGTTAGAAAAACCGCGTTTGACATGGAATCAAATTCAGACTTACCGTAAATTCGGACATTACGAACCTGCTAGAGACAGAATCGTAATTAGTTTGACGTTAGATGAAGCTGCTATTCCTGAGTTTGTTGTCGAGTTTGTTTTATATCACGAATTGCTGCACAAATATCACGGTGAAAAATGGGTGAATGGTAGACGTATGGTACACACACCCGAATTTCGCCGCGATGAGAGTAACTTTAAATACTATCATGAAGCTGAAGCTTGGCTATGCAAACTCGCATCGCAATGAACTACCCCAGTTAAACTCAAAGTATCCCTGTACACAAGTTTTACTGTTGAGTATTTTTTCTCACCGTTTCGATGTTCAACTTTAAGCGTTCAGCAATCTGCTCAACAGTCAAGCCCAAATCTAGTAAGATCGGTATCATCTCCAACTTATTCTTGAGAACGCCTTCCTCTACACCTTCCTGATAAACTTTACTTTGTCTTAGCGACCCTAAATTTAGCATAGCTTCAATTTCCTCCACACTCAAACTAGCAAACTTATCAATTACCACTGCTTTAATAAATTCTAAGACCTTTTCCTCCAAGGTGGCATCAGTTAACTCAAGTTTCGCTTGACTCATTAGCTGTCTAGCAAACTCCCCAGTTTTTTCTTGGCTTTTATTCTCGACGATTAAACGCATTACTCCCACAGCAAGAGATTGGTTGAGGGTTTTTGAGAGTTCGTCCAAATAAAAGCAGCGTAAATTGGGTAGAAAGAAATTTAAGTATCCAGGGAAATTTCCTTCATTACTCTTTGTGTCATAGATGACGACAGCATACCAATCTTTATTGACTGGTTGATACTGAGTCAAATAAAGAACGATTTTTGCAACAAACTGGTTGTAGAAATTATCGTCTTTATAAGATTGAGCTTCGATAAAGTAAATTGGCTCATTTGGGTAAGTTTCAGAAGTGGAAAGCAAACCATCTAAACGAAACCCCCTTTGTTTAATTTCCGGTGCGCTGAATTTATAGATGCTTGGGTCTTTCCCCGGTTGACCGATTAATTCAAAGAAGAGTTCGGGTATTTCTTTGAATATTTCATAAAAAAGTGGGTCGGCAGTCATGCACTTTTTGCTATTCAGATTGCAACTTTATTAGTATAAAATGCTTTGCTCATGTCTTAGTAAAAATTTGCTTGAAAGGTTTATCATTATCAATTTTATGCTAACCAATTACGAAAGTTCGGATGATACAAGGTGTATGTAATCTCTTTGTCTACTTGATGTTGTAAAAACTAAAACCAATTTTCTAGTACTTCTTCGACATCATATATATCTACGTCAATAATTTTAGCGATCGCGGTGAAGATTAATTCGCAGTTGACAAAAATTTTTTTCCAATATTTTTTGCTGATATTCTATAGCTACGTGAGGTTTTGACGACATTTAAAATGTTACGTAATGTTTTGCCAACAGTATCCGTAATGGAACCAAACACATGATATCGGTAAAAAATAAATTATTGAAACATAAAATGCGGTAATTTCATAATCAGTTGCAATACCTTATTTTCCAAAAAAGTATCTGGACATCTTCCCCGAACGTAAAGCCTGAGTAAATGCCAATCTTGAATTTTATGGCTGTGTAAATACTGATATGTACTGGCAAGAGCTTCTGAAAGTTTATAGCCTGCGGCTAATTTACTATAAATATGAGCAGCCGCAACTGTTGCAGAAAGGTCATTTACAGGTCTAGCCCAACCTAGCACTGCTTTGCATCCTTGCTGAACCAATGATAATGCTAAAGAAGGTACGGCTCCATCACTAGGTGACTCACCTGTTCGGCAACCAGACAAAAATACTAACTGTGGCAAGCGAAATCTTAAAGCCCCAGCAATTTCTTTGGCTGTAGCAGCATAGCGTTCTCCTATTTCTGTCTCAGTAACAAAATATGGCTGGTTATTTTGAATTGATGCGTGACCAGTAAGATGGAATACATCGAATGGTTCCCGATAGCGTCCCCAAAGCTTTCCTAATTCGGCAATACAACCACTTTCTTCAACTCGCAGAAGCAAAGGTATATCCTGAGTTGCTGACAAAATTTGTGCTTCTTCTCTTTCAAAGTCTAATTCTGCTCATTAGACGAAGTAGCTTACTTAGAAGCAGCAGAAAAACGCATACTAGATAGAATCCGACAGCAAAAAATTAACCTCAAACTAGACCAAAGTAATGAGTAACTTCAAATGTGTAAGCGAACTCGGCAATTTTAAGAGAAGCCTGCGCGTTAGCTCTTTTTTTAGTTCAAGCTATACTAAAAACGGCTTACAACTGTCATTCTGTGGCTTGCCTCCCCGGAGGGGTACAAAGTGAAGAATCTCCGAAATACCTCGCTGCACTACCCTTCGGGAACGTCTTCGACGAACGTTCCGCTTAGTATGACATAAGTCCATGTTTTACCCGTTCGCAGTATATACCAGATGGCTTTGAAATTTATAAAAATCCTAACGCTCAGGTTTTTCTACGATGCATCTAAATCTAGCGCATCAGCTATCTTTAATTACTTTCGACAATAGGTTTATTAATTTCCTTACATTTGGCTTCAGCCAATTGATAGGCATCTAAATACTTTTTATCGCCTAACATTACATCACCATAGTACTCATAAGGAGCATCACCGTAGATTGGTAAAGGGTCATCTTCGGGATAATCTTCCTCCGATTCCTCTAGAATCTCTTTGAGTTCATTCACGTCTAAGCTGTGTGCTGCAAAATACGACAGTTCCTCGGCTTTTTTCTTCAAATGCGGTAAATTTGGGTCGATTATACCTATAACAGACTCATCTCCAGCAGCGTCAATCACCTCAATCCACGCATGTTCTACAGGACGGTATGGTGAACCACTAAAAACCAAAAACCCTTGTACATAGCTTGCACCCTCAGTTGCTAATGCTGCTTTATAGGCATTATCAAATGGCTTTTTCGCCTTACTTTTTATACCTTGAGCAACCTCGTGCGATCGCGCTTCGTCTAATTGTTTATTCATTCACAGCCAAAATATAACAACTCACAACTTTTTATCGTAACCAAGGAAAGAAAAAATCAGATCCCCGACTTCGCAGAAGAAGTCGGGGATCTTGTTTTCAACTATCTCAAATTATGCCAAAGCCGAAGCTTGAGGTTTGGCAAAAATCATCCTTCCGGCAGATGTTTGTAAAGCACTAGTAACAACTACTCGAAGTTCGCCACCAACGTAACTACTACCTTCTTCAACTACAACCATTGTGCCATCATCGAGGTAGCCAATCCCTTGACTCGGTTCTTTACCTTCTTTAAGAACCTTGATATCAATATTGTCCCCAGGTAAATAAGTTGGACGAACCGCATTTACCAAGTCGTTAACATTCAAAACTGAAACTTTCTGAACGCTGGCAACTTTTGACAAATTGTAATCGTTCGTTAATAATGTACCGTTAATTTCTTGTGCGAAGCGTACCAACTTTGCATCGACGGTAGGGATATCCTCATAGTCGGAAGCATTAATAACAATCCGTTCGGGATAAGCTTCTTTGATGCGATTGAGAATTTCGAGTCCCCTTCTTCCCCGCACTCGTTTCTGGTCTTTACTGGCATCGGCGACTTGCTGCAATTCCTGTAGAACAAATTGCGGGACGAGAATTTGCCCTTCCAAAAATCCAGTTTCTAGCAGCGCTTCAATGCGACCATCGATAATACAGCTAGTGTCGAGAACTTTAGTAATAGCAGGTTTTATCGTTCCCTCAGTAAGCATCGTTTCGACGGTATTGGGATTAATAAACCGCATCAAACCGCGTCCGTGGGTATCGGCTAAGTTCATGCCAGTATAAGCCAGCACTATGCTACCGACTACGGCAACTAGTGGCTTAATAAAGCTAAAATCGGGGGGGATGGGCAGTAAGAACAGGGGTGCAAGCATTAAGTTTGCTACCAACAACCCCATAATTAAGCCAATTGCGCGAGTGACAATGACTTCGAGTGGCAAGTCGCGGACTTGTGCTTCCAGACGACGGTATCCCGTCTGGATTCTAAGTCCAAAAGCACCGCCGATAATGGCGGCAAATACAGCGACAACGAAGCGCAAAGCGTCTAAATTCGAGACTCGACTTAATGTTGCTTCCGGTAATAAATCGGTGCTGTAGAACCCTAGCCCCGCAGCTGCCAGGATGAATGAGAAAATAATAATTGCGTCTAGCATGATAATGTTGTTTTCCTGGAACTTTGAATACCCGATAATGTTGAGTATTTTTTATATCATCGGTAATAATATGCTTATGGATGATTCATAAATATATTTTATAAATATATAATTTAACGTCAGTATTAAAGCTGACAGTATCTGCATCCATTATAACTAATAGAGTTATATTCTTTATTTTCTTTATGTTTGTTGTTATCAAACTATAAGAAATTGTGAAATTTTCTATACTTCATTGTCTGTAATTTTAGCAATCTAAATTAAATTTATTTTCCGAATGGCAAACGAAGTTATTATTTCAAGGGTTCCAAGTTCAGCTTACGTACATATTCCGTTTTGTCGGCGACGTTGCTTTTACTGCGATTTCCCAATTTCAGTGGTTGGCGATCGAAAACGCGGTGAAACATCTGGTACTATCGACCAGTACGTGCAAGTACTGTGTCAAGAAATTGCAATAACGCCTGTACTCGGTCAATTACAAACTATCTTCTTCGGTGGTGGTACTCCTTCGCTTCTATCTGTAGACCAGTTAAACTGCATGTTAGCAGCATTACAAAAACGCTTTGGCATCTCTCATAATGTAGAAATTTCAATGGAGGTAGACCCAGGTACATTTGATTTAGAACATATCCAAGGATATCGTAGCGCGGGGATCAACCGAATCAGCTTGGGAGTGCAAGCTTTTCAAGAAAAATTATTGCA
Source organism: uncultured Calothrix sp. (assembly GCA_964242965.1). Classification (GTDB taxonomy): domain Bacteria; phylum Cyanobacteriota; class Cyanobacteriia; order Cyanobacteriales; family Nostocaceae; genus JANNFJ01. Next base: position 13,751 of record CAXTCQ010000023.1, on the reverse strand, counting down.
AGTATGCGGGCGATCGCATAACGTAACCGATATTTTCGCCGCAGTAGACTTGATTCGTCAAGCAAATGTTCCCGAATTTAGCTTGGATTTAATTTCGGGTTTACCGAATCAAACTTTGGCAATGTGGGAAGAGTCTTTAGAAAAAGCCCAATTCTTAAATCCGTCACATATATCTATATACGACCTTACCATCGAACCGGGTACAGCTTTCGGACGCTATTACCAACCAGGAGACAAACCGTTACCTACCGATGAAACCACCGTCACCATGTACCGGATGGCGCAACAAATCTTAACTAATGCGGGATACGAACATTACGAAATCTCCAACTATGCCAAACCCGGACACCAATGCCGTCACAATCGGGTTTATTGGGAAAATCGCCCATATTATGGTTTTGGGATGGGTGCTGCTAGTTACATTGAGGGGAAACGCTTTACTCGTCCTCGCAAAACCAAGGAATATTACGCTTGGGTAGAAGCAGGTGCAGTTGTTGATTGTGAAGTAACACCACTTGATGAAGTTTTGTTAGATACGCTGATGGTGGGATTGAGGTTAGCAGAGGGGGTAAGCTTGGAAAGATTAAGGCAATTTGGTCAGGGCAAGGTAGAAGAAATTTTGAAGATTTTAAAACCTTATTTTCAGTCAGGTTGGGTTGCGCTGTCAGAAGACAGATTGCGATTAACCGACCCAGAGGGATTTTTATTTTCTAATGTGGTTTTGGCACGGTTATTTGAGAAACTAGAGCAATAGATAAACTCTTAGCTTGTATTCATAAATCGATTTTTAATTAATTTTTGCTATTAAACAGGGATTTATATTTGATAAGTTTATGGGTAAAATCCAGTAACCCTATGCTGCAAATCAAACCCAAGTAGAGAGTGAAAAGGTTCTCACCTGTTGAATTCGTAAAAAGTCACTATTGGAAACAATAGTTAAATTATTTTGTAATGCTGTCTTCAGTTATCCAAATATCATTTTCATGGAAACCCAAATCAACAATTTTAGTTTTTCGCCGCTTGCTTTTATCTTTGGGTGCAAATTGATTAAATAAAGCTGCTTTCATTTGACCGTAAATTGTTGCTGTTTGTTCTGTTATACGGTAAATACGGATATCTGAGAAAAATTCTGTCAAGCGAGCCAGATTAGTTTCCTTGCGTTGGGATTTTTCCATCATGAATGTCAGTTCACCCTGGACAATTACGCAAGTCGCAATGTCCTCAACTCCAACTTCATTCACGCGACGGATAACATTTGACTCGCCTAAAATAATGGCACGGAATATGATTTGTATCGAGTAAATACATTATTCAAATGGGTTTTCGTCATCAAACTTAGCTTTACCACGGGTAGCATATACTGCTTGAAGACATTCTTCAAAATCATCACCGAACCAAGTGCCAGCGTGTCGAAGGATGGAACGTCCGGAAGCAGGTCGGTATGTAAGTTGTTCTTGAACACTGTCCATTTCTATCGAAGAAGTTTTGGGGATAGACTCAAGTTTACTTGGTTCTAACTCATGAACTGTATAGTTAAGTTTAATCGAACGTATCAAATCGAGTGCTTCTGTTAGCAACTCTGGTGGTAAAGTTTCTATTTCTTGGATTAATAATTCTTTGCTAGTCATCTTTCACCTTTAATCATTCCCCTTTTATTGTATTGCTCAATCATAATCGCCTGAAGCTATTGAGTTATAATTAACGTAGGTTGGGTGTAACGAAGTGGAACCCAACGCATGAATGTTGGGTTACGCTTTGCTCCACCCAACCTACAAAACGCGCTGTCATGTTCCTTAAATAATCAAAGCCCCTAGACGTGACTGAAGTACAGATTAAAATGGTATAAATCTTGTGGGGTGGGCATCCCTACCCGCCCTTATATACTTCACCAGACTAGAAACCGCTATAAATAACAAATAACTATTTAAGATGTCGTCATTTCCGCTTCAGGTGTAGCGTCAGCAAAATACTTTGGTAAATGCTTTTGTACCATTGCTAAAATCTTATCTGCCACAATCGGTTTAGTCATAAAATCTGTGGAACCAACTACCTTAGCGCGAACTCGGTCGAATAAGCCATCGCTACCAGTTAATATAATTATAGGTGTGTCGGTAAATTCAGTCATTCGCCGTATCTGCGAGCATATTTCGTATCCATTGACAACGGGCATAATTAAATCTAATAAAATTAAATCTGGCTTATGTTCAATTAGCTTTGGTAACGCTTGAATTGCATCTTGAATTTTAATAAATCGTATCCCGTTTGAAAGAATAATCTGCTCTAAAATTTGGCAAACTTGCAAACTATCATCGATGCAGGCAATCAACGGACTTGTTGGCTGGTTTGTTTTTATAGGAATGCTTTTTTGAATTACAGTTCCAGGTAGAGGTAAATCGGGTATTGTTATTAATTCAATTAATCCTTTAAGAATATGCGGAATTAGAGAATTTGTAACTTTAATAGTATCTTGTTTTAATAAGACCGACAAATCGCGTAATGTATGTTGACCATTAACGAAACTAATAAAATTTTTAAAAACTGCTGGGCTAACAAGTGTTTGTAAATTAGCTGGTTGTTGAACTATCGGTGCTAAATCGGGATAGCAATTCGTTAAACCAGCCGCAGACCAAGCTTGAAGTTCATTTTCGGCACGTTTGATAAACAAATCTGTACTTGTGAAAGTAATTGGTAAATCTAAAAGAACTTGTGAATCACGAATACAAATTAATTCGTAAGGTTGTTTATACTGTGCTAGGTCAAATAAAAGTTCTTGAATAACATTATGGGTAATGGCTTCAATCTGCTTGAATTCAAGTTTTTCGCGTCGATATAATGCAATTATCCATTGATAATCCCAATGTTCTAACGATAAATCAACTGCACGAATCCGAATTTTACTAATATCAACATCAGGACAACAGTAAATCATTTGCCGATGCCAGCGTCGAGATGGATGATTTCCTCCTGTAGCCCAAATAATTCGGCCAAAGCGATAGTAGAAGCTCCAGTAATTTTCTTGAGACGACTTAATCGCTAATTTACCACTATACCGTAGTTGCGTACATGCCTGAAATTCATCAAGCAAGTGTTTGCTGAGTATTTCTATAGGATACGTCATGATATTTTTATAGCCCAATAAATGAGTTTCTTAAACTCGAATTATATTGACATCAGCAATACTCTATAAGACTACCCCTGCATATTTTTGTTGGCGTAACCTGCACTTTGCGCTTACAAAATTAGATATTGTAGCGTGCGTGATACTCCTCCGGAGTGGCTGCCACCATCGCTTGAAATCCGTAATGCACTCCTCTCCTTGATAACGGTGCGTTACGCTGTGGCTAACGCACCCTACGTATATATCATATTTTTATAGCCTAACAAATGAGTTTATTAAACTCGAATTATATTCACATCAGCAATACTCTAATTTGTTAGAACTGTTAGTAAAAATTAGTATATATTGCAATGGTAGCCGATAAACAATCAAGCTTCAACCTGTAGAAACTACTGAGGATAGGGGTAGTATTTATTAATTTACGAGAAATCGAGCGAAATATAAAGTTTTTACAATCAAACCTGTTAGTTAGATTTCAAAATTGGGAAGAATGAAGTTGATAAAACTCCTTAAGTAAGAGTGACTTGCATTCGCAATAAGGCTTGAATAAGCATGAATTCTGATTTTGAACCGCCACCAAAAAGCTGGTCTGTACTGTCTACCGTGGGAGGAGTCGTTACTGCCGTCACAGCGATCGCGCTCCTCAACTCTTGGTCTAAGTACCTTTCTTCGACTGCTTCTATCTCAACTAAAGTCTCAACCGAAACTGCTTCCCCTGCAAAACAAGCTGAAACAGTGGCAAAACTTGATGCTCAATCTGTAGTTTTGTCGGGGACACCTATTCCCCAAAGCGAACTAACAGCCACTGCAATTCCTTATATTGCTTCTGGAGTCGGAACATTGACCCCAGAGGAAACAGCTATAGCTCGTCAAGCTTGGTTGTATTTCCAGCGCAACTGGAACGAAGAAACCGGCTTGGTTAATTCCGTCGATGGCTTTACTTCGGTGACGATGTGGGACCAAGCTGCTGCCATAGCTGCTTTAGTCAGTGCCAAAGAACTCAACATTATCCCAGCGGCAGAATTTAATACCAAGATGAGAAGGATGCTAAAGACTTTAGCATCAATGCCTTTATATAAAGATGAATTACCTAACAAAGTTTATAACAGTAAAACCCTCATCCCTGTTAATTACGGTCAACTAGATAAACGAGAAGAAATTGGTTGGTCAGCTTTGGATTTAGGACGGATGGCAATCTGGCTAAAGATTGTTGAGACAAAATATCCACTTTTGCGATCGCGCACGCAAGCCGTTTGGAAGCATTGGCAAGTAGACCGTCTCACCAAAAAAGGGCAAATGTACGGTACTGCTGTTGTTCAAGGTAAAGAACAGTATAACCAAGAAGGTCGTTTAGGTTACGAAAATTACGCCGCTTACGGTCTAAAGCTGTGGGGATTGAATGTCAAGCAAGCTTTGGATTCCGAATCAAATACGGCATTTGTCAATCTTTACGGACAGGGAATTCCCTACGACAAGCGCGACTCCAAAAACTCTGGGGCAAATAACTACGTCCTTAGCGAACCTTATATTCTCGATGGTATAGAAACCGGGTTTCAAGCTTTGCCTAAAGCTTATGCCGACAGAATTTTAGCTGCTCAAGAAGCTCGCTATCAAGCCACTAAACAATTAACAGCCGTCACCGAAGATAATCTCGATCGCGCTCCTTATTTCGTTTACAGCAGCTTGTTTGTCAACGGACAACCTTGGGCTACCATCGCCGATACCGGAGAAAAATACAACAATTTACGCTTCCTTAGTGCTAAAGCCGCGATTGGCTGGCATGTGCTTTACAACACAGCCTATACTCGCTCTTTATCTGATTTTGTTCAAACAAATCTAAAAACGGAAAAGGGCTGGTACAACGGCTTTTACGAGGCTTTACGCGAACCAAATAAAGCTCTCACTGCCAATAATAACGGAGTGATTTTGCAGAGCTTACTATACAAACAGGTGGGACAACCACTTACTGTTTGGGCTGGGGTGCAACTACCGCGCTCGTCATCCAATTGAAACCCCTAATCACAAGATTCTGAACATCATGCACAAGCACTTCCAACAAAGGTTGTTGAAATGGGTTGCATTGTTCCTGATTGGGACACTAATGCAATTTTCAATCTACATTCCAACACCAGTTATATCTCAAACTCCCAATGCTGCTTGTAACAATATTACAGCCCCGCTAACAGCAGAAGAACAGATTTATGCTCGTACTGCTTGGCAGTATTTTGTCAAAAATTATCAGCCCGCAACTGGATTTACTAATTCCACTGGTGGTTATCCTTCTGGCACAATTTGGGATATGGGAAATTACTTGATGGCGTTGAATGCAGCGCGATCGCTTAATTTAACTGACCAAGCAGACTTTGATGCTCGACTGAATAAGTTTTTAACTACCCTCGGCAGCTTAAAGCTATTTGAAGATACTTTACCAAATAAAGTTTATAACGCCGCCACCGGAGAAATGGTGGATTATGGAAATAAACCGATTGAACGGGGTATTGGTTGGTCGGCTTTAGATATTGGTCGGATGCTAGCTGCATTTGATGTGATTCGCACCTGCGATCCGAAATACAAAGATTGGTTAGAGGGGATTGTGAAAAAGTGGCAAGTTGGGCGATCGGTTAAAGATGAACAACTATACGGAGCCACTGTTTTACCCGATAACAAAACATTACTCGTGCAAGAAGGAAGACTTGGTTACGAGGAATATGCTGCTAGGGGATACGAACTTTGGGGATTTAAAGCACCCAAGGCAATTGATTTAAAACCGTTTAAGTTTGTCGAAATTAACGGCGTGCAAATCCCTGTAGATACTCGTGACTTCAAAAGCACTAACGCAAATAATTACGTTGTTAGCGAATCTTATATCCTAGATGGCATTGAATTTGGTTTAAAAGGCGAGTTAGCTGATTATGCTGCTAGGGTTTTGGATGTGCAAAAGCGCCGCTACGATACTACGGGGCAGTTAACTGCGGTGACAGAAGATAACATCGATCGAGAACCTTATTTTCTCTACAACACCGTTTACGCTAACGGTGAAAGCTGGGCAACCATCACTGATAATAACCAGCCTTACCCACAGTTACGCAGCGTTAGTACAAAAGCAGCTTTTGGCTGGCGTTATCTGTTTCCAGATAATGCCTATGCCCAAAAACTTTTTGATGCTGTCAAAGACCTCAAAAGTCCCGATGATAGCGGTTATTATGCTGGTATTTATGAGGAAACAAAGCAGCCGAATAAAGCTTTAACTGGTAATACCAACGGGTTGATTTTAGAAATTTTATATTACAAAGCTCGAGGAAATCGCCCTTTAATTGCTTCTAGTTCTGTTAGTGTTGTTCCTTCCACCAATTCAAACCCGCAACCTCCAACCGCAACACCAACTGTGAGTCCTCCCCCCAGTATTGTGACTGCTCCCAAAATTGTAGAGGTGAGCGTTGCACCCATCCCACCAGTTAGAGAGCCATCCTTTAATCTCAAACTGGCTAAACCCCTGACGACCATCGAACGACGCTATGCAGAGGCCGCATGGCATTACTTTCAGGCGAATTATCACTCGAAGAATGGACTAATTGACGACCGCAGTGACTTTAAAGGAGCAACGTTATGGGGATTGGGAGATTATTTAGCAGCACTTCATGCAGCGCGATCGCTCGATATAATCTCCGCAAAAGAATTTGACCAACGCACCCGGCATCTTCTAGGAGCATTGACAAAATTACCGTTATATGCGCAAGAACTACCAAGTCGCGGTTACGATACGCGATCGCTCCAACCAGTAGATTATGGTGGAAATCCAGTTACCGAAGGTAATGGCTGGTCATCTCTCGATATTGGACGGATGTTAGCAGCACTTTATAACTTAAAGACCTTTCATCCAGAATACGCGAAAGCTGTCGATAAAGTTGTCTTGGATTGGTCGTATCTACGAGTTGTGCGGGATGGCATTCTTTCGAGCGCTACTGTCATCAAAGAAAAAGATGGACGCACGTTTAGTCGTATAAACCCGGAAATACGCTTGGGTTACGAAGAGTATGCAGCGCGTGCTTTTCAATTATGGGGGTTTAATGCGGATAGCTCTGCTGTCGGGGGTGAATATCAAACCACATCGGTAGAAGGCGTGCAAGTACCAATTAATCGCCGTCGTTCGGATACCAAATCCAAAGTTAACCAATATACCGTTAGCAATCCTTTCTTACTTTATGGTTTGGAATTTGGTTTAGATCCGCAGATGCTCAAGCTTGTATTACCAATTCTCAAAGCTCAAAGCGAGCGCTATCGTCGCACAGGTACTCTCACTGCCTCAGCGACCACTTTAATCGACAGTAAGCCGTACACTCTCCACAGCACGATTACCGGACGGGGAGAACCTTGGGTAGCTTTAGGCGATGACGGGACTGTAGCGAATAAGCGATTGGTAAGTACCGCAGTGGCTTTTGCCTATCATGCATTACTACCAGAAGATAAATATGCGACTGAGTTACTACGAGCAACAACTGATTTATATAACCCACTCCTGGGCTACTATGAGGGATTTTATGAAACAACGGGCAAAACAGCAATTGGTTTCACCAGCAGCACCAACAGCATGATTCTGCAATCTTTACTCTATGCAGCAACAAATCGTCAACCCTTGATTCGTCCGATTACTGCCCGAAATTCTCCTTGGTTTCAGGCAATTGCTAACAAAGATTCTGGTCGAGGTTTACCCAATACTGCCACGCCAAAAGCAAAATTGGTTAGCGATCGCTCTGGAACTTACTGGGTTTCAGAAGCGCGAAAATAGCACTTCAGTAACTTAAATTCAATTTGTGGTTCATGTCAAAAGTTTTGATGGGTTATTATATCCCCGACTTCTTGAAAACCTTAGAGAGACGCGATATATCGCGTCTCTACATCTGTCAAAATTAACGTTAAAACTTAACCCGCAATTGACCCGTTAAAGAATTACCACTGTAGCTGCTTCCCCCAGTATCTTGATTGCGAACATTGGAGAAATTATAACCCAGGTCTGTTTCTATACTAGGTGAAAGCTTAACCGTACAGCGAGCTTGATAGGTATTAGCGCTGTCAAATTCTCCTTTGAGTCGCTGTCGTCCCAAGTTAGCAGCAAGCCGACAGCGTAAAAATTTAGAAATATCTCCTTCCCAAGCCACCTCAGCATTGTAAACTAGAAAATCTTGAGGGGAAAAATAGCCACTTTTACGCTCAAAATCGTTTTCGTAGCCCCAGGTAAATAAGTTAGCTGCTACAGAAAATTGTCCAAACTTGCGCTCTAAGCGGCTAAAAGACTGCACCTCAGAATTGCCATCGTTGTAACTACCCAAGCGCAATGACGAGAACAAGCTAGTGTTACGGTCAATTTGCCAGTATAAATCGGGTCCAAACCGCCAATCGGTAATTTGATTGTCTAAAGTCCGGGCATTGAACTTATAGGCACCGTGTTCTAAGTTAGCTGATAGCACTACAGCCGATAGCACTTTACCTGATGGCGAAACTTTTGGCTGTGTAATTGGAGCCTCCACTTTGGCATTAAAATTAATAGCTGAAGGTAGACGGTCAAAAAAATCAACCCCTGCTGCTGTATATACTGTCACTTGACCAATTTTTCCTTCCCATCCAACTTGAAACGGAATGTTGGTAATTGATTCTACATTGCGTTGCTCGAAATAATTTACACCCGTTTTAAACTTGATTTTATTGCCATTATTCAATCGAAACTGAGCCGTTGGTTCGATGAATAAATTACGTTGACCAAAGTTATCTGCATCGTTGCGGAAGTCTGTTTGGATATTTTCCAAAACTGCTGCCGGCTTCACTGGTTCGCTAGATGTTGGTGGTGGATTGGTCTTTTTGAGTGGTTTAGGTAGTGGTGGAGGTATCTGCAAACTCGGATTGAAATTTTCAGGTGCAGCAATTAAAAGTGGGGAATTGGGAATGAGAATACAGGAGTCAAGAGAATGTAACTTACAAGTTTGAGCATCTTTGATTATTTCCTCTTCGGACACTTGAAGCAATTTGACCCCTAGTTCCTTTTTGTATTCTTTAGGTTGTGTTGCAGCTAGTAACTTGGCTTGACACAAAGTGAAAATACCTACGCTGATAGTCCCTGCCAATTGCAACCGCAGGCATGTGGACATCAGCTTTACGTACAAGCTGTGATTTGATACAGAAAAATCAGGTCTGAAAGTGCCTAACATTAGTTATTAATACTGAATACGATTGTATATAAGGAAATCATTCGCCTGATGATTTCGGCTTCGGTTTATGATTCCCAAATAATGTTCAAAATATTCGCATTCACATCGAAAATTTTTTCTAAGAGGGTGTTTATAAATAAAATCTGTCATTCTGAGGAACGTTCGCTCTTAGCGTGCCGTAGGCTCTAGAATCTAGGGTTTGAAGCGTAGTCTAGAGATGCTTCATTACGCTGTCGCTCCATTCAGCATGACAATTTAAGGCTTTTGCCAAATTTATAAACACTCTCTAAGTAAATTTATATTAGCGGTCTGTTGCATTAGTTAGGAGCGGCTATTAGATCCCCGACAACTTTTACGCGCGTCGGGGATCTAACCCTCACGACTTGCCATAATTAATCAGGACTTACGCAAAAAAATGATTTATGAAATCTAAGTATATGTAGGGTGCGTTACTATAAGCGAAAATTGCACCCTACGTATATTTTCAAAAATCAAATATGAGTCCTATAGCAGGTGGCGTTATAGTTGTAGGTTTGGTGTAGCGTAAGCGAAACCCAACATTTAACAGTTGGGTTGCACTTCGTTCCACCCAACCTACCCCTTACAGAGACGCAAAATTTCGCGTCTCTACATCCGGCAGAATTAATGACACAGACAAATAGTGGTCTATGTGATTAATTTTGACCTGTTCGAGAGGCCCAGATCCCCGACTTCGCAGGAGAAGTCGGGGATCTAACAACCCCTCAGAACTTATGACACAGACCACTATTTACGGTAAAAATTTAGCTAAAACAGTAGAAGCCCCACACTGTACCCCGTAGGGTGTCAGTGTGGAGTTGTCACTATTTACAACTCCCAACTCCTAACACAAAAACTCCCTACTCTCCACTACCTTCTTTTTTAATTGAAGTGCGTGCAAACCATTCTTGATATTTCTGCTGGTGTTGTTCGTCTTCGACTGTTATGGTAACTCGCACTTGCTTGCAACCATTATTGCGTTCGAGTGCGATCGCATTCAAAAGCAAGCTGGCTATTTTTGCTGAACTAAATTCTCCGCTGACTGTCAAGCTACCGTTAAAATTATTAACGTTTTCTGGGTTTTGTTCTAATGTCGGTTCGACTTGAGTTATCTCTTCTCCACCCAGGTAAATGTTGGCTAGTTCTTTGCGTTCGGGACTAATTTGCTCGACTATTAACCTTTCGTGTCGAACCGGGATTGTTACCATCCGGGTTTCAATTTCTTTACGAACAACAACTTCACCGACTTTACGTTTGCTGCGGTCAACGATTATTTTTTCACCAAGCAAAAGAATTAGGTCTTCCTCTCTAACCTCTTCGGTTGTGGAATCCACTGCAAAATTATTGGCTTGATTTGCTTCTGGAGTATATGGGGTTGATGAATTTTGCGATGAATTTTCCACTGTCAAATTTTCCGGTAGTTCTGATAAATTATTTTCGGTTTCACGTTCGATATATTCGGGTAGATAATCGAGTTGCGATTTATCTACAATTAAAATCAAGTTACGAGCAGTTGTGTCAATTTTTTGAACAAGCTGACCTCTGAGGATAAACAAGCGGTTTTCCGCTAAGTGAGAAGATTCGCTAATTATAAAGCTAATTTGTCGATTTGAGTCTAAAAGTACATCTTTGACTTTACCAACTACTTCGTTTTGTTTATCTACTACCGAAAAGTTTCGTAGCTTGGCGTTAAGATTGTTGACTAAAGTGCTAATTTGAGCTATTTGGCTGGTATTGTCTGTCTTCGCAGTTACATCATTCATCGTTTTACATTTAATCAATAGTTAAAGATGATTTTTAATGGATACTTGTTATTCGCAATCAGTTCGCACAATGTATTTGATTAGAGGCACTGGCGTAGCCCATCACAATTATGTAATTAGATTAATTAAGTTTTATCTATTTTCAATAAGAGCGGAACACAACATCATTAATAATGTTGTGTTCCAATTACTTCTTGCATTCGCGGTAAAGATATTTTAGTAAGCTACATACTTACTAGAACCCCTGATAACTAACACAATTCTTGATTAACGCTCGTCAATTGGAAGACCTGGTGCGCTTACATCCAATTCTTCACGACGAATAGTTTCTTTTGATTCAACAGTGTCGTGATCTACGACTTTGCTAACTCGAACTTCTTCGCGTACAAAAGCTTCTTTGCGAATATCAGCAGTTTCTTCATAAATTTCCACATTAGCAACTTCACCTTCACGGAATGCAGTTGCATCGGGAGTAACTGTTTTACCAGCATCAGCAGGTGTAACGCGCTCAATTACAACTCGTTCTTTTTCGACTGGAACTGCAACCCGTGCAGTTTCTGTTTCAATGTGCTTGCCGATTGTGACTTCACCAGATTTTTGACGACGCTTATTAGCAACCAAACGCTCCTCATATAAACGTAGTGTTTGGTGGTCGGTATCGTTCATTTCATACAACGAGGGTTCGTTTTTATAGTTGTAGGTGTCGCGTTTGGAAACAGGTGTATCGGCTATAGTCCTAGATTCAGCAGCGGTTGCGGGATTATACGCACCACTCAATGAAGAAAGAGATGCATCAAGAGGCATAGTTGTATCTAGAGGTGTAGTTGCATCAAGCGATGCAGTGCTACCAGTGCTTGCAGCGTAACGACTGGTATCGTTAGGGTTACGATAAACACCACGTACACTTTCTTCGTAGTCTTCATCTAATGCGAGACGTTCGTTAAATTCTGGTAAATCTTCTGCTTGCTGTCTGGTCATACCAACTGCATATACGCGGTCTGCGCTATAGTCAATGCGCGAACGACCAACAGGCAACAATACTTTTTTGCCAAAAATCCAGAATCCTAAGTCAACTATTAAATAACGAAAGTGACCTTCTTCATCTACTAAAGCATCACTTACACTACCGATTTTTTCGTCGCTTCCTTCGGTATATACGCCTAAACCTTTAATATCGTTGCCATCAAAACTGCTTTTATAATCTACGTCAAAGTCTTCTAATTTGTAAAGAGCCATACGATTTTCCCCTTCAATGATTTTCTTCTCTTCATTTACAAATTAAATTAGTAATTGCTTTTATTCCTCTGGCTTAGGGCTGAATCTAATTAAGTCATAGGATTGATAATTTGTATATTCATAACACAAAGAAGATTAAGAATAATTAAGCATTCTCATCAGGTTAATTATCTATTGCTAGCAAATACTAGATCCCCGACTTTTTCAAAAAGTCGGGGATCTAATTGCCATTTAAGCTGATAGTTAAGTTAAGTTAAATATCCGTTTAATACCGATGACTAATTCAAAAGTTTAACGAATAACACTAAATTCGTTTATTGTCGTTTGGATTTACGTCATGCATTTTCAAGTTGCCTTCGGCATCGATATCCAACTCTTCACGACGAATTGTTTCTTGTGCCTCTACAGTCTCGTGGTCTACAACTTTCTTAATTCTAACTTCTTCTCGAACAAATGCTTCTTTGCGGATATCGGGAGTTTCTTCGTATATTTCGATACGTGCTACTTCACCTTCTTGGAATTGCAGTTGATTTGAGTTTACCACAGCTTCAGTATTAGATGGTGTGGTACGTTCAATTACAATACGCTCTTTTTCCAAGGGAACTGAAACGCTTGCCATCTCAGTTTCGATATGTTTACCAACAGTTACTTCACCTGTTTTAACGCGAGTTTTATTTGCAACCAATCTTTCTTCGTAAAGTTTAAAAGTTTGATTATCGCGTGCGTTCAAATCATATAAATCTGCATCTTGCTGATAATTATATGTATTGCGGTCGTAACTAACATTGGTGTTAGCGGGACGATAAGCATGGCGAACCTGTTCTTCGTAGTCGTAATCAACTACGATATTATCGCGGTATTCTGGCAAATGTTGGACTTGCTCTTTGCTCAATCCGTCAACAAAAACTCGTTTGGCGTTGTAATCAATGTGCGAAAGACCGATGGGAAGTAGTATTTTTTTGCCACCAGCATCATAAGAGCTATTAATAACTAAATAGCGAAAACGTCCGTCGTCATCAACGAGAACATCGTCAACCGAACCAATTTGCGTTCCACCTTGGGTATATAGGTCTAAAGATTTAATATCATCACCACCGAAGGTTTCTTTATAGCTTGGATCGAAGTCTGCGAGCTTGTAGAGTGGCATAGTATTTGTTACCAGTTTATTTAAGTACCTTAGTTATAAGCTTAGAGAGATATTTGCCGCTTTACCTCTTGCTAGCGGCTTAATTTGTTTAGACGTGAGGATGATTTTTAATTACTAAGGATAGAGGGGGAGAGGGGAAGAGGGAGGAGTGAAGTAGGTTATTTGATTTACCGTGAATTATTGGTGCAGGCGATGATACTGTAGGGGGGCGGGCATGGGGGGGACCCCGCCGAGGCTCACTAGAAAATAAAAAATAAAAAAAAAAAGAT
>CAXTCQ010000022.1:0-53577 GCA_964242965.1 uncultured Calothrix sp. | reverse complement strand
CCATTGAGGATGCCTTGCGTTCCGCGTCTTAACCGCCTTGGCGGTTGCTATAATTCGAGATGTGGTGATTTCTTGAATTGCTAACTTCAGGCAAAACATTGTCAGCACCATTGCACTCAATGCGAAAATACTTAAAATACTTCCCAAAATGAGATTTTGCGTACTTAAATATGCTACTGCCAAACTCCAAATTAAAAACGCAAACCCGTAAGCAGCAATAAACCCTAAAGCTGCAACTGTAACTCGCATGTATGGTTTTGTTATGTAAAAGCTGATAATTGCCATAATTAGAGATGCGACCGCACTCGACATAACTGCAATTTGTGGATTATTATTTTGGCTGCTCCCACCATAGTAAAAGCCTAGTAATGCTCCTGATGTCGCACCCGATAAAGTTGTAGCAATACGTTGTAAAATTTCGTGGCGATGAATTATTCCTCTTATCGCTGCACAAATTCCAGCAATTCCTAAACTCACAAATAATGCTACTGTATACGACCATGCAGAATCTTCGGGTGTTCGTCCAAGTACTCCAAATGACATTTGACTTATGGCTTGAAATGCGATAATCGCGGTTAGTAAAGCAATGAAAATTAGAGTTATTAAAAATCTTGGTGGTTGACCAATTTTAACTTTGGTAAAATTAGCATTCTGTAATTGTGCATTGCTAAAGTCGCACCCACGAATATCTGCACCGCTAAAGTTAACATTTCGCAAATCAAGTCCTTTCAATATGCGGTTTTGTAAGTTTTGGTTGGTAAAGTTGAGGTTGGGCATGGACAGAAGGCATGGGAGTAGACCGATTGGTATTAGAGGATGTTTGAAAAGTATAGTTTTGTCATGCTGAATGGAGCGAAGCGCAATGAAGCATCTCAAAAATCTACGACAAGTCGGGATTTTAAGCCCTTCGGGCACGCTACGCGTAGGCGAAGCCCCTCTGAAAGAGGTACGCTTCACGGAGCCTGCCCTCGAACGAAGTGAAGGGTTACGCTCAGAATGACAAATTATACCTATGCTAGACTTTCCAAACATTCTCTTATGCATTTTAAAGCGAATTTACAAAAATTTTTATTTATCGCGGCAAATATTCTACTATGCTTGCCATTAGTGCTTTACAGCAGATTGTATTTTTTGCGTCCGCCTCGTACCAACGACCAACGCGAACTATTTCGCGGAATTATTTATCAACGCTATATTAAATCGATACCGCGTCCGGTAATGATTCATATTGTCACTATCGATTTGACCGCACCAGGTATAAAACCATTTGTTACACCAGGTATCGAAACGCTAAATCCAAATTTTGAAGCTGAAGCACAAACTACATCTGATTTTTTAAAGAAATACAAACTTCAATTAGCTGTAAACGGCAGTTACTTTTATCCTTTTCGAGAAAATTCACCTTGGGATTATTATCCGCATAGCGGCGATCGCGTAAATATCTTAGGGCAAAATATCTCGAATAGTAAAGTATTTTCAGAATCCGAACCTAATTGGCGCGTTTTGTGCTTTGCTACGAACAATCAAGCCCAAATTCCAGGTGGTGAGGTTTGTCCCCCTGGTACTATTCAAGGTGTTGCCGGAAGTGAAATTTTGATTTTACGCGGTAAACCACAACTTAGTTTAGAAAATTCCCGCAAAGATAAACCTTATCCTGGTGTCGTTGCTGCTATCGATAAGAAAGGTCAAAAATTGTGGTTAATTTTGGTCGATGGCAAGCAGCCATTGTACAGCGAAGGACTTACTAAAGCTGAATTAACCAAGTTTGTTTTTGATTTAGGTGTTGATACCGCACTTAATTTAGATGGAGGTGGTTCAACCACAGTTGTAATTGCTAATCCAAGTAATCCAAAAATCTTAAATGCAACTATTCATACTAAGTTACCGATGCGCGAACGTCCCGTTGCTAATCATTTAGGATTTTATGCAAATAAATAGGGTATTCAATGCGCGATCGCTTAAGTAGGTGGGCATGAATATTCATCGTTGAAACAAGGGAGAAGACAGAAGGCAGAATGTAGAAGGGAAGAGGGTTTTGGGTAACTTTACGTTTCATTACATAGTTCGTTTTTTTTGGACTTTTCTACTTACATCCATTTTCGTTAATAAAAGCACCGATTGTCGTAGGGGCACGGCAGTGCCGTGCCCTTACGGTTTAAAAGTACTATTTTCACCTAATCTAAATTTAGATAATTATCGCACAATCTGGGTATTACTAGATAATTTGATGAATCTGGTTTGCTTCCTCTAAAATTTTATCGACTCTCCCAGAAGCAATATTTTTAATATAGTTAATTTTTATTTCTTCGAGCATATCTATAAGTAGAGATTCAAGTTCCTGAATGTTATGCTTTTTCTGTAATTCATCTTCTAAAGTATCAAGAAAATTTGCAAGTAAACGAGTGCTGAGATTGGCTGCTACTGGGTCTGAAAGTGCTTTAATTAGGTTGCTAGAAGCTGACTCAGATAAATCGCTAACCAACTTTTGTGTTAGTTGATTGGGTAAATTATTTAGACCTGGTATATTCTGTATTTGTTGAGAAATTGGAGATTCGTTGAAGGTGTTTGCAATACTGTGATTTACCAAAGCTTCGATGTCAGGCTGGATTTTAGGTAAAACATCATGGATGCTAACATTAACTAAACGAGTAGCGATCGCTTTGACCTCGTTGATGTTATTAACCTCAATGTAGGGTTTGCGCGTTTCCGGGTGAAATAACCAGCGTGCGAAATCTCCTTTACGAATCGCATTTTGCATTTGGTCAATCACTTGGATACCTATTATTTCCGCGATTTCCTCAGCAAAACTCATCGTAAAATCATAATTTAACTGTTTGCGTAAAGGTTCTAGATTCAATAAATCAGCTTGGTAAAGACGAATTGTTACAGGAATTACTCGTAACCACTGCCAGAAAGGAAGTAACAAAAATAAATTGTACCAACCTCGCAGTATCGCTTCTAACCAATTTAACGAAGGATTGTCACGACTGATATAAAAAGTACGTACTAAAAATTCTAGGGCAAAAATAACTATAAAAGGTAAGTCAATCAGCCAAAAATGATTGACAAAATTACCATATATAGTGATATCTCGATAGTAGTTACTTTGAATTAATGGTCGAATTTGAGTATTAAATAAATTTATCTCTTGTTGCCATCCTGCTTGGGATAGATAAGCTTGACTCCAAAAAGTAGCAAACCCATCTCTAGCAGATTTTTCATTGGTACGCAAACGTATTTCATTTTTTATTTTTGCTAAAGTACCGCTTTTATTTGCCACATCAAAGGGATTGTCTTCAATCATGCGGTTACTGAGGAGACGTAATTCACTAAGTAAATTTTCTGACTGAGGAGACTGCAAACCCGTTTGTAAAACAATATCTTCTAATTGATTAACTTTGTAAAGATAATTTTGCGTTTCTGGATGGGGTTGAATACCCTTAATTGGGTCGTATTGCGTTAAACTCGGTATAAATTGCAGATAAAAATTACGTCCCGGTATATAAGTAAGGTCAAAAAACACTAAAGTCAAGTTCAGCAATGCGAATAGAGCGATTAATCGTTTAAACCAGCGATTGTTATGTGTAGAAGCTTTTTTTGTATTTACGGTTAATGTCATATTCCAAAAAGTCTTTAAGATTGATTCCAATTAAATAATTTTAAGTTAAAGAGCTATTAACGATTGGGAAAATATCAGGTTTCACCTTGTGTAGTTGTTCTTTCTGGACTCGAACGATTGTGAAAGCGAAAGTGACAGCAATATCAAATTATCTTTTTTCAAGCTGGGAATTTTCTGGATCATCGCGTCGAACTTCCTCAACTTGACCAACTTCAAAAATTAAGGTGAAAGGTTGACTCATTTCTTTCGCTAAAAACTCTTCTAAAAGACGTACTTGTGTAGGTGTAATCGGTTCTTGCGTTCGCACGCTTAATCTTACTTGTGGGGGGTTGCTTAACCAATTCACATCGCTACCTAACAGTACCACCCGCTGAAAAGTAATAGTACGATTCAATAATGCTTGTTTAAGACTCGTTTCAAGTCGAGCTTGTCTAACTAGCTGGAAAAAACCTATACCTAAAGGAATAAAAAGAATTGCTGTAAAAGCTAACGTCCATCCAAGGGCTTTTCTTGCACGTTTGAAGGAAGTACAACCCGATAGTAAAAAGGCGAACATGCAAGAAAGAGTAATTCCCAGCAAATTAGTCAGATACAGCAAAGTTGCACCTAAACTCAACGACCAATCACCCTGCGATAAGCCTAAGCCAACGACGCAAACTGGCGGCATGAGAGCAACTGCGATCGCAGTCCCTGCTAAACTACCAGAAATCTTTGGTTGCACTTTCGCAAAACCACTAATTCCCCCTGCGGCAACGGCAATTCCCAAGTCGAGCAAGGTCGGTCGGGAACGACTAATAATTTCGCTACCAAATTGCGGCAGTCCTACCAATAAACCAACTAACCAAGCCAAAGCTGTTGCTAAGATTGTCCCGATTAGTATGGCTGTGAAACCTTTACGAAATAAAACTACATTTCCTTCTAAAGCTGCAAACGCTATCCCCCGAATCGGTAACATTAAAGGGGCAACAATCATCGCACCAATAATGACAGCAGTACTATTAGAAAGTAATCCTAAAGTTGCAATAATGCAAGAACCAACAATCAAAACTAGATAAATATTATCTGTTGTTGATTCTTCTAATAATGCCTTGCGTATTTCCTCAATCTCCTGGGTTGGAAGTCTTCGATTTTGAAAATTATGAAAACGGTTGCGAATATTATTCATGTTTTTCAAAATACTGCTCCCAAATTAGGATTTACAAAGATTACCTAAGATTTTATTAATTAACATCCATCGCTAGAATTGTTAGGAACTATATCAAAAGTAAGAGTAATATTAGTCTTAAATCACCTGTGAAAAGTTAGCCCGATAACTTTTACGGATACTGTTAGCGATTTAGGGGTCTGACCTATTACACCAGGATTTTTCCTTGTCCCACAGTATTGTAGGGGCACGATATATAGTAGGGGCACGATATATAGTAGGGGCACGATATATAGTAGGGGCACGATATATCGTGCCCCTACGCAGGATGTTTGGTAAAATGAGGGGTTTTAAGTCGTAACATCCTTTAAGAAGTCGGAATGAACGCAACAATATTTATAGTTCTAAGTCAAAAGATAGTGGTTATCAAAAATTAGGTTTAGAAATATTGAAATAATTTAATATTGAGGACACCAACAAAATGGCTGTTGCTTACAAAAGCTAATAACTTTACTAAGTAATGCTTCTGGGTCGATTGGTTTGGTGATAAATTCTTGAAAGCCGAATGCGAATGCTTTTTCGCGGTCTTCGTCAGCGTCGTATGCAGTTAATGCGATCGCCGGAATTTCTCTTCCCGAACCAGATGGCATTGCACGAATTTTTTGGATAAGACTGTAACCATCGGTATCTGGCATTCCGATGTCGCTAATAATTAAACTCGGTTGCGTGAGGGTAAGGAGCGTAAGTGCTTCTGATGCGGATGCGGCACGTATGACGTTTGCTCCAGTTTCTGCAAGTATTAAGGCTAAAAGTTCCTGCGAATCTGCGTCATCATCGACAATTAAGATATTTATTTGTGACAATTCTTGTAATAATGGATCGGCACTTTGTAGTTGATTGTTCTCACCTTCTAAAAATTGCGAAATTTGCATGATTGCTTTGCCTCACGTCTTCAACAGATAATAAGCATGTTTCGAACTATCGATTTAGGCAGGTTTTCTCCTCCTACTGGGCTAATTCCATATTGGTATACACAGTCTCATCCTATGCCAAAATGCATATTCCCGCGTCTACCACAAGTATTAGAAATTTTCTATAAAATAACTGTGTAGGAGAGCTACTGTGTTACTCGCTACAGTTAGGTGCTTGATGTTTCTCCTACCAAGTGGACTGTCGTCAGCAATGAAATCGCTTGTAGCAAGTGGCGCGTGTTTCTCGTTCCGAGATGCCTCCACATGATAATTTAAAGCAAGTGCAAGCATATGTGAAATAAAAATTCTTAATACAAATTTGCATTTCACCTGTCTCTCAAACCTTGGTTTGAGAAATTAAAAGATAAAGCAAAAATAATTACTTTCCGAGCGCTTATGGACATCCTTACTGTCACCACAACCCCTTTTTCCGACCAAAAACCCGGTACTTCTGGGTTACGCAAAGCCGTTACCGCATTCCAAAAGCCCCACTACTTAGAAAACTTTGTTCAATCAATCTTCGACTCTCTCGAAAATTGTCAGGGGCAAACCCTAGTAGTTGGTGGTGACGGACGCTACTACAACCGTCAAGCCATCCAAACTATCTTAAAAATGGCTGCCGCTAACGGATTTGTTCGAGTTAAAGTCGGACATCGCGGCATTTTATCCACACCCGCTGCTTCCTGCGTTATCCGCAAATACCAAACATTAGGCGGAATTATCCTCTCTGCCAGCCATAATCCCGGCGGTCCAAATGGCGATTTTGGTATCAAGTACAACATTAGCAACGGCGGACCCGCACCAGAAAAAGTAACCGAAGCTATCTACGCACGCAGTAAAGTCATTGACAGCTATAAAATTGTTGATGTCATCAATGATGTAAACCTGGATACCTTGGGCGAATCGAAAATTGGTAATATGACAGTCGAGGTTATTGACTCGGTACAAGATTACCAAGAGTTGATGGAATCGTTATTCGATTTCGACCGCATCCAAAAAATGGTCACAGGTTCGGACTTTAAAATGTGCATTGATTCGATGCACGCGGTAACTGGGCCTTATGCTCATGCGATTTTTGAGCAGCGCTTAGGTGCGGGTGTCGGATGCGTGCAAAATGGCGTACCTTTGGAAGATTTTGGTGGTGGACATCCCGACCCAAATTTAGTTTACGCACACGATTTAGTTGAAGTGTTGTTTGGTAACTTCGCACCTGACTTTGGTGCAGCTTCCGATGGAGATGGCGATCGCAATATGATTTTAGGTCGTAAATTCTTCGTTACCCCTAGCGATAGTCTAGCTATACTTGCAGCTAACGCAAAGCTTGTTCCCGGCTATTCGCAAGGACTCGCAGGAATTGCCCGGTCGATGCCAACCAGCCAAGCACCCGACCGCGTAGCCGCACAATTAGGTATCGATTGTTACGAAACTCCCACAGGTTGGAAGTTCTTCGGTAACTTACTCGATGCCGGGAAAGCAACTCTTTGCGGTGAAGAAAGTTTTGGTACTGGTTCCAACCATATTCGGGAAAAAGATGGGTTGTGGGCAGTACTATTTTGGTTAAATGTGCTAGCAGCAAAACAGCAACCCGTTGAGCAAATTGTCCGCGAACACTGGCAAAGCTACGGTCGCAATTATTACTCGCGTCACGATTATGAAGGTGTAGATTCTGAACGCGCAAACACCTTAATGAAAGGTCTTCAAGGTAGAATGGGGAGTTTGAAAGGGAAGAAGTTTGGTAGTTACGAAGTTGAGTATAGCGATGACTTTAGTTATACCGACCCCGTTGATGGCAGCGTGAGTAAAAATCAAGGTGTTCGCATTGGTTTTACCGATGGTTCGCGGATTGTTTTCCGTCTTTCCGGTACGGGAACTCAAGGTGCAACGTTACGACTTTACGTCGAAAACTACGAAGCAGATGCTGCCAAGCAGAACATCGACACGCAGCAAGCATTGGGAGATTTGATTACGATCGCCGATGAAGTTGCCCAAATTCGTACCAACACAGGTATGGACAAACCAACAGTTATTACTTGAGGAATTGTAGCTAAGTTTTTGTAACGGACATGTGAATCTAGATTCAACAAGCACAAACGGGCAAAACTTGACTTTTGTAACCTAATAGATTACAGTACAACTTTACTGTAATCTATTAGGTTACAGTTATTTTATATTATATTATTTTAAAAATTGATTTAAATATAACTACAGTATGTTCTTAATTATGATAAAAACGTTTAAAAGTAAAGCATTAGAAAAGTTCTTTAATGAAGGAGTAATAAAAGGTATACCTCAAGAATTTGAAAAAAAAATTAGAGTAAGGCTTGATGTAATAGATTCGGCAATAAGTATAGATGAGATTAAATTACCAGGTTATAAATTACATAAACTTCAGGGGAATTTAGAAGGAACTTGGTCAATCAGGGTATCAGGGAATTGGCGTATTACTTTTAGATTTGAGGAAAATGACGCATATGATATAGACCTTGTAGATTATCACAAGTAATCCATTATGGTAATTATTGAGGATTTTTAGTTACCAAAAAAAGAGTATTTTATAAACTAAAAGTTTTATAAAATACTCGATAAATTCGGAAATAAGTTAGTCAGATATGAATTAAAGAACATTTACTTAGTAAAAGAGAATGATGAATGATTTGGAAAAGATTCTTTTAGAAAGAAAGGTAAGACCTACACATCCAGGTGAAGTTATTGCGGATATACTCGAAGACTTGGAGATAACTCAGACAAAGTTTGCTGAAGTAATTGGGGTGTCTCGTCGTAGTGTCAATGAGATTATTCAGGGTCGAAGACCGATTACTGTAGATATGGCAATACGTATTGGAAAAGCTTTGGGAAACGGTCCTCAATTATGGTTGAATCTTCAACAAAAGGTAGATATTTGGGATGCATTGCAAGCGAACAGAGAAGTTTACGACAAATTAACTACCATAGGGTAAATTACTGTAGAGACTGATATACAAGGTCTCTACAGTAATATTCTTCTTTTCCCTGCTAATATTTAAGCACGTAAAAATGTAATGCCAGTAACGATTAAAGATACACCCAATAGTTTAAAAAGCGAATAATTTTCTTTAAATAGCAAAACGCCCAATAACAATGTTAAAACTGCCTCACAACCAAGCACGATAACATATGTAACACCAAGCTCAGTGTCGCGCATCGCAAAAGTTTGTAAGCTTGCTCCTAATATAAAGAACAAATATACAAGCAAACTAGGTATTAACTCTGTTAGCCCTTGCGAAAGCTTCATAAAAAGCCCGCCAATGGCAAATGATATAGCAGCAAGGAGAACTATTATGAAATACATATTTTAGATATAACAATTAAATGCAATAAGTTTTCAGGGGTGGAAAGCCATTAAAGCCAACCGATGCATAGGTAGTGGTATAAGCACCAGTACTCAAAATTTGAATTTTATCGCCGACCTTAAGATTGATAGGCAATTCATAATTAGCCTTTTCGTAAAGGATATCAGCACTGTCACATGTTGGTCCCGCAAGAATTACTGGTGTCATTAGGCTACCGTCCCCAGGTGTGCGAATTCGGTACTTAATACATTCATCCATAGTTTCAGCAAGTCCTCCAAATTTGCCGATGTCGAGAAAAACCCACCGTTTATCTTCTTGATAGGATTTTTGCGAAATTAATACTACTTCGGTCTGAATCACCCCAGCATCAGCAACTAACGAACGACCGGGTTCAATCATCATATGTGGGATGTCACTACCAAAGTGTCGATGCATTGCCTCTATAATCACCTCTGTATAAGTTTTAACATTTAAAACCGCAGTTGTGTACTTAGCAGGGAAACCTCCACCAAGATTAACCATACTTAATTGGATTCCCTTTGCTTCAAGTGCTTGAAACAGCATTGCAGTTTTGGCTAAAGCATGTTCCCACTGTGAAGGGTCGGTTTGTTGCGAACCGACATGGAATGACACACCGTAAGGTTCTAAACCCAATTTTCGGCTGTGTAAAAGCAGGTCAAATGCCATATCGAGTTCGCAACCGAACTTTCTCGAAAGCGGCCAATCTGCATTTTCGCAGTCCATTAAAAGACGGCAGTAGACGCGGGAATTAGGTGCATTGATAGCTATTTTTTCGAGTTCAGATATGCTGTCAAAAGCAAATAGCCTGACTCCAAGTTGATATGCATAAGCAATATCGCGTGACTTTTTAATCGTGTTGCCATAAGAGATATTCTTGACTTTAGCACCAGCTTGAATGCACTGGTCGATTTCAGATGGACTAGCAACATCGAAACTCGACCCAAGTTCAACTAATAGCTTCAAAATTTCGGGTGCAGGATTTGCTTTCATTGCATAGTAAACTTGTGCTTGGGGTAGAAGTCGGCTAATCGTCAGGTAATTCTCGACAATAATATCCAAATTCATTACTAAGAAAGGGGTTTCAAGCTGATGCTTATTTATAAAATTAATGATTTTATCGTCTATTGCATTATCGCTAGTGCTATCAAGTGTGGGTAATGTTTGAGTAATAAAATTATTGATTATCATTTACTGTTTCTCAATTTAAAAATAAACTAAATTCCATTTATACTTTTTGCAACGAGTAAATGGCATCATAATTTATACTGATTAAAAATTAGCATGTTTGATTAAAGAATCGATGATGAATAATTTTAAAAATATAAATACTTAAAATGGAAGCTTTTTATAAAAAGCTTTTGAGATACTTTATTAAAAAAAATAATATATTCAGTATATTTACGATGTGTTAGAAACCCGGTATCTTCAAGATACCGGGTTTCTGTATCTCTTACATCTGATATAGAAATGCGCGATCGCTAAATCGCTCGTGAGAAACTAGCTCCCCGACAAATAATGCGGATGCAGAAAAGCAAATCAAACGTGATACCCCTTACACAATCATTTTTCGTTATCTTACAGTAGGGGCACTGCCGTGCCCCTACGCGGGACTTTTGGTCAAACGAGGGGTCTTGGTTCGTCAGCCGTATCCTTCAAGAAGTAAGGGATCTGATTGCTGCGATTTTTGATAATACATTTAATAATATTTAGTGTAAATCGCTACTGTGTTGCTGACAATTATCGATCAAAGCTACGTAGCGATTATTTGCTGTCTTTCACCACAGAAATATTTCTGCAAATAAAAATTTCCTCATAAATGCCTAGCAATAATTAACATAAATAATTGTTAATTATGATAGAATTTGTTTCCGCAGCGAAAATTATCTGCAATAACAATTTTCTAGTAAAAATTGCTGCTTGAAAAAAGCATTTTTAATTACAACTTGACTTTTGAGAAAAATAAGATTGCAGACAACTTTACAAAACTAATTATGAGCAAAATAAAGACAGCAAAAAAAAGATGATTGGGGAAGCAGAAAGAAACAATGGTAGCTCTAACAGAGAACGTCCAACGTCGGTTAACAGTACAAACAGTCGAAATTGCTCCGAATACAACAGCAATTCGCTCGCTCGATTGGGACCGCGATCGCTTTGACATCGAATTCGGTCTGCAAAACGGTACAACCTACAACTCGTACCTGATCAAGGGCGAAAAAATTGTCTTGGTGGATACTTCCCACGGCAAATTCCGCGACTTATATTTAGAAACGCTCAAAACCCTCGTCAATCCAAAGGCGATTGATTATATCATCGTCAGCCACACCGAACCCGACCATAGCGGTTTGGTTGAAGACGTTCTCCAGTTAGCACCAAGAGCAACTGTGCTAGCATCGAAAGTCGCATTGCAATTTCTGGAAAACTTAGTCCACGACCCTTTTAGTAAGCGAATCGTCAAATCGGGTGACAAGGTAGACTTAGGAGATGGTCACGAAATCGAATTCGTCAGCGCTCCTAACCTTCACTGGCCCGATACTATCTTCAGTTTCGACCGCAAAACCAAAACGCTATTTACCTGCGATGCGTTTGGGATGCACTATTGTAGCGATGACACCTTCGACGTAGACTTAGAAGCCATCGAACCCGATTTTCGCTTTTACTACGATTGTTTAATGGGACCAAATGCCCGTTCCTTAGTTAACGCCATGAAAAAGATGGGCGAACTAGGCGATATTAAGATGATTGCCAACGGACACGGACCTTTACTTTACCATCACCTCGACTTTTTACGCGAACGCTACCACAATTGGAGCCAAGTCCAAGCGAAGGCAGAAACCACCGTCGGATTTTTCTACGTTTCCGAATATGCCTATAGCGATCGCCTCGCACACGCAATTTCCCACGGTATGCAAAAAACCGGGGTTGGTGTAGAAGTACTCGACCTAGCTACCGCCGAAGTTCAAGAAATTCAAGAACTAGCTGGACGCGCCGCAGGTATAATTATTGGGATGCCACCTAGTAGCAACGTTGCAGCCCAAGGTGGGATTAGTTCGCTACTTGCTGTTACGGGTGAAAAACAAGTTGTCGGCTTCTTTGAGTCCTTCGGCGGTGAAGACGAACCCGTCGATACTCTACGCAGACAATTTAGCGAACAAGGTATCAAAGAAGCCTTTCCAGCTATCAAAATCAAAGAAACTCCCAGCCCAGCAACTTACCAATTGTGTGAAGAAGCTGGTATCGATATGGGACAATTACTGGTGCGCGAACGCAACATTAAGCAAGTGAAATCGCTTGATGTGAACATGGAAAAAGCCCTTGGTCGAATTAGTAGCGGGCTGTATATTATCACCAGTCAGAAAAACGGTACAAAAAGCGCAATGTTGGCTTCGTGGGTTGCTCAAGCTAGTTTACAACCCCTTGGTTTCACCGTTGCAGTTGCCAAAGACCGTGCGATTGAGTCTTTCATGCAAGTTGGGGATAAGTTCGTCCTCAACGTTTTGGAAGAAGGCAATTATAAAGAACTCAAACGACACTTCCTCAAGCGATTACTTCCCGGTGCAGACCGATTCGCAGAAGTTAGAACTCAGACAGCGAAAAACGGTAGTCCAATTCTCACCGACGCACTAGCGTATATGGAATGCGAAATCACAAGCAACATGGAATGTAGCGACCACTGGTTAATGTATTGCATCGTCAAAGATGGTCGCGTTTCCAAACCCGATGGTGTCACCGCAGTTCGTCACCGTAAGGTTGGTAACTACTATTAGGGGAAAGGAAAAAGGGTAAAGGGGAAGGGAGAAGAGGTAAGGGGTAAAGAGCAAAGGAAAAAGCTAAATTGTTTAACTCCTAACTCCCAACTCCTAACTCCCAACTCCTAACTCCCAACTCCTAACTCCTAACTCCTAACTCCTAACTCCTAACTTTCTTCCTCATCTCATCCCCTTCACACAATACCTATGAGCGAAAATCCTCGTGACGTGCAAGTATTGCCAATTGCGACGAACACCACAGTATTACGGGCACGCAGTTGGACGCGACAGCGTTTTGAAATCGAATTTGCATTATCTAGGGGCACTACATCTAATTCTTATGTAATTCAGGGCGATAAAATTGCGATTATTGACCCACCTGCGGAAACTTTCACAGAAATTTATAAGGAAGCGGTACGTCGCTGTTTGGAATTAACAAACATTGATTACGTGGTTATCGGTCACTTTAACCCAAATCGCATGGCAACATTGCGATCGCTTCTCGAAATTGCCCCGCATTTAACCTTTGTCACCTCGGTTCCCGGTGCAGCATACCTGAAATCGGCGTTTTCTAACACCGATGTCAAGGTAATTGCGATGCGCGGTAAGGAAACCTTGGATTTGGGCAAAGGTCATGTATTGAAATTCATTCCTACTCCCAGTCCCCGGTGGCCGGAGGGGATTTGCACCTACGATCAACAAACGCAAATTCTCTACACTGGAAAGCTATTTAGTGCCCATGTTTGCGGGGATGAAGTTTTTGATGAGGATTGGAGCAAATTCAAAGATGACCAGCGCTATTATTACGATAGCGTCATGGCTCCCAATGCCAGCCACATCAAAGCTGCTTTAGAGAAAATTTCCGACCATCAAGTACGCATGTTAGCCGTTGGTCACGGTCCTTTGATTCGTTACGGCTTGTTGGAACTAATTAAACATTACGAAGAATGGAGCCGTTCGCAAACCGACCGCGAAATTAAGGTAGCATTACTTTATGCTTCTGCATACGGGAACACCGCAACATTGGCACAGGCGATCGCACTCGGTTTAACTAAGGGTGGTGTCGCTGTCGAGTTGATGAATTGCGAGTTTGCCGAACCCGATGATATCCGTGATGCGGTAGAAAAATCGGAAGGCTTTATTATTGGTTCCCCCACAATTGGTGGTCACGCACCCACACCCATCCATACTGTTCTGGGAACAGTTTTATCGATTGGTGACAACAGCAAATTAGCGGGTGTATTTGGTTCCTACGGGTGGAGTGGAGAAGCTTTCGATTTAATCGAAGGCAAGCTCAAAGAAGCTGGTTTTAGATTTGGGTTTGATACAATACGCGCCCGCTTCAAACCATCCGATAAAATACTGAAAGAGTGCGAAGAAGCTGCCACCGATTTTGCCCAAAGTTTACGACGTGCGAAGAAACTGCGCTTGCCTCAACCTGCTGCTAGTCCAATGGAACAAGCTGTAGGACGCATCGTTGGTTCGGTTTGCGTGATTACTGCTCAACAGGGTGAAATTGCCACCGCGATGATGGGGGCTTGGGTATCACAAGCTACCTTTAACCCGCCCGGTTTAACTATAGCTATCGCCAAAGAACGGGCTATCGAATCGTTGCTGCATTCGGGTAATAAATTTGCCTTGAATATTATTGCCGAAGGCAACCAGCAAGAGTATATCAGGCACTTCCGCAAGAACTTTGCGCCCGGAGAAGACCGATTTAAAGGGTTTGGGACAATTAGAGCCGATAATGGGTGTACAGTATTTACGGATGCGATCGCATATCTCGAATGTACTGTCAGCCAACGGATGGAATGCGGCGACCATTGGGTAATATACGCGACAGTGGATAACGGTAAGCTGATTCAACCCGAAGCTGTCACCGCGATTCATCACCGCAAATCGGGAAATTATTATTAATTAGATATCTGGTAAAGAACAATGTAGAGACGCTATACCCAAGCGTCTCTCCAAAGGTTTCAACACCCAAGCAACCCATTAGAACTTATGACATGCACAATTAGTGGTCTGTGTCATTAATTTTAAGGGTATATATATTGACCACAGAGACACAGAGTACACAGAGGGAAAAGTTAGAGAGGTTTGAAATTGACACCAACCCCCTAAAATTAATGATATGAACCAGTAGTGGTTCGTGTCAAAAGTTTTGATGGGTTCAAAAATATCCTCATCTCTCCTAATTCTTCCTCCGTGTACTCTGTGACTCTGTGGTTCGTTTTGAACCCCCCAAAACTAATGACACAGACCAGTAGTGGTTCATGTTCATGTCATTAATTTTGACCTGTTTGAGAGGGCAATCGCAAACTTTCCTTACTTAAAGCCAATTACCTATTAATATATAAGGTGCCCAAGTTAGAGGTGCTTCCCCATGTTTCAACATCCGAATTTGAGCTTGTTGCAAAGCTTTAGCTTTGTTCAATTTCTGCAAACACAATTCTTGATAATATTGACCCATAAATTCGGCTGTAGAATCATCCTCAATTGCCCATAATGTTGCTAATGTGCTTCTTGTACCTGCACGGATGACAATACCTGATAACCCTAGAGTTGCTCGTTTATCTCCCGTGGCTGTTTCGCAAGCACTCAGAACTAATAATTGAATGGGTTGAGCATCTTGTTGATTTGTATTTGTTTTAAATAACTTATCTAAATCTTTGACTTTGAGTAATTTATTCCAAGTCAGAATGTAAGTATTGTCTAGGTTTGAGCTAAAATTACCATGAGTAGCAATATGAATCACGTTATATTTGCCAGAATCTATTTGCTTTTTTAAATT
Organism: uncultured Calothrix sp.; assembly: GCA_964242965.1. Classification (GTDB taxonomy): domain Bacteria; phylum Cyanobacteriota; class Cyanobacteriia; order Cyanobacteriales; family Nostocaceae; genus JANNFJ01. Next base: position 37,953 of record CAXTCQ010000022.1, on the reverse strand, counting down.
AATATCGGTAAAGTCTTGATTTAAAATTTCTTGACTATTAGGTATTTGCAAATGAATATTTTTAAGTTCTAATTGAACATTATCCAGAGCGCTAAACTCTTGATTATTAAAGAATCGTTTTTCGCTTATCCCAGCAAGAAGAACGTTTATTTTTTGCTGTTTTAGGGATTTAGGTTCTAACATTTGTAAACCGGGGGTGAGAGCGATAGCGTATTTTTCGATTAAGTATTTTGGCTGTTGTAGATTGCGGTCGTAAAGTACAGCCATCGGAATATTTCTTAATGTTCCATCAAGTATAAAGACTAGGGTTTGAATCTGGCTTGCTTGCAAATCTGCTGCTAGTGGTTTAATTAACCAATCATATATCTTTGCAGATATTTCTTGAACTTGGTTGATTTGCTCTGGTTGTCTCAGGCTATATTGTAATTGTTCTAAAGTTTTTTCAAATTCCTCTGCGTCAACAAAGGTCGTGTAATGATAAAATTGATTTTGTAGTGGTAGTTTAAGAATAATTTCTAGACGATTTTTTAAAATAATCGGGTAGATAACAGCGGCAGTAGTATCAGTTTTATCAACTACTGTATCTACAATTTCTGCTTTAGCTTGTAAACAAGCTTCCTGCAAGTAATTTTCGATTTCTCGTAATTGTAGTGCTTCTATGGCATCGCGGGCTTTTTGTAAGTTTGCTTGATTTATCTTGCTTTGATTAATTGTTTTAGAGCCAATATTATCCGAACTCAATGGTTGTAAAAGTAAATCAACAAACTGTCTATATACTGGTTCGACATTATCTCGAAAGGAAAATTGTAAGTCGGAATTGAAGACAAGTAAGTCACTACGTAAATCATTGAGATTACTAACTGCTTGAGAATAATAATCTATTGCCTTAGCTGTATTTTTTCGCTGTTGAAGTAAATATCCTAGCTGCCATTGCCAAAGATAGGCAATTTCTTTCGCATCTATCCCTAGAGCTAAATCGAGCGCTTTTTTAGTTAGTTGTTGAGCATCAGTTGAGTTTTGGGTTTGGGAGTAAACGCTAGCGAGAACACCAGTCGCATAGGATTGCGATCGCACATCCTCTATCGTTTCAGCTTGTTGAATTGCTTTAGCTAAGATTCGGGCAATATCTTCCCATTTTAGGGTATCAATGGAGCTATTTTGTTTTAAGGATAAAAGAGATTGAGCAAAATTAATACGAGACTGAATCGATGTTGCTGATGCTGGTAATTTGTCAATAACTGGCTGTAATTGGGAATATAATTTACTTGCTTGGGCAAATTCTCCAAGTTCGATAAATAAATTTAATAAATTGAGTTGAGCTTTAATTGTGATGATGGGTGATGTCGATATGTTGACGACTTTTTGATTGGTTTCTAATGCTTGCTGATATAATTGTCTGACATCGGGTGAGATGGGTTGACTTACATAAACAAATGGTATTTTTTGAAAGTTTGTAGTATTTTGGAAAAGCGATCGCTTTATATTCCCTAACGACCGTTGAGCATTGCCTAAACTCAGTAAACTTAAGGTTATTTGTGGTGTAGATTTGATTTCTTGAGCAATTTTATAACTTTGCTGTAAAGTTTCTATGGCAGTATCAGTTTCGCGTAAATATAGTTGAATTTCACCTAAATTTCGCCATGCTAATACTTTGAGAATCGAATTTGGTTGTTGATTTTTGGAAATTAATTTTTCTAAAATATGATATGCTTGGCGATAGCGTCCTAATGCTTGTAACGCTAAATTTTGATTAATTAAACTTCGGTTTTTTTCATTTAATAAATTTGCACTTTCGTAAATCGCTGTCGCTTGTTTCCAGTTATCTAATGCGGCTAAGGGTTTTCCTAATTCTAACTGTAAATTAGCTTGAATGTCTAAAACTTGAGCGAATACGGTAAATACTTTCTGCGAATCACGTAGTTTGGGAATTTCTAATAATTGACGACTTTGGGTTATGTAACTCAAAGCTTGTTGATATTCACCAATTTGTTTGTAAGCATTGGCAATATTACTAAGTGCGATCGCGTATTCTAAATAATTACCTTGGTTTTTAAAAATTTGTGCAGCTTGTTCTAGAATTAATATTACTTCGGAATATCTTTTAGCATCATAAAGTCTCTGCGCTTTTTCCAATAAAATCTCTGGCTCGGAATAATTTACTGCAATCTGGATAGAACGATTTATATTTCGAGCATCAACTTTTAGAAGTAAAATAGGTACAAAAATCCACTCAGCAATCAGAGTAAATATAATTGTTAGCACCATTATAATTATTTTCGTTTGCCATCTTTTGTACCCCATAATATTTATAAATAATTTATACTATATCAACTAGTAAATAGATAGATTAGTATACTTTTATTTCTGATGTGCTGACGATCAAATTATATTATGCTCGGATAGAGAAAATGCAATAACTACCCTGGCTTATTTTTTATAGTTGCGTCACAGGGTAAAGTTGGAGCTTTAGAAGTGCGATACCATTCTCCTCCGGAGAGACTTCGCCAACGAAGATGGTTGCCCGTGGCATCGCTACCCCCAACACCTAATAATTGATCGTTGCCATTAGCTTTAAGCGCAGTTAAAACAATATCACCATTTTTATCCACAATCCATCCAGTTGCTTCCACCGTTGGAGTTTGGATTTGAGATTTGAGATTTTGGATTATTTGATTTTGATGGATTGAAATTTTTCTCCCTCTTTCTCCATCTCCCCCAAGCGATATCCAATCAACTTCTAAAGGAGAATCGCTCCTCAACGCTTCCCCAGGTAAGGGAGGTACACCACCTCGAATATAAATAAACTCGCTCTGATTACCACTTCTACTTGGTTTGCAAACTTGAGCAATCTGCGTATCTAATGGTATATCTAATAACTGTGTTATCCCTCGGTCGGGTTCCACATCTAGAGCATTAATATTTAACTTACCGTTTAAATTCGGGTTGACCTGGGATATTGCGGTAATATCGCTCGTAGGAATACTTTGCGGATTTAGTTCCCCAGGATTATTTGTAGATAAAAGTTGTGCTAACTCATCTCGACTACGTGGTTTTATCCCCAAAATACCAGTAGCATTAATTTCCACCCTCCCACCATTACCCACAAATGCATTCGCGGTAATGTCGCTATTTTCCTTGGGAATTGCCACGATGAAACCATCGGGAATATTAATCGTTATATTACCACCATTACCCTCAAGTTGGGCTTTCCCCGCAGTGGTGGAAATTTGACTATTGCGACGCATTAATAATAAATCTCGTAATTGGAGGTTAATATTACCTCCATTTGCCGAGTCGGTTTCAGATACAATTTTGCCTTGATTATCTAGAAGTATAGAATCGGCAGTGATATTAAGTTCTCCTGCATTTCCTAAACTACCTGTATTGCCTACAACAGTAAAATTTGTTGGAAGTTTGGGGGATTGGCTACTAAGGCTAATTACAGCCCCATCTCTAACAATTAATCGCTTTGTGGAAATCGTTAATTTTCCCGCATCTCCTGAATTTAATGTTCTAGATACAAGTTGTTCAGTATCATAATTTGGTGATGTACCAGCTAACTCTACAAACTCGGAAGCATTTATGGTTAAATTACCTCCTTTTCCAGTCGCTAGAATAAATTGCGAATTACTATCTGTACCACCACTAGTTTCTACTGATAACCCTGCCCCACCAAAAATAAGTAGTCTGCTCGTATTAATAGTAATGTTTCCTCCATTCCCATCACCAACAGTTCCGCTAAATAATAAAGTCTGAAAAATATTTTCGCCAAATAGCTCCACAGAGTCCGAAGCATTCACAGCTAAATTTCCTGCCTTACCTTTACCAAAAGTTGTAGTTATTAACTGTGAGCCATCTCTAACAATTAATTTTCTTGAATTAATCGTTAAATCACCAGCATCTGTGACACTTCGGGTTGAAGTATTTAAGAAACTACCAATAAATTCCACAAGATTACCTTGCACGTTTATACTACCACCACCATCTTTACCGCTTACATCTACTATCGATGCAATCTGGGAATCATCAATATTTCGCTGAATTAATTGAATATTCTGAAAATTTTCTACACCTTCATACCCCAAAACCCAACCCTGATTAATTGAGTTAATACTCACAAAACTATTACCAGCAACACTTCCTAATTCAATTCGTCCTGATTCTGCGGTTAGATTACCACCTTCAAAGGTCACATCACCACCAATTAGCGCTAAAGTTTTACCAGTTGGTACTCGCAAACCTACAGGTTGACGAAAAAAATTTGTCGCACCATCAACAGAAGCTTGGGATTGATTGCGGATTGGTGCAGGAGTTGCACCAAATTGCAACCCAATGGGAACGCTTACAGTTAATAGGGGTGCTGTTTGCGGTTGTATGGCACTAAATTTTGTCCCATCAGCGAAGTTAATACTACTTGCGGTAGTTGCCAAAAACGAACCACCTATATCTAAAGCACCATTCTCACCAAAAATAATTCCATTTGGATTAATTAAAAATAAATTTGCTATACTATTGGCGCGAAGCGTGCCATCAATATTAGAAATAGACTTACCTGTGATGCGAGTAATAATATTTTGAATATTTGCACTGTTATTAAAATATGCCGTGGTATTGGTAGGTATAGAAAACTGCTCGAAACTGTGAAATAAATTGCCTCCTGCTTGAGTTCCACCTTCAATAATTTTGATATTATCTTGGGATCTGACGCTCGAATTATTGGGTAGAGTTACATCAGGAGAGATTTGGGCATTAACGGAGTTAGCGTAAAATATTATTGGAGCAAATGTTACAGGTGCTAGCTTTTGAAACCAATGCTGATGAAAATTCATTATTTATTCCCAATACTGCATCTCTTTAAAGAAAATACCATTTGCTCAGTAAAATAACGCAGTAAGTGGTCGTGTAAAGTTAAATATACATTGTCATTATGAACTGACGGGTGACAGACAGCCTATAAACCCATACAGGAGTAGAGATGTAAGCAAATTATGGTCAAAAAAGGTCGGTCTCTCAACATGACTTACCTATTGAATCCCCGTTTCTTCTGAAAACTATAGAACATACTATTAATAGTAAACATATAAAAAATTACATCCTTGACTTTTGGTAAAAGTCAAGGATGTAATTTATTCAATAATGCTATGACTAAATAATTCTTTTGTGCTTGTCCCTTCGCACTCAAAACTAATTCGTATCAGGTTAACAAATAGTTGGATTAATGAAAGAACAATTAATAAATCGGTTTTGTTTATAGCACCAACAGTTAGCGTTAAGCACAAGCTTAGTACCTGGCAATTCTCGTAAAGAATCTCTTAATTCATTGTCTTGAATAATATCTTCATCCCTGACTATATCTAAGTCAAGTGTAATTTCAAATTTCAAGGCTTTTCCCACTAAAGCTTGGTTGACAAAAAACTCACTTAAATCTAAATTAGAATTTTCAATCGCTTCTCCCATCTGTTTCTCAATTGCATCCTTCATCTGGTTAATTTTTTCTAAGTTCATGATTGTTTCTCCTTGTTAATTGTTAGATTTGTGCATGAAAATATTTGATATCATTATTCAGAAATATTTGAATAATAATACTTTTGTGATTCTTAGACTATTATCTTTCGCCTCTTAAACTATCTTGAATAAAATCGTAAAATAGAAAGTTAAGAAATTAGAGATAATGCTTAAATCTTTCCTAAATTTGTAGAAGGTTAAGAGTATTCCAATTAAAAAAAATTCCAAAGAACTTTTCTTTCCTCCTTACACTCTTAACTAGGTATTTACATTAGCCATGATTTATTCTCCTGTTCTTTACACTTTTAAATAGATGCTGCGGAAATTGACTTATGCAGTTTTTATAGATAATAAACCCATCTTCTGAATACTTTTTTAATTCGTTAGGTTGGTTGGGTGCTGAAGAGTAGAGAGTAGGTTCATGGGGTAAGCAGAAAAGGTGTAGAAAAGAAGATATATAAGGATTTTCTCCCTTTAACATGAGTCCCTTTTCCCTAAAACCCCGACAAGCATTGAGTCCTAATCTTATTTTGTATCTCCTCGCATCCAAAAATACTGACCATAGGGGTTGTAAACCGATGCGTACCCCCTTCGGTGGCTAGAAACGTAGTCGAGACTACTATTACCCTATGATTATCGTTTCGTCAATGCTGGATGCCAGATATCAGGTGGCAAATTTTAACTTACGCTTTTCAAATATTCCGCAATTATGACCAAGACAGTCGCAAGCTTGATGTGTAATCTTTGACATGTATATCAGTGATTGGCATTTATTTTTACTCGAAGCCAAGCGCTGGAACAACATATCTATAACATTTTGTTTGCTTCTGTCATGATTCCAGAAAAATCCAAAACAAGATTCCCGCTTTGGCAATATTTAAATCAGCCATTAATCGACAGCGAGAAACCACCGATATTTAATCCCCGTCGTTTCGCACAAACTTACCACATCGAACTTTTAGAACGCTGTTGGAAAAAAGAATGCGGTGCCAAAGGACAGTATTAAAATCATTCAGTGTCTCCTGGAACTAAAAGCCGCTCAAAGTCCCCCCTTAAAAAGGCAGGGCTGTTTCATTTTACGCCCGAAAATCAGTTTAGCAGATGAGATTGTCTGGGCGGGGGTTCCCCGCCCCTACAACTGACTTAAATTCACATGTAAAAATCTTTCTTTTCAGGTTTTTCTACAAAGAATGAAGCTGTAATCAAGCAATTACAGGCAACCCTGCAAGTGCCATTGCGATTTCTTGATTACTATATTCAGTATCGCGTAATAATCCGGCTTCGTAGTCCATATATGCTTGCATGTCAAAGTGACCGTGACCGCACAAGTTGAATAAAATAGTCTTGCCGATTCCTTCTTCTTTACAGCGTAACGCTTCATCAATCGCACCCTTGACAGCGTGGTTTGCCTCTGGTGCAGGTAAAATGCCCTCGGCACGGGCAAAGGTAAGACCTGCTGCAAAACAGTCGAGTTGCTTATAAGCTTTTGGTTCAATCAAACCTAACTCAACAACATGACTGAGAAGCGGTGCCATGCCATGATAACGTAACCCACCTGCATGAATGCCTTGGGGGACAAAAGAGCTTCCAAGGGTATGCATTTTTACTAAGGGAGTCAGATGTGCCGTGTCCCCAAAATCATAAGCGTATTTACCCTTGGTTAATGTTGGGCAAGCTGCTGGTTCTATTGCGACAAATTTAATATCTCGATCGCCTCGTAGCTTATTACCCATAAACGGGAAAGCGATGCCAGCAAAGTTACTACCACCACCCGTACAGCCGACAATAATATCGGGATAATCACCTGCTTGTTCAAGCTGTTTAAGTGCTTCAAGCCCAATTACAGTTTGATGCAATAATACGTGATTTAGCACGCTGCCCAAAGCATATTTTGTCCGGTCGTCTTGTACTGCAACTTCTACAGCTTCGCTAATCGCAATACCCAAACTGCCATTGCTATCGGGGTATTGTTCAAGAATCTTATGCCCCGATTCTGTTTCATTACTAGGGCTTGCGATTACCGAAGCACCATAGGATTCCATAAACGCACGGCGGTAGGGTTTTTGGTGGTAGCTAACTTTTACCATGTACACTACTACTTCTAAACCAAAAAAAGCACCAGCTACAGCAAGCGAAGAACCCCATTGTCCGGCACCAGTTTCCGTGGTTAAACGTTTTGTACCCGCAATCTTGTTGTAATAAGCTTGAGGAATCGCGGTGTTTGGTTTATGACTCCCAGCCGGACTAGTACCTTCGTATTTGTAATAAATTTTAGCAGGAGTATCAAGAGCTTTTTCTAGCCGCCGTGCCCGATACAGTGGAGTTGGTCGCCACTGACGGTAGATTGATTGCACTTCTTCTGGTATTTCAATCCAGCGTTCGAGACTAACTTCTTGTTTGATTAATTCGGGCGGAAAAAGCGGTTCCAGGTCAGCACCTGTAATTACCCCTCTCGTACCTGGGTGCAGCACTGGTGGCATGGGAGCGGGTAAATCTGCTTGGATATTATACCAAGCAGTAGGCATCTGGTTTTCACTAAGCGTGTATTTAATAATGTCCATGTGTTAAAAAATTGTTGAAATCGTCCGGTAAGTATATCCTTAATTTTCAACCAAAATTCATACATCGAACAATGACTTTTTTTTGGCTATAACAGGCTACAAGCTTTCATCTACTGCAAGGTACAAATAGCCTGTATGCATTTAAGCCGATTTAATCAACCTGCATTCCAATATCCGGGTTACAAGTACATGATTATGACCAACTAAAATTAAAACAGCTTTGTTATGGCTGTGGTGAACGTTTCATAAGGAGTTACCCCAACAATGGTTTCCATAAGAGTTCCATTTTTGTAAATCATGACTGCGGGGATACTGCGAATGCCCAATCTTTTACTCAGGGTTGGGTTTTGGTCAAGGTCTACCTTAAGCACTTTGACACGACCCTCATATTCTTCTGCTAATTTATCCATGAGAGGGGCAATCATTTTGCAAGGTCCGCACCAAGTTGCCGTAAAATCAAACACAACTAGGTCGTTGCTGGTCAAAAGTGAATCGAATTCTTGTTCCTGGATATATTCGACTGTTTTCATAAATACTCTTTTTTTGTAAAAGCGCGATATTATTGGCGCATTCGTCTTACTCTACCGTACTGCATTGGTATTTAGCTGAAATAACACCAAATTCAAGGTAAGGATAATTTACTGTTACAATACTTGACAAAGTGCCCTATTTATCCTCACTTGGGATACCCCAGTTTGTCCCTCTAAGTGCGACGTAGGCTGCCAAAAGTACTGGAATTGATGGCAATGTTAGACTTATATATTTAAAATGGATTATTATTTATGGCACTCAAACTTCGGTATAAAAGAAAGTTTGATACTTGATTATTTACTCATTTATCAGCATAATTTCTAATTGAGATTCGTCAATCTTGGCTTAAACTTACGGAGATTGCTTATTTCGGTGTACATAGCAGCAGTGACGTGCGATAAACTGTACTTTGCACTGGAGTTGCATTTCAATTCGTCAGTTGCAGCCAATGCGAAAATCTTGTCCAAAATATGATTTTTTACTTATAATCTAAGGATTTAGATATAATGAAAGTTCTTAAAAGAGCCATCAAACCAGAAATATATATATCGTTCCTCCACATTTACCAAACTACTTGGGGAACTGCTGGTGACATCTGTTTAATCCGTGAATCTGTAGCGAATGAAAGTGTCTCGAAGTTTATAGGGCACAAAATGCAACTGGCATTACCAAAAGGATTGGAGCGCGATCGCATGGCGGGTTGTCCGGTAATCAAAGTTGCGGGTCATGTAGGCGAGGGACATCCCAAAGACAAAAAGTCCGAATGGGAGGCTTATGAAGGTGTAGATAGAGAAATCGCTTTATCGGCTCTCAAACCTTGGGGCTTCCAGTTAATTGAGCTTGATTGATTCAAAGTAGTGGGTGCATTTCTAAGCATGAAAAAAGCTCCATTATCAAAAAATTCAGAAATTGACCTTGGGAATCGTTTTAAGAATGTTGGGATAAAACTTAATATAAAATTTCGGACAATCGCCATGCGATCGCTCGAACGGATGTTCTCTATTTTCACAAATTGTCGCAAAATGACCTGACTTCTTCTTGTGGCAACGAAAGCGCAGATGCAATTTGTTCAACACTTAAACCTAGCTCAAGTAGTCGGGGAATTGCATCCCGTTGTGCTTTTTCTGCAATTTCGGCACGCTCGCTACCAATCAGCAACAAATTACCAGAGGTATCCCACCAACGTAACCAAAGTTGAGTTTGATTTTGACAAGGCTCCTGACCATAAACCTAATTCTACTCCCAATGGCTCGATCGGATAACGACCTCGTTCGTTCGGTTGCATTTTACGATAAATTTCACGCCGTCCGCACGAATCTAGAAAAGTTTTATTTATGTCAGTAGCAATAGCACCATTCGTAGTTTTTGATTCTAATTCTAAATTGATTTTCAGCTAAAGATTAGTGTAACGGCTTATAATGGTTCGTACATTTTATCTAGATGGAAAGCTCAGTTTTATTGTTTTTTGTTTTCGGATTGGTGCTAGGGTATTTATTCTCTGGTTCCAACGGTAGTCTGATTCAAATTAATTTTTATATCAATTTATACACAAGTAATAATTTTAGTAACAATGGTAATAATAATGGTAACAATAATTTAAGCAATAACAGCAATAAAGGTAATTGGATGAATGATGATAACAGTAGCGATGCTGAAAATTCTAACGATGGGTAGTCGGTTAAAGAAAAAGATAGCTCAAAAAGCGCTTAACTTGAGGTTCGTTTTTTGCGAAGATGGGGAAAAATTGTTTCCCCGTCAGCAAACGGCAGTCCTACTTCAGTTCTTCAATTTCCCCTTTCTATCTCTCATCGGCAGCACGGGGCTTTTTACCATCGAGTAAAGCGCTTACAGTCATATCACCCATCACATTAATAGCAGTACGACACCGATCTAAAAACCAATCTACCGTTACCAATACAGCAATATACTGCGTCGGTAAACCAACCGATTGAAACACCAACGTCATCGTCACCAAACCTGCATTCGGAATATTCGCAGCCCCAACCGAAGCAAAAATCGACGTGAGAACAACTAAAATTTGCTGTCCTAAATTTAAATTTAGTCCCAACACTTGGGAAATAAATAATGCAGACATCGCCTCATACAGCGCCGTCCCATCATTATTGAAGTTTGCCCCAACTAATGCCCCCAATGCTGCGGAAGACTCGCGCAAACCGATTTTTTCTTGCAATACCTCGAATGTTACGGGCATTGTCGCACCCGAAGATGAAGTCGAAAAAGCCATTAAAAAAGCATCCGAACCACCGCGCAAAAAGTCTAACGGTTTTACCCACGAACCTAATTTTACCCTTAGAAGGTAGTAACAAGCTTGCAATGCCAATGCTAGCAGTACTGCCAAAATAAATGCACCCAAGGAAATAAATGGCGCGAAACCTTCTTTGGCAATCGTTTTAGAAACGACACCAAAAACAGCCAGGGGAACCAAAGCAATTACCCAGTTGAGGATACGAATTATTGCTTCAAATAAAATCCCTACCACATCTTCGATCGGTTGATATCCTCTTTTACCTTGGGAAACCATCTCCGATTTGATGGCACGGAGAACGATGCCAAAGCTAAGGGCAATTACAATTAATTGAATTACATTATTATTTACTAAAGGTTCGAGAATCGCCTTGGGTACAGCATCTTGAATGAGTCCCCAAGGGTCAAATTTTGTCGTTGCGGCTGCGTCTGCTCCGGATGGAGGGGTCAAACGTCCCCATCTCCCCGGACGGATGGTATTCGCCACCAAAAGCCCAATTAGAATTGCCACTGTGGTATTAGTAATCAATAACACCCCTAATTTTCGTCCCGCAGTACCGGGGATTTCCGCAGTCAAAAAAGTGTGCAGTACAGCCATTAAAATTAATGGTGGAGCGAGAGCGCGGAGGGCTTTGAGAATTAATTCTGCGGGAATTGCTAGTTGTTCGATAAAGGCTTTGTTGGCATCGCTAGGATTGCCTGCACCAAGAGCTACACCAAGTGCGATCGCAAAGCCCAAGGCAATCAATATTTGCAGGGTTAGCGGTATACGCTGCCACCAAGGACGAGGTTTGTCAGGGTTCATGTTTTCCAGCTATTGATAACTAAGTGTAAACATCATGACAGGAATCTCTAATTCTCGAAAATTAACTTAAAGTTTGTGACAAACTTGAGTAAAAACTGTATTTGACTTATCCCATGATTTTAGATATTGCTGAAAAAATTGCTCATTTGCATTATCGAAACTTGCCGCAGGCATCCCAACTACGTCAAAATCGCACTGATTGATGAAAATAGTTACACTAGATGATATCATACCGTGATTGTATAGGTTGCAACTATGGAACGAGAAGCTGTAACTATCCGCATCCCAGCCGACCTGCTTCAGCAAGCAAGGCAGTTTCGAGAAGGCAATGAGTCTTTTAACGAGATGCTTGTCGAAGCGATTGCTCGTGAAGTGCGACGACGGCGATCGCTGACAGCCCATCAGCGCATTGTGGCTCGTAGTGCCGAAGTAGAAGCTGCAACAGGTATTCAAGCAAGCTCTGTGGACTTGATTCGTCAGCTTCGAGCGGGTGAGGGACGGCATGACTAAGTGTATCGACACCAGTGTTTGGATTCCTTATCTCGTCCCTGAGACACTACAACCCCAAGCCAGAAACTTGATCGTTCCCTTGCTGACATCAAATGTGCGTTTGGTTGCTCCAGCATTTGCGTGGGCAGAAGTTGGCTCAGTATTGCGAAAAAAAGTTAGGTTAGGGGCAATTAGCCCAGCACAGGCAAAGGGATTTTATGATGACTTCTGCCAAATGCCTGTTGACTACCTCGACAGCGATGCCATCCGTGTAAAAACATGGGCTATTGCCGAACAGTTCTCGCTGGCAACTCTCTATGATGCTGCTTTTTTGGCAGTTGCCGAGCTAGAATCTGCCGAATTCTGGACAGCCGATCAATCCCTGCTCAATACGCTTACACCATGTCCAGCCTACGTCCAAAAACTGGAATCATAAATTATGTCCTACTTTTTACGAACAAAGATATTTTAGAAAGGTGAGTATCTTCATTTAGCACACTCCCGGCAGTATTATCCCTTAGTTTTTTTTCATAAAATAGGATTTGTATATTTTAACTGTACATCTTATTCATCGTTGGTATCAGTTTTTTGCTGCTTTTTAGCGATGATTTCTTCCAGTTCTTGAAGGTGTTGTGGATTCACGAGCATTCCTTCTTCTAAGTTAAATTTATCTGAACTATAGTTACTTTGTTGTTCTTTGAGTGCCGCTATTTGATGATTAATTATTGCTAATCCTTTACCCTGGTTAATTATTTTTTTTACTACTTCAAACCGTGCTAATTCATCAATTCGATGCAACAGTCGTAATATAATACGACTAATTAAAACTTCACTTCCAAAATCGAAAATTTTATCATATTCGTCTTCTTGACACAACAAAAGCTGCTGGTTGACATCAAATAAAATCTCCACAATCGCGTCAATAGCACTCACAGGAATTTCCTGTTCGGTGCAACTTTCAAGCTGTTCTAGGAATACCCTAATTTGCGTTGTACTATCTTGAATTTGCTTAACAAGTTCGCTTAGATGTTCTTTAAACTTCTCTGCATCCTCAGCCAAACCAAGGATAGCTTTTAACTGAGTATCAAATAATTCACCTGCTGATAACGTTAGACGAAAGTAAACAGGAAATATTTCTAAACTACATACTCGTAGTTGTTTGCGCCATTCCAACTCCTGTTTTTTATCTAGATAGCTATTACTCCAAACAGATTTTAACTTTGGAAAAAGGTGCGTGAGGAGATTTTTGATCGGCTGTTTATCTTCCTGGGGCAGTTGAGCAATCCAGGTATCAAGCAGATTTTTTAATTTGTCTGTTGGAAAGTTGACTCCTGCAAAAACATAAGGATTTTGGCGGATTCTGTTATATATTATCGGGCAAAAGGTTCGCAAAGACTCAATAGCAATAAAATCAACTGGGTTCACTTCACCTTTTACTGCTGGGTATGTCACTGTTAAAGTATTAGCCAAACGAACAATATCGGAAACTTTAGTAATAAAGTAGTCTATTCCTTGGAAATAAATATCATTCCAGCGTACTTGGTTAATTTGTTGTTTTGGTGTTTCAGTAAAAATATTATTAAGCTTTTTAAAAAGTACCTTGCGGAGTGAGGTCTTATTGGGGATAGGTAACTCAAACTCAACTTGAATAATTTTTTCTAAGTATGCTTCTCCAGTTATTTCTGTGGTTTCTGTAATTGTTTTTACTACAGCTTCTTTATCAAAGACTAAAACATAGACAACGTTAGAAAAATTTGGTATTGCTTTTAAAATCCGTAATAATTGCTTGATGTCGTCAGCAGCCAATCGATCGATATCATCAATTGTTACAACTATTCGTCGCTCCTGCTTTGCGAGCGTGTCTTTGACTTCTTCTTTTAATTCCGAAGCTTCCTTGCCTTTCTCGTCTAATAATACTGCTAATGCTTTGCCAGTTTGAGCATAAGGTAAAGGAATTTCCGAAACAATTCCAGCAAAATCAGCTAGTATCTTTTTTAAACCTCTGGGAACGGTTGTTTCTTCGCTTAAAACATTTTGTAATTGCTCGAAAAAGCGTCTTGTAATATCTTGGTGTCCAGAAAACAGCCAAGGATTAAAAGGAACGATGATTGGTTGTTCCTCATCTGGCTTTTGTTGAAGATAGCGGACTAAGAAGTTTAATAGTGTAGATTTACCAGAGTTCCAAGAACCGTAAATTGCAATTACGAAACCTTCAGGAAAGGTCATTTTGCAAATGCTGTCTGCTAGATACTTGGCAAAGTTGGCATGTCCCAGCAAGTCTTCTTCAGGATTAACTAAGAAGCTATCTGTCGATATATCGTTAATTTCTGTCTCTGCCATAAAGAAATGTTTAATTGTATTCTAATTGTCGGGAGCAGCAATGAGAACCTCAAAACAGAATTATAAAATAAAATCATAATCTCAAGGTTTAGGCAAATTGTTACATATATAAAGTAAAATTTGAAATTATTTATTGGAGGACACTACAATTTAGACGAACAGGGCATTTTCTAAAATATCCCTTACGTCAATTAGCTATTCGATTCAAGGATGTCCAGGATTTAAGTTACAGGCAAATTATTTGGGTCGATACCTTGAGATTGCAAGTAGGTAATTAATCGTTCTTTTTGCTGACGTTCCTGTTCGGCACGCTGACTTTCTTGTTCGGCACGCTGACGTTCCTGTTCGGCACGCTGACTTTCCAACTCAACTCGTTCAACTGCCCACGGTAATAAATTACCAGCATTATCCCACCAACGTAACCAATAACCAGTTCGCGCTTCTTTTTCTCCTTGCCAAGTTCCTAAAAATAAACCCATTGACTCAACCCAATGCCGACCATTATCGTCAGGTAGTTCTAGTTTGTAGCGCCCGTTTTCGAGATTATAAAATTCTAATAATCCCCCGTTTGGGTCAAAAATTACGTAAACGGGAACCTGTAATATTTGCTCGTAAAAAAACCATTTTCCTGGTGGATAAGCTTGTTTTGCCGAATATTCTTCACCTTGAGTTTCGGACAAAAATTCCATTACAACCGCAGGTATATTGCCTTCTAAATGGGGTGTATAGCTTCTACGGTTGTTTAAAACCTGATTTACGCTATCTACGTAAACCCAATCGGGTGCTTTAGCAGTAAATTCCCCGTTTAAGGTTGCACCAAGACCAAAATTTGAGGCTATCAGCATTTGAGGTTGGATAAATCCAACAATTTCTAAGCTTTCACGCAAAGCACCAGCCAATAGCGGCTGACCTGTATTCTCCACCGGCTCGTCCTCTAACCTAAAATCATCAGGCAACGCTTCCCAAGATATTACCATTCCAACGAACGATTTCGGTGTACTCAGTTGGGTTACCATTTTTTACCCCATCTTTAAGTTAATTTGTTTCTATTTTATCCACATTTAGTCAGTCGTCAGTTGTCTTATCCTCCTTTGCCCCTTACCGTCCTTTGTGTTTCTTCAAAGGATTGCTTAAAATAATTTAGCGGCAAAGCCAGCAATTGTTATATATACTAAATAACCTAACCAACTGGCATCACTGCCTAGTTGACTATATAACAAAATTGTGTTAATACTATGTCTTTCGTACCTTTACACATCCACAGTGATTACAGCTTGTTAGATGGTGCGAGTCAGTTACCGGAATTGATCGACCGTGCCATCGAGTTGGAAATGAAAGCGATCGCACTCACCGACCACGGTGTAATGTACGGTGCGGTCGAATTGATTAAAATCTGTCGCATTAAAAATATTAAGGCGATTATTGGCAACGAAATGTATATCATCAACGGTGATATAACTAAACAAGAACGTCGTCCGAAATATCACCAAGTCGTTTTAGCTAAAAGTACAAAAGGTTATAAAAATTTAGTTAAATTAACATCGATTTCGCACCTCGAAGGTGTGCAAGGTAAAGGTATATTTTCGCGTCCTTGTATTAATAAAGATTTACTCAAAGAATATCACGAAGATTTAATCGTCACCAGCGCTTGTTTGGGGGGAGAAATACCCCAAGCAATAATGAGCGGTAGACCTGATGCGGCTCGAAAAGTTGCACAATGGTACAAAGATGTATTTGGTGATGACTATTATTTAGAAATTCAAGACCACGGTTCGCAAGAAGACCGAATTGTTAACGTTGAAATCGTTAAAATTGCCAAAGAACTCGGAATAAAAGTTATTGCTACCAACGATTCGCACTTTATTTCCTGTTTCGATGTCGAAGCACACGACGCATTATTATGCATTCAAACAGGTAAATTAATTGTCGAAGATAATCGAATGCGTTATAGCGGTACTGAATATTTAAAATCCGCTGACGAAATGCGACAACTATTCCGCGACCATTTAACCGATGATGTTATCGAAGCAGCCATAAATACAACTGAGGAAATTGCCGATAAAGTCGAACCATATAATATTCTTGGGGAACCTCGCATTCCCAATTATCCTATACCTTCCGGTCATACCCCCGAAACTTTTGTTGAAGAAGTAGCATGGTTAGGTCTTTTGGAAAAGTTGCGGTGTAAAAGTCGTTCGGAACTCGAACCAGTCTATAAAGAAAGGCTCGAATACGAACTTAAAATGCTTCAACAAATGGGTTTTTCGGCATACTTCTTAATTGTGTGGGACTATATTAAATTTGCACGCGATAAACACATTCCCGTCGGTCCCGGTCGCGGTTCGGCAGCGGGTTCTCTGGTTGCATTTGCGATGGGAATTACTAATATTGACCCGGTGCATCATGGCTTGTTATTCGAGCGTTTTCTCAACCCCGAACGTAAGTCCATGCCGGATATTGATACAGATTTCTGTATCGAAAAACGCGATGAGGTAATTGATTATGTTACCCAAAAATACGGTAAAGAACGAGTTGCTCAAATTATTACTTTTAATAGGTTAACATCGAAATCAGTTCTCAAAGATGTCGCTAGGGTATTAAATATTCCCTACGGAGAAGCCGATAAAATGGCAAAATTGATTCCTGTAGTACGAGGCAAACCCACTAAACTGAAAGTGATGATTTCCGATGAAACACCAGCACCAGAATTTAAAGAAAAATACGAGAATGATGCACAAGTTCGTCATTGGCTGGATATGGCAATGCGGATTGAAGGTACAAACAAAACCTTCGGAGTTCACGCTGCGGGTGTGGTAATTTCTGCCGAACCATTGGATGAAATTGTCCCGCTACAACGTAATAATGACGGTTCGGTAATTACTCAATATTATATGGAGGATTTGGACTCGATTGGGTTGTTGAAAATGGACTTTTTGGGGTTGCGAAACCTGACGATGATTCAAAAAACCCTCGATTTAATCCAAGAAACTAAAGGATACTCAATCGACCCATACGATATTACTGCACAAGAACGTAAAGCGCATAAGATATTAGCAAAAGGTGGGGAAGGGGCTAAGTTACCAAAAGATGTTGAAAACACTTATAAGTTATTAGAATCAGGGGAATTAGAGGGAATATTTCAGTTAGAATCGTCAGGGATGAAGCAAATTGTCCGCGATTTAAAGCCATCGAATATCGAAGATATTTCCTCAATTTTGGCATTGTATCGACCGGGACCTTTAGATGCTGGGTTAATTCCTAAATTTATTAACCGCAAACACGGTCGAGAAGAAATCGATTACCAACATATAACTTTAGAACCAATTCTTGATGAAACCTACGGAATTATGGTATATCAAGAGCAAATTATGAAAATTGCTCAAGATATGGCAGGTTATACCCTTGGGCAAGCTGATTTGTTGCGTCGGGCAATGGGTAAGAAGAAGGTTTCCGAAATGCAGAAACAGCGAGAAAAATTTATCGATGGTTCGGCAAAAAATGGAGTGAGGCAGCAAGTTGCTGAGGAATTATTCAAGCAAATGGAGAAGTTTGCCGAATATTGTTTGAGTTATGATACCGAGATTTTGACTGTCGAATATGGCTTTTTAGAAATTGGCGAGATTGTTGAGAAAGAAGTCGATTGTAATGTCTTTAGCGTTGATGGTAACGGGAATGTGTACGCGCAACCTATTGCCCAATTCCACAATCGCGGACAGCAAGAAGTGTTTGAATATGAGTTAGAAAATGGGGAAGTAATTCGGGCGACAAAAGACCATAAATTTATGACAATCGATGGGGAAATGTTGCCGATTGATGAGATTTTTGAGCGGGAATTGGATTTATTACGGGTGAAGGGTTTACCAGAGTAAACTTAATTAGGACTTACGCAAAGCCTAGACTGTTGGGGGAATCTAATATGTTTAGAACACCTACTTTCTCGTTGACTGTGCGTAAGTCCTAGTGTAGTGGTCTAAATTACATTGTGCTGTCGAGGGTTTGCTCCCAACTCTCAATTGCTCAATACCTACAAATAGACGACACCTATTTTCGACTGCACTATTTTACCACCCTGTCAATGCGTAAGTCCTAGATACTTGGTTCAAAGACCAGCCCACTAAGGTAGAGATATTTTAGCAAGTATCTGCGGCAAAGCGCGATTCCCGCTAAATCGCACTCTAAAATTTCTGAAAAATCGAAGTAATAAGAGTGCTGAAGGGGTTGAGAGCAGAATACAACCGCTTGATGTAGCAAGTTGTTTCACAACCTCAAGCAAAAAAATTACAAAAAATCTAGATAACCTGATATTTCCTCAAAGCTGCTTCCTATGTAATTAATAGTAAAGTAATTTTTTGAATACCATGAGCGCATGTATATTTCCACCCGCAAATATCCGAATCTATCTATTCTTCTTTCAGTACCCCAATCGACGCGAAACGCACCCGCAGCACGTAGTCTAAAACGTTATTTATACTACTAGTACCCTTTGGGTACTGTTAAAAGCTATACATACTTACTATCTTAGACATGCTAGCAAGTTACCCTAATTATAGTACTTTTATACGTATAGCGCTATTTTAAATTTGAATTATTAGTATATAAAAAGTAATTTTTATTACTAAAAATTCAGTGTATATTTGAGGAACCAGCAACTAGCTAGTTGTATCAATTATAGTAACTAAGAATTCAGGAGACGAAAATTAGGGTTTAACTTGGGCAGTATAAATATTTTTAGATAAGCGATCGCTTATAGAGGACTCTTTAAGTGTAAGAAGCGTTTCAAACATATTTATTAATACTCAAACAGTATATGCACTACTTTATACTGACTCCTAATATCTAGCACCTAAGTTTTAAACGTTGTTAAATTCTCGCTCTCTGGCTTATCGGAACTTTATGTCGCACACTCAAGAAAAATCAGACACTAAGGAACCAGACACGTTTGGTGGTAAGTGTTTAACTTCCTTTCAGCGCAAACTGCTCCAAAAAAGTCTACAAGAGGATTTACCTGAGTCATACCGCCAGCGTATCCAAATTATGTTGCTGGCAGATACGGGGAAATCTCAAACTGAAATTTGTCGCACATTGGAGTGTTGTCCAGCAACAGTAAGGCATTGGACGCACATAGCCCGTGCTGGAATGGCGCACCAATGGCAGGATTGTCCGATTGGGCGTCCTAAGGCTGTAAACGAGCAGTATCTAGAGCGTTTGAAGGAACTGGTTAACGGTAGTCCCCGCGATTATGGCTATTCATTTCGGCGGTGGACGGCGAACTGGTTAAGTAAGCATTTGGCAAAAGAATTGGGGATTTCAGTGAGCGATCGCCACCTCAAGCGCCTGCTCAAACAAATGGGGCTGTCCACTCGACCAAAGCCGAATATCGAGGAAACCGCGATTCAAGGTCAAGGTTCCAAAATCTTGATTAGTGACCTAAAACTGGCAAATACGTCAGATAA
This sequence comes from uncultured Calothrix sp., assembly GCA_964242965.1. Classification (GTDB taxonomy): domain Bacteria; phylum Cyanobacteriota; class Cyanobacteriia; order Cyanobacteriales; family Nostocaceae; genus JANNFJ01. The sequence continues at coordinate 18,004 of CAXTCQ010000022.1, read as the reverse complement.
TCAAGACTTTTTGCCTGTTAACTTCGGCTTCTTAGGGACATTAGACAATCATGACGCAAAATCTATCTGAGCAGTTATCTCTGCAACAGCTAAGTAATACTTTAGGACATTCTCTTTCCGAAGCGGAATTTCAACGTTGTCTAAAATCCGCTAAATCCCTAACGCCGAAAGTCGGAAAGTTCTGGCAAGGAACTGATGGAATCGCTGGTATCTACATTGTGGTGGCTGGCAAGGTAAGGTTGCTGGACGAAGCAGGTGAGATAATCGTCACTCTGGAGGCTGGAGCATCATTTGGGGAATTTACCTTGTTTAAGGAGGCTGAGTTTCAGCCATATGCTGCTAGGGCTTCAGTTTCTTTGCAGGTATGCTTTATTCCGGGTGAGGTATTATCGCCATTGATGACCAAGTATCCGCAAATCCGAGAGCATTTGTGGAATGAGGCGCAGGCGCGTAATTCCCAGCAGGTGGACTCGAATGACCTCCCAGTAAACTCAGCCGAATCGAACAAAATACATAAAAATGATATTTTGTCAACATCAGCGCTAGAAGTCCAGCCGCAGAAAAAGATTAGTAAGGCCTACTTCCCCAACCCACGAGAGCGAGTCGGGCATTTGTGGCAGCATATGTTGCGGCGCTATCCGTTTTTTGCCCAACAGAGTGCATCAGACTGCGGTGCAGCTTGTTTGGTAATGGTATCTCGCTATTGGGGGAAACGCTTTAGTATCAATCGCCTGCGGGATATCGCCAATGTTGACCGCAATGGCTCGTCATTGCGGGGGTTATCGGCAGCGGCGGAAAGTATTGGGTTTTCTACGCGACCTGTGAAAGCGAGTCTCGACCAGTTGGCGAAGCAAAAATTACCAGCGATCGCTCACTGGGAAGGAAAGCACTACATTGTAGTTTATGAAATCAACAACAAACAGGTGATTGTAGCCGACCCTGCGATTGGTCAACGCACCCTCAGCCACGCCGAATTTAAAGCGGACTGGACTGGCTATACGCTACTGCTGCAACCCACAGTCTTTCTCAAAGATGCCAAAGAGACTTCGACTCCCTTTTGGCAATTCTTTGAGTTGATGAAGCCTCACTCTTTGGTGATGCTAGAAGTGTTTATCGCTTCGGTGTTTATCCAGTTATTTGGACTGATTACTCCATTATTCACCCAGTTAATATTAGACCGAGTGGTGGTGCAGCGTTCGGAACTAACCTTAACAGCGGTGGGGATTGGATTACTGATTTTTAGTCTCTTCCGCGTGGCGATGATGGGGTTGCGGCAATATCTGTTAGACCACACGGCAAATAGAGTAGATTTATCACTAATTGTCGGGTTTATTCGCCATACCTTACGACTACCTTTGAATTTCTTCGAGTCCCGTTATGTGGGAGATATTATCTCTCGTATGCAGGAAAACCGCAAAATTCAACGCTTCCTCTCTGGTGAGGCTTTGTCTATCCTGCTGGATTTACTCACAGTTTTTATCTATGTGGGATTGATGTTTTGGTATAGCTGGAAAATGGCGTTGCTGGCGTTGGTGATTGTACCGCCTTTTTTCTTGCTGGCGTTGATTGCTACACCTTTTTTACAGAAGATTTCCAGAGAAATCTTTAATGCTGTTGCCAACGAAAGTAGTTATCTAATTGAAGCCCTGACTGGTGTGCGGACGGTTAAATCCACAGCGGTGGAACAAACAGTGCGTTGGCATTGGGAAGAGTTATTAAATAAAGAGATAAAAACGAACTTCTCCGGGCAAGTTATCAGCAATCGCCTGCAAATTTTCAGCAACACAATTCAAGCAGTGGTGACAACTGCGTTGCTGTGGTTTGGGGCGCACCAGGTGATTCACAACCAGTTAACCATTGGGCAATTGGTAGCATTTAATATGCTGCTGGGGACTATTATTACCCCCTTCCAACGCTTAACGGTGTTGTGGAATCAATTGCAGGAAGTTGTAATTGCCGTCGAACGGATTAATGATGTGCTGGATGCGGAACCAGAGGAGGATTTACACTATCAAGCACGGCAAAATTTACCGGAAGTTAGGGGACACATTCGCTTTGACAACGTAACATTTCGTTATCACCCAGAAAGCGATACTAATGTTTTAGAAAATCTCAGTTTTGAAGTACACGACGGGCAAATGGTGGCGCTGGTGGGACGCAGTGGTTCTGGGAAGACCACCATTTCTAAGTTGGTTTTGGGGTTGTATCCCCCTACAGATGGCAAAATATTGATTGATGGACAGGATATTACCAGTATTTCCTTGCGTTCCTTACGTCAGCAGGTTGGGGTAGTTGACCAAGATACCTTTTTGTTTGGCAGTACGATTCGAGAAAATATCAGTTTAGCCCATCCTGGAGCAACTTTGGCAGAGGTGATCGAGGCGGGAAAACTAGCGGGTGCTGATGAGTTTATTAAAAAGTTGCCGATGGGTTATGAAACGCAGATTGGTGAAGGTGGGGGGTTGTTGTCTGGTGGACAGAGACAGCGGATTGCGATCGCCCGCGCCTTATTAGGCAATCCCAAGTTGTTGGTTTTAGATGAGGCGACAAGCCATTTGGATACAGAGTCGGAAAGGATTATTCAGAGGAATTTGAACACGATTCTCAAGGGGCGAACCACGTTGGTAATTGCCCATCGCCTTTCGACTGTGCGGAATGCAGATTTGATTTTGGTGCTGGATCGGGGTGTGTTGATTGAGAGTGGAAATCACTCAGAGTTGATGGCGAAGCGAGGACATTATTTTTATCTCAATCAACAGCAGTTGGATACAGCAGCGTGAAGGAAGAAGACAAGGGGGACAAGGAGGACAAGGGAGAATCCTAATTCCTGTAGAGACGCGAAATTTGCGTCTCTACATCTCATGACACCTCCAATCCAAAATCCAAAATCTAAAATTGTGTGAGTATAAATTATGCCAAGTACGTTGAATGGACGGGTTTCAAACGAAGTGCATTTGGATGCACAACAGCTACTTTCAACCTCCCAAACACCAGCTATAACTTCAGATGATTGGTCTGACGTAACTCAGGAAACACTTGATAGCTTGCCCCATATTTGGACAAGGGGATTGCTGTATTTTTTGGTGGTGTTTGTGTCTATAGTTTTACCTTGGGCAATGCTGTCTAAGGTGGATGAAACTGGTACTGCTAGAGGGCGACTTGAGCCTAAGGGGAAGACAGTTAGGCTGGATGCAGCTGTTGCAGGAACTGTTGCCCAAATCTCGGTAAAGGAGGGTGATGCGGTTAAGGCTGGGCAGACTTTGTTGGTATTAGAATCGGAATTGGTTAATGCCGACTTGCGGCAGGTGCAAGATAAGTTAGAGGGGCAATTAAATCGGCTTTCGCAGTTAAATTCATCTAAGAATCAGTTAGTTGTCGCTTTGGCAACTCAACAGCAACAAAATCAAGCTCAAGAGTTAGAAAAGCAGGCTCAAATTGACCAGGCTAGGCAGAATCTTAATGCTCTTAGTAATTCTTATGACTTACAAAAATTAGAAAAACTAGCTCAAGTCAATCAGGCAAAGCAAACTGTTGAGCATAGTCAAACTGCTAATAAGTTAGTGGAGACTAGTTTGGCAAGTTCCCAACGAGAAGTTGAACGCTATAGCAAGCTAAGACAGTTAGGAGTTGTTCCAGAGATTAATCTAGTGGAAAAGCAGGATATAGCTAAAGAAAAGCAAAAATTATCTGAACAAAGTAAGTCAGATATTGAGCAATCTAAACTACGTTTGGCAGAACAAGAAAGTAGTTATGAGCGAACTATTCGCAAAGCCAAAGCGGATATTGAACAGGCTCAGTTACGACTAAAGGAACAGGAACGGAGTTATCAGACTTTGACTCGTTCCGGTAAGCTGGCTATCTTAAAAAGCGAGGAACAACAGAAGAATATGGAGACGGAAATTACTACGTTGAAGGCAGAAATTGCTCAAAGTAAAAGTCAAATTTTATCGTTAAAGATTCAATTAGGACAACGAGTTTTAAGAGCTACCGTGAACGGTACAGTGTTTCAGTTGCCGATTCAAAGGGCTGGGTCTGTAGTGCAAGCGGGTACTCTGATGGCGGAGATTGCGCCCCAAAGTTCGCCGCTAATTATTCGGGCGCTAATGGCGACGACTGAGAGCGGTTCTTTGCGAAAAGGATTGCCAGTAAAACTAAAGTTTGATGCTTATCCTTTTCAGGATTATGGAGTAGTAGAAGGCAATTTAGTGGAAATTTCTCCTACTACCTCAGAAGTGGATACACCTAATGGGAAGGTGGCAGCTTATAACTTGGAAATTGCCCTGAATCAGCATTGTATTCCTAGTAAGAATAAGTGTATTGCCTTGCGTCCTGGGGATACGGCGACGGCGGAGGTAATTGTGCGCCAGCGTCGGATTATTGATTTTCTGCTTGACCCATTTAAGCAGTTGCAGCAGGGGGGGTTGAAATTGTAGGTATTTCGCTGCACTTGTGCATTTCTAAACCTAACTCCCTAGCAGAGTTTCTTTACAGGGAAGGGGGAAAAGCCTCTTCCCTAGTAGAAGAGGGGTTAGGGAGAGGTCAGCATTTCACGTTTAATTTTGTCTAGCTAATTTAGGAGCAACATCATGTCACCAATTATTACCATTACCAACGAAGACATTCTTTCCCAAGTCAAGCTATTTTTCAAAATTCCTGAGATAATTGAAGGGATTGTTACCCGCAAGGTTATTTCAGTAGCTGCTGAAGAAGCTGGCATCAAAGTAAAAGATGAAGCACTTCAGAAAACGGCAGACACCCTCCGATTGATGAACAACCTCCAGACTGCTGAAGATACCTGGGTATGGCTGCAAAAACATGGTCTTTCTTTAGATGATTTTGAAGAAATTGCTTACACCAGTCTCATTTCTGGAAAGTTAGCAAAACATCTGTTTGTAGATAAAGTTGAATCCTGGTTTTTTGAACATCAGTTAGATTATGTAGGTCTTGCTATGTATGAAGTCGTCCTAGATGATGAAGACTTCGCAATAGAACTTTTCTATGCCATTAAGGAAGGTGAGATGAGTTTTTATGATGTTGCTCACAAATACATACAAGATACAGAATTACGTCGCCAAGGAGGATATCGGGGGATAGTGCGTCGCCAGGATTTGAAGCCGGAAATTTCTGCTGCTGTTTTTGCTGCTAAACCACCACAGCTTCTCAAGCCAATTGTGACATCTTCGGGAGTACACTTAATTTTAGTCGAGGAACTAATTCAGCCGACATTAGATGAGAAGCTACGCACTAACATTCTGTCGTATTTATTCTCTCAATGGCTAAAACAACAAATTGAGCAAATTGAAATTATTCAAAACTTTTAAGCAAATAACTAGGTAGAAAAAGCCTAGTTATCTGCTTTATTTTAGCTAAAAAAGAGCAGCATCTTAGTTTATTAAGATGCTGGATATTGCTGACTTAACCTGCTACTACTCTAAAGCAAATAGTTATAGAATTCTTTAGCAGTAGTGTGCACTAATCCAAATGCCAACAGCAACGCCAACTAAAAACGCAGGAGTAAACCCACCTTTAGTTGCATCAATCTCAGTATCTGTTAGCTCTTGGAGATAGCTTTCAGAATCCATAAATAGTTCAGCACCAGGCGCACGCAGATTATAAATTGTAATTGTAGCCATTGAAATTATACTCCTAAGTAAAATTGTTTCAGTTGGGATTAGACTTTTAATTGCCTCCTCCCATTAACATAATCCATTATTTAATCTAGTATTTCAAGGTTTAAATCACTAGTAAATAGACAAAACTAATGCAGTTATATGTTGGTTAGCGATCTAATTTACTACGCTATTTGTCCAAAAATAAAAACATTATATTTATTTAGAAAAATTACCTAATTTATGATGAAACATATAAAATATTTATGTCCTTTTTCCTTCTTTATTACTTACTTGATTTCTACAAGTTAGAAAAAAAATAAAAAATCAGCCCAAGAATCCTCTTGGACTGAACGATAAAAATTTAGATTTATTTCATTCTGTCGGTAGTAAACCCTATGCTATCGGCTCAATCTGTCTCACTCAGGTGAGACGTGCTGTAAACTGCGCGATCGCTTTCCATAGCCGCTACAAAGTGTTTAAATCTGCTGAGGTTCAATCCCTGACAGTCCCGGACGTTCTGCTATAGTTTGAGCCAATTCTTTCTCCTGTCGCTCCAATTCTTTTGCGGTGGGAATCCAGTTACAAAGCAATACGCTTGGTGTTAAGCTCAAAATCAATTGCGTAGGTTGGGTGTAACGTAGGCAAAGCCAGTCCCCTTGGGACGAGCGTGGAACCCAACATCTTGCGTTGGGTTACGCTTCGCTCCACCCAACCTACAATTATCCTTAACACCAAGCGTATTGAGTTACAAAGCCGCATCATACCACCGGAGTCATTGTCAATTTTTGCCACGATACTCTCCAAGCCATAGTCCTAAACCCAACTCCAAGGTCGGTATCCAAACTCTAGACTCACTTAATTCCATTTATCTGTAGCGATCGCCCTCTAACTGAAAAGCTTGCAGTTCACCAGTGTAGCCATCAAACACAATGTAGTAGGGAATGCCCAAAATTTGCTCATAGACAAACCATTTGGGCGCTTTGTTACAGAATGTGCAACAAGCGTGCATTCCTAAGCGTTTAGTTGAAATTGGCTCCACATACAACCGTTACCCAATTTGTAAAGAAGTGTAAGAGCCAATGCTGAGTAGCTTGCGCGATCGCACCTCTATTTGATTGAATCTTCATCTCCTGCTGATAAGTATGTTTTTTTATTACGATGCCTGAAACCGTATATTTTAATCTCAAACAAAAACTCGGCAATGAACGTAAATATTGAACATTACCGAGTTTATATTTATTGAATTACTTTAAATCAAACTACTCAAACCGCGCCAATAAATCTTCGCGTGACAAGCTCGAAAACTGCAATAGCAAACCCGCATACTCAATCGCTGGTAAATTCAATATTGACTCAACAATTGCCGCTAACTGTGAGTCCAACTCACCAAAACGCGCTAAAAGTAAGTTTTCCACAATTTCACGTCGCTCCTGCTCCTTGCCGATCTCCTTGCCTCGCTCCACTCCCCGAAGCTCAGTCTCTTGTTCCCATTCTAAGTAAGCTTGTGATAAGTTCATAATTAATTCCCTTTCTTCGGCATCAATAAGGCTACTTACTTCTATACTAACTTTCCAAGTCGCAAGCAGCTTTACAACAGCAGAGCGTCTGATATCTTGTTTGGGTAAAGCGATTACCTCGGCGATCGCTTGTTGCTGAATTAGCCCTTTACCTAAAATTCTCAACCACAGAGTTTCTGGAGTACGGGGTAACTTATCAACTGCAATAATCCCAGTTAAAAACACTTTTGATGGAAAGTAAATACCTGGTAGCCAAGTTTCATCTTCGCTTGCAATTAATTTATTTAGCAACTTATCCGAACAAGTAGCAGCAATAATCCACAATCGTGGTAGTTCATCTTCAGGAATTGTTTCTTCATCTCGATTCGCTTGACGGTGCAAATCAGCTTCGAGGTGAATTAACTTTCCTAAACAGCTACGAATTTCTCTTTCAATTGGTTGTTTGCGAAAAGGTTCTAGTAAACAGGGTGTTGCTGCAATTCGTGCTAAGATTCCTAATTCTTGTGGAGAGGTTGTCAAAACGGTTGATGGCGTAAACCAAATATCAACAAACCTCGGTTCCCCTAGAATTTCATAATTTGTTCTCACCTCACCTAAAGGAGATAAAAATTCTTCAAAATACTGCTTTGAAAATTGGTCAAAAGGGTTTTTAGTCATTTTATTTACGCAATGCCCAGAAACCAGGTATACAAGTGTGAAATTTTATTTTTAAATAATCTAATGAGTCAAATAATCAAGAAAACTTTATTAATAAATCTTGAAAAGAACATATATTGCCTACGCTTTTTTTGAAATACAGGGGAAAGGGGAGCCAGTGCGGTCTTGGGGTTCCCCCAAGTGGAGCATCTGGCGTGAAGGAGAAAAGGGTAAAGGAAAAATAAACCCGTATTTAACACAATGTACTAGAAGCTTTACTACACAAGTATTATAGAATAACCAAGAAAAAATCAGTCCAAGAGGATTCTTGAACTGAACGAGAAAAATTTAGGACTATTTCATTCTGGTAGTAGGAACGTTACTGTCTCGAACAAGGAGTTTCCAATTAGTTTATTCCCCTCAACCAATGGAACTACAGATAGATATCCTTTGAATTGGCATTAACATAAGCAGACTGCAAGTCAATACCCAAACGAGAAAATTGCTTAAGAATAGCCTTTATCCGTCCTTCTGGTGAGTTGTCCTCTTGCTGCCAAGCTTCTATCAACCCATTCGCTACAATCTGACAGCGGTTCATCCCAAAGCTTTCCTGAACACCAAACTTTTGGTCTGGTTCTTCTGCCAACCCTAACCCTGGTGCTAGCTGCTTGGTAAATAGAGGGACCTCTGACTTAAAATGCGATTCTTTGTGCTGATAAACAGCCTGTAAAACTTCCCTAACTGCCTGGTAATCCCTCTTCTCAAAATATAAAACGCCTGAATCGTAACGCTTGTAGTCGTTTGGATTATAGAGAACTTTAAAACTAAACCCAACAGAAATAGCATTTAACTGCTGGGTTAAATTCCGCATCACTTCTACTGCACCAGAAGGAGTTAAGTTAAAGTATATACGTACTATTTGTTGCGGTTGTTCTAAATGCTGCTGACTTTGTACTCCTGCATTGCTCACTGCCATGTAAAAGCCATTTTGTACTAGATTCTTTGGCATCCGGATAGCCACTAATTCAGCTACAACGGCAGATTTTTGAGCAGGTTGAAGATGCTTATCCCGTTTAATATGCAGCCTCAAACTGCCCTTAGTCACCGCTAAAGTACCATCAGTTTCTTCTTTTAGAACAGACCAGCCAGGGTCAAAATAGCCCTCTCCACAATTACTTTCATGTAATTGCTGATAAAAGGCGATATCTACCCCTAATAAAGTATTATTCTCCAAATCCAGGTTTAGACCATTTTCCTCGCCATCTGGTGCTAAGATACTTCGCATCGAACCGTTGTAATATATACCGTAAAGAAAACTCCGCAGTTGCAAACTCAGATATTTTTGCTGCATCTGTTCAGGCAGTTGTTGAAAACGGGCAACTACTTCAGTTGGCAGTTCCAACGGTTTATAATCTGGATGACGAATCGAGAAATCAGAATGAATTTCAATGCGAACAATATCTTCTATAACATTCAGTAATTGCTCAGTTACGCCAGTTGACTGTTGAATTGATGGAGAATTAAGTAATTGTGTCATTTAATGCAAGTATTTTGGATTTACTCTATGTTCAAGCTTTCTTTCTTCGCCCCAAAATTACAGCTATTTTCAGTTAATTGAACCTTATTATTGTTGTAGGGGCACGGCACTGCCGTGCCCCTACGGTGTGGTTTATCTACTCTAAAACTACTATAATTTCAAGGCTAATTGCTACAAATATAAGTTTTTAGTCCGTTAAAACGAACTTAAGTTATTAGCCAGGGATTTCAATTCTTGGCGCTTTTAATTCAGCAGTACCAAAAATCGTTGGCATTGATTGTTCCGGACGGCACAACAACGTCTTTGCCACCTGAAGCATGGCAATACCCGTATTCCCAAAAGATTTTTGATACTGAATCATCGCCTGAATCTGTTGAATCAAAGCAAAACCCGCAAATTGCACCACCCGTTGTAAGAAATCAGGACGATGTTCTAAAATTTCCGGGAATTTGTGAAAATAAGCTTGGATTAACGCAAAAATCGAAGGCTGAACTTTGTCTAAGGGAGTTATCGCCAAACGCAGTGATTCGTCAATACTCAAAGAATTACTAATAACCAAGCTACTTAGCCAGATTTGCACGTAGCTACCAATGACTGTTCCTAAATCAAAAGCTGGGTCTCCCCAAGCAGAACGTTCCCAATCAATTAGCCGCACAATAGGCTTACTTGCTTGCTCCCAATTGCTGTGCAAAAGGATATTATTCAGCTTCAGGTCATTGTGGGTGAGACAACAAGGAGTAAAAGCACTACCCAATTGCGCGATCGCCTGCCCCAAACTATCATACCGCTGATAGAGGGCAAAAAATTTCAACCCATCGGCAGGTACTAAACCAAAAATTTCTGGCGAAATCCTTTCCAACCCCCGTATCAACTTCGTCACTTGGTCTGAAGCTGAATTTTCCCGATTTTTAGAGAAAAAATCCTGATACTCTTGGCGGTTGAAAGTCTCACGATGGATAGTTGCAATCATTGTGCCAATTGCCGCAGCGATTTCACTATTGAAATTATTTTCCTTAGTGTAGAAATCCATTAAATCCCGATAGTCATCGAGGTAGCTGTTGACAATAATGGAATTTTGCCTATCAAAATGCAGCACCTCTGGTAAAAATGGACGCAGCTGATTCAGTTCGGAAAATTCCTGTAAGAATTCTTGAATTCGCCACTCGCTTAAAAACTCACCAGCCGCTTTCCCCTCCTGATTATGCCGTTCCTGCTTAACCAGAAGTTTACGACCGTCTGCAAAAGTCACTAATAAGTTAAAGTTCTTGGCTGCAACTGGCTCTACCTTACTGAGAGGTTGCTCTGACTTGCAATGCTCAACTAAATAGTCGAAAACATTGTGATGGTTCAATAGAAATGTCATAATACATCGGCTTCTTTTTCTATTCGGTCTAAAACTTTCTTCGCGCTATCAATAGTTATGAGTCCTTATTAACTCTCTTTTATTACTCTGGTAAGATAAAAAACTTCTTCTGGTTGGGTGGAACGAAGTGCAACCCAACGTTTACGAGCTTTTTGTTGGGTTACGCTGTCGCTTCACCCAACCTACGTACTTTGTTATTGTCAAATGCATCCAGTCTATATATGTTCAGAACTAGGCGTATTGTTTGCCATATTGATTGTCAATATAATTTAACCACCAATCATCAATAAAACTCCACCCACCACTTACAGACCGCAACTCCTTGTCTGTCAGACTTACCACTGGCAGGTCTGTTTCAACCGGAAGCAAATTAGAGATTGTAATTTTTGCCATTTTCAAATGTACTCCTAAGTAAAGTTGTGTTGGTTGGGATTAGACAGTATATAGAAGAATAAACCACAGAGACGCAGAGAAGCCAGTGCGTTGCGGGGGTTCCCCCCGTTGTAGCACCTGGCGCGACACAGAGGAAAGGGGTTTGAGAGATATTTTGCTTAAGTCCTATTTAAATTGCCTTTTACCATTACCCTGTTATTCAATTTAGTATTTCAAGGTTTTAAGCACTAGAAACCAGTAGTAGGTGTTGCCACCTTACGCATGATTTCAGACGGATTGTAGTTATCAGTAATAACTTGTGGACAACGCATACAAGCTGCCTTGCCTTCTTGCTGCCACCAACGACAATCTCGGCGTATAGAACAGGGGGGAAGTTCCTCCACTACCGCAGGCAATTTCTCGACAATTCGCATTGCCAGACGGCAATCTTTACCATTAAAATGCTGACAACCCGATTCCGCGCAGGATGCTGCTGTACGAAAAATTTCGGCAGGTGTAACTGGGCTAGCTTTTGCTATCAGTTCTTCTGTAACAGTTAGCGGCTGCTTGAGATAAGCTATACGGGGTTCTGTTACCGTTCCACCGATTACGCCGAAGACAACACTATCTGTAGGTTCTGGTCTAGCACTAGGACAAAGCGTGGTTTTGTTAGCAGATATGTCTGACATTAATTGAACCTTTAGGAAATAGTATCTTTAAGACTCAAATACTTGCTATTGGGTTTTTTGGTAGGGGGAATTTCCCCACGATAATCGGCGGTTCGCAAGCTATTATACCTAGTAAAATAGGCTCAATAGGTTTAGTTATACCACCCGCAATGCTTCCCGCTTCATCTTCAGATAAAGCTGACAAAGCATCTTCTGAATCTATAACCTCGTTACGTCTGAAGACCGCATTTTTCACGGCATCATCAATCAGGTCATTAATTTCTAATTGATTTCTGTACTTTCTTTGGTTTCCATCCATTTGAACTTTCCTCTTAATTTTTGACTGTAGTTAGGCTTAAATACTGAGTAGTGAAATTGCCTAACCATGTTTTTAATTCTATGCAATAGGAAAGCTATTCATCCAAATTAAGAAACTTTTGATTAGACCAAAACTAAAGCTTTTATGTCCCAATATATGACAAGTATTTAAGTATTTATAAAATAATTTATAACTGAGTCTAATTATACTGCCTGCTTACCATGCTACGGTGACTCAAACCTTAAATACCTGCACTAGAGAATATTTAACTAATTTATACAAATAACTAAAATATTTATGTCTTGAAAATATCCCAAGGTTTTTTGCTATCCCTAGTGGTGCGTTTCATTACTTTTGCCCAGTTGTGAGGGTTAGATCCCCGTCTTCTTAAAGAAGACGAGGATCTTGGAACCCCTCAAAACTTATGAAACAGATCAATAGTAGTCTGTCACATACACTTTTACGGGTGAAACTTATCAGTAGTAAACTTCTTAAAAAGGGTGTCCCCCCCGGGATCGAACAAAACCCAACATGATATTGTGTAAAGCTATTCAAAAACTGAATTTGATGACTTTTATCTTGGGTTCCCCTGTATCTGTAAGGGCTACATAAAGTCTCAACTCAATCTAAAAACTTTGAATCCTCGTATTTACATTTACCATAGGTTTTACCCATGTAAGATTATAACTCATAATTTTGATGTCAAAATGTATAAAATTTCATGCCCAAAAAATCTCGTAATTGCGTTAGTTAATTCGCATTAATTTCAATTATTGAGACAATTGTTATAAGTTCATGACAAAAAATCCGATTTTAGTAAAGTTAAATAAACTTACATGTATTTGTGTGAAAAAATCTAAGTACTAACAGTACTTTAAATTACCTTAAATCGTAATTATACTTATTTGAGAATCTAAGATAGCGCAAATTGCTAGTGAGTTGAATAAAACGATATGCTCATTTTTTTAGCCTGTTCGTGCAGTTTCCAAAATTGGTAATGGGAAGGTGATAGATGAGTATATCTGAAGTAAAAATTGTATTAGTAGAACCCGCAGGACCATTAAATGTGGGTTCGGTAGCGCGGGTAATGAAAAACTTTGGATTAAATCAACTTGTACTCGTGAACCCGCAATGCGACCATTTGGGAGACGAAGCAAAATTAATGGCAGTTCGCGCTAGAGATATTTTAGAAACAGCAGTGTTGGTCGATACCTTACCACAAGCACTGCAAGAATGCCGTCATGCGATCGCAACCACAGGTATCGACCACGATTTAAACGTACCCCTCGAATCTCCTCGCACCGCACTACCCTGGTTACTCGAAACTGCCGGACAACCCGCAGCTTTAATTTTTGGTCGTGAAGACCGAGGATTAACTAATCAGGAATTAAATTATGCCCAACGGTTTGTCCGCATCCCCTCTTGTCGGGAATATACTTCGCTAAATCTGGCATCGGCTGTAGGGGTGTGCTGTTATGAACTTGCCCAAAGCGCTGATTTATCAGGTTCTAATAACTTACCAACCGAAAATTCGTTGTCCGATCCGTTATCCGAAAATCTGTTACCCGAATTAGCTCCTCTAGGTGTTGTCGAATCATATTACCAGCAGTTAGAATTGCTACTGCTCGATATCGGCTTTCTTTTTCCCCATACCGCCAGCAGCCGTATGGAAAAATTCCGGCAATTGTACAATCGGGCACAACTACGAACTCAGGAATTAGCGATGTTAAGGGGGATTTTACGGCAGGTTAAATGGTCGCTTCGTAATAAAAATAATCAGCAAGACTTGTAACGATTATCTATAATATGTACGCAGCCATCATCCCAAAATAAATAATATGGCTTACACTTAACAACAAAATGCTACTAAATAGCAATTATTTATTTTTATTAAAAATTTAATTAGTAAGTTATTTAAGCGTGTATTTAGGTTCGGGAGTCGGTAAACATTCAGTTGAGTGGGTAACAAGGAGTAGCGGTGTCAGATTCAGGTTATAATTTAACATCTTCGTCGCGGCGCAAACCCGTCAACGGTCGCCGACAAGCCCGTGCAGTCAAAAAAGTCAAGGTGGCGAAACCGCAAGCGGGACGCAATTCGGTCAATCCAACCATTGACACTACAGGTGTTCGCGTGAAACGAATCCCGGTTAGCGAAACTCCAAGGGTAGGAATCCCCCTCGTGCGTTCGTCACGTCCGATCCCATCTTCTGCAAATGTCCGTCCCGTTACAAAAACAAAGGGTCAAATTCCTCCTTTCAATCCCAACTCCGTCAAGGTAAAATCGGTCAAAGTCCGCAAGCAACCTCTACCGCGTCGAGCAGTTAGTACCCGAAAAACTCGGTTAAAGCCGATGGCGCGTAATATTTTATACGGATTGCGATTATTGATAGTTGGTGTGGGAATCGGTGCAATTGTTGGAACGGCACTATCAATACTCGACCCGGCAACACGTCTTGGGAGTGCAACGCCAAGTACTACCGAAATACAAGCGCAGACCAGCCAAACCCCAATTAGCCCAAATTCAGGCTTAATATTATCGCAAGAAATTCCCATATTAAAAAATGCAATCCAAAGTTTGGCATCGACGAATCCAAGCTTGACACCTGGGATTTTTGTAGTTGATTTAGAGAATGGTAGCTATGTAGATATCAACGCCGCTGCAAGTTTCTCCTCTGCCAGTACGATTAAAATACCGATTCTGATTGCCTTTTTCCAAGAAGTCGATGCAGGTCGAATCCGTCTCGACGAAACCATGACTACCAAGCCTGAAAATATCGCCGGTGGTTCGGGAGATATGCAATCTAAACCTGTGGGGACAACATACAGTGCCTTAGAAGTCGCTAGCAAAATGATAATTATTAGCGATAACACGGCAACGAATATGTTAATTGAACGCTTGGGTGGGATGGAAGCATTAAACCAGCGGTTCCGCAGTTGGGGACTTTCAGCGACAGCAATTCGTAATCCGTTACCAGATTTACAGGGAACTAATACTACTAGCCCGAAAGAATTGGGCAGCTTGCTAGCGATGGTGAGCAAAGGTAACTTGGTTAGTATGACATCGCGCGATCGCATCTTCGATATTATGCGTCGCACTGTCAAAGATACTTTGCTACCCTCTGGTTTAGGACAAGGTGCAATTATTGCCCACAAAACTGGGGATATTGGGGGAATGGTGGCAGATGCAGGTATAATCGACCTGCCAATTGGCAAACGCTACCTTGCAGCTGTAATGGTACAGCGTCCCAATAATGATGTGAGTGCCGAAAGACTAATTGGTTCAATTTCTAATGTAGTTTACCAGCAATTTAGTCAAAGTATCGCACCAACTAACTTGGGTGGCACTATTCCTAGTAACTCATTTCCAACTCCCGTTATGGCTCCACCGCTATCAAATAGCAGTACAATACCATCGGCTGGGTATCAATCACCAATGACGAATTCTGTACCCACAACAGGCTATCAAACCCCGGTTGTGACACCGCAATATTATTATCCTTATCAGCGCTGACACTTTACATTTTGAAGCTTTAATTAAACGGGGAAACTCCAACGGTACTAAATATCCATATCCTCAAACAGATGAAGATTTAATACAGATGGAGGAAATATTAGAGCAGAAGTTGGATAATATGCGAAGTTCTGCCTAAATTGCAGTTATTCAATTGCCAACCTTGAGAAACAAGCAGTTGATACACAAATTTTAGAAGTTAAAAGATTTTATGCAGCAAATTGAAGCAATAGTAGCGAAGGTAAATGACTTGCGGGATGGAGAGAAGCGACAAGTATCTGTTGGCGAAACAGATATATTGCTAGTGCGCTTGCAGGGAAATTTTTACGCAACTGGTGCTTATTGTACGCATTATCAAGCACCTCTAGCGGAAGGTGTACTAAGTGGAAACAATATTATATGTCCTTGGCATAACGCCTACTTTCAAATTAGTACGGGCGACCAACAGGAACCCCCTGGGTTAGATTCTTTACCTTGTTACCCTGTACGTGTAGAAAATGAAGATGTAATTGTCACTGTACCTCAATCGTGTACGCAAACTAGAACTCGAACAATGTTTGGATATAATCCAGAAGTTGATAAGCGCACGTTTGTGATTTTAGGGGCAGGTGCAGCAGGTGCCCATGCAGCAGAAACATTGAGAATAGAAGGGTTTGAAGGGCGTATTCTCTTGGTGACAAGTGATTTGCAGCTACCCTATGACCGAACCTGGTTAAGTAAAGATTATTTTACTGGTAAAGTTTCTAGAGAACAATTACCTTTAAGAACGTCCGAGTTTTATCAAGAACGCGATATCGAAGTATTGTTTAAAAAACATGCAGTAAATGTTGATGCCAAAGCTAAAAATATTACTTTTGCTGATGGTGACAGTCTTAATTACGATACTTTGCTAGTTGCTACAGGTGGTAAACCGCGTTTCTTAGAAGTTCCCGGTAAAGATTTAGAAAACATTTTTACTTTACGTAGCTTTAGCGATACCGAACGTATTCTCAAGGCAGCTTCAGTAGCGACTCACGCTGTTGTAATTGGTTCGAGCTTTATTGGTATGGAAATAGCTGCCGGATTAACACAACTAGGAGTGAAAGTAACAGTTGTTTCACCCGATTCTATACCATTCAAAAAAATCTTAGGTGAAGAATTAGGGCAAATATTCAAACAAGTGCATGAAGACAACGGTGTAACCTTCAAATTAGATAGTAAAGTTATTTCTGTAGAAGGTAATGACAAAGTTGAAGCGGTAATACTAGATAACGAAGAAAAATTACCTGCGGATATGCTAATTGTAGGTATCGGCGTACAACCCGCGACCGAGTTTCTTTCTAATATCGAATTGCATCCCAAAGACAAAAGTGTATTTGTAGATGAATTTCTACGTGTAAGTGAGGGATTATACGCGGCAGGAGATATTGCACGTTATAAAGATTGGCGTACAGGTAAGGATATGCGGGTTGAACACTGGCGCATTGCCGCTCAACAAGGACGGATTGCCGCTTATAATATGGTAGGAAAATCTATTCCCTTTCGGGCTGTGCCTATTTTTTGGACAGCGCAGTTTGAGTTTCCTTTACGCTACGTCGGACATGCCGAACAGTGGGATGACATTATTGTTAATGGCGATTTACAAAAGCGTGAATTTATTGTGTTTTATATTAAAAATAACCAAGTATTAGCAGTCGCAAGCAGCAAACGCGACACCGAAACCGCAGCTATAACAGAATTAATGCGATTGAATCAAATGCCTAGTACAGAAGTTTTGCGTCAGAATAATTTTGATTTAGTTGAACTTTTACAAGCGTGTAGTAAGTAGTCAATTAACCGTAACAATTCGTCAGAAATACTCGTTTTTCATGTTTATCTTGCGGTATTAAGGGTGAACCAAAAGGTTGAACCGACGTTGGGGGAACTTTCTACGCCAATTTCGCCACCGTGTGCTTGAATAATTTGTTTGCATAAATATAGCCCCAATCCTAAACTTAACGAATTTCGGACATTTCCACCGCGAAAATAAAGGTCGAATAAGCGATCGCGTTGCTGTATCGTTATCCCAACACCATTATCGGTAACGGTACAATATATGGAATTATTATTGTCTTCGACGTTAGCATTGACAGTAATATTTAATCCCGGTGGGTTATGTTTGACGGAATTTGCAATCAAGTTAGAGAATACGCGCCAAAGTTGGATGTAATCGCCGTTGACTTGTGGTAAATCTGGTTTGACTAAGTTAATCAGGGTAGCTTGGTTTTCTTGGAGTATTGGTTTTAAATCCGCGATCGCATCTTCTACAACTGCATGTAACTGCACTGGTTTTAGTTGCAATACCATACCCTGAACTTCGCTAACATGCGCTTCCATCAAAGAATTAATTAAATTTAATTGACGTTCGCTACTTTGTAGCATTCGTTCAAGAATCGAACGAGGGACGGGGATAGAATTTCGGGGAGTAGGGGAAGAGGAAGGAGAGGAAAG
>CAXTCQ010000021.1:0-53844 GCA_964242965.1 uncultured Calothrix sp. | reverse complement strand
TTCTTTGATTTTCAAGGAATCATTGTAAAGAGCGATCGCAACCCAGTTTCGATGTCTTCCTGTTCAACCTTTAAACCTGCGATTGCGTGCAGCGTCGCGTTCACCGTGATATTACTGAAATCAGGAAATTTTACAGTTAGATACGAAGAAGGGGTTGGAAAGGAAAGTTGCAAACCAAGCGAACTGATAAGTCAGCGCTGTACGCTATCGCATTTTGGTGATACCGTGTATCGCAATCGCATAATCACGTTAAGTTAATTTAAAATTTAAATTGATAAATTATATAACTACAAAGTACATTATTACTAAATAATAAATAAAGTCTTTTATACTAAAGTAATGACAATTTTAGTAGAAAAAAGTGCATGACTGCCGACCCACTTTTCTATGAAATATTCAAAGAAATACCCGAACTATTCTTTGAATTAATCGGTCAACCGGGGAAAGACCCAAGCATCTATAAATTTAGCGCTCCGGAGATTAAACAAAGAGGTTTTCGTAAAGAAAAGCTTGCTTTCAACTCCTGAAACTTATCCAAACGAACCAATCTACTTTATCGAAGCTCAATCCTATAAAGATGATAATTTTTACAACCAATTTGTTGCAAAAATTGTTCTTTACTTAACTCAGTACCAACCACCAAATCAAGATTGGTATGCCGTCGTTATCTATGACACGAAAAGTAATGAAGGAAATTTCCCAGGATATTTAAATTTCTTTATACCACATTTACGCCGTTTTTATCTTGATGAACTCGCAAAAATTCCTAATCAATCCCTTGCAGTGGGAGTAATGCGTTTAATAGTCGAGAATAAAAGCCAAGAAAAAACTGGAGAACAAGCTCGCCAGTTAATGAATCAAGCGAAACTTGAGCTAACTGATGCTACCTTGGAGGAAAAAGTTTTAGAATTTATTAAAGCGGTGGTGATTGATAAATTTGCCAACTTAAGTAGGGAGGAACTTGAAGTTATGTTAAATTTGGGGTCTTTGAGAAACAGTAAACTTTACCAAGAAGCTAAAGAAGAAGGTATTGAGGAGGGTGTTCTCAAAAATAAACTGGAGACGATTCCCAGACTAATCAAGCTAGGATTGAGTATTGAGCAAATAGCAGAATCTCTCGAACTGGATGTAGAAACGGTGAGAAAAAATACTCAACAGTAAAACACAATTTAAAATAGGTTGTTTATAGGGACACTTTGGGCTAAAAGTGCCCCTATGTACCTTCTCTTAACTCCCAAACAAAACCTCCGGTTCCTTAGCCCAATGACTTGTATCTGGCGACGCAGCCGGACGAGCATAAACAGCCTGATTGCGAATCTCCACAATTTTATCCTCCTCCCGAATCATGCTAGGAATAAAGTGCGATCGCACCGACAAAAAATCCCTCACAGTCACAGTTAGAGGTTTTTCCCCAAGTTCAGAAATAGAAAACTCCTGCGTATTTCTATAAAAAGCATCCTCTGCCGTTTTCCTCACCATCAGCGCAATTTCAGCCGGAGTCAGTAATTTCGTTTCCCTCAACAAACGCAACCAATCTTTTTCATTAAAATCCAACCCCGGAAAATATTTAGCCAGATGCAATTTAAAGATTTCATACCTCGCACCAGCGTGGGGAAGGTCTACAAAAATAATGTCATCAAAGCGACGCACCAATTCAGGTGGTAAAAACTCCAACCTGTTAACCGTGGCCATCACCAATACTTGCGATGTTCGTTCCTGCATCCATGTAAGCAACTTCCCCGCTAATTGACGCGACACACCACCGTCATTATCAGAATCAAAACCAGCGAAACCCTTATCAAAGTCATCAAAATAGAGAACCAACCCATGTTCTCCATTCGCATCGCAAAACTGCAAAAACTCCCGCAAATTCTTCCTCGACTCGTATGCAGTCGCACCCCGCAACCCAGCCCAGTCAGCAGCAACCATCGGTACACCCATTTTCTGAGCTGCTAATTTCGCACTGAGTGATTTCCCCGTTCCCGGTGGTCCCCAAAGAATCATCCCCTTGGGGAAACTGAGATTGTGTTGTTTCGCTTCTGGTTTGAGCAGTACAGCAGCGCGTTCTAACATTTCTTCTAGTAAATCCAAGCCACCAGCTTGCACTACATCCGGTTCGCCCAGGAATTCCACACCTTGACCTTTGAGCTTACCCTTTTTATAGTTCAATACCCCATCAGTCACTTCTTCTAGAGTATGGGTAAACCCCGACAAACGAGACAACAGCATTTCCAATTCGCCCATTGGTAAGCCTAAGCAGGTTCGGACTAAAGTTTCAAATGGATGAATGCTACTGTCACTTAACTCAAACTGACTATTACAAAAGTCTCGAACAAAAGTCTTAACAGCGACCGCACTTGGTAACGGGTTAACTAATAAAGGAATTAAAGGTGTTAAATCCGGAGGAAGTTCAATATAACTTTCCAAGCACACAAGCAACCTTGATACGGGATTTGCGGTTAACTCGTAAACCAAATTACTCAACGTTACCAGCGTCTGTTGGGGAAATATACCAGTGACAGCATCGAGTGAAATTACGCCTTCAAAAACAAATATTCCTGGTACATCGTAGTGTTGTAACAACCAGTTTAATCCTGATGTGCATTGATTATCAGTGGGCACAAGTTGCCCTAATTCATTAACTTGTTGCAACAGGGAATAGCCTTGATTCCAAAAATATAAAGGTAATCCTCGGACACAGGCTAATTTATAGATAAATCCGAGTATTTTAAATCGCTCGGTAATAGGAGTTTCCACTGCAACAACAGCCTGTCCTAGCTCAAACAGGGTTGGTAAATTGTTCAAATCCATGATTATTAATGAAATAATTCAGATTAATAATTGAACATCGTATTTTTCGATACCAATTTCCTTCATCGGATGTTCAACTTATAGCAGCACAATTGGAACGTGTACTTGAAAATTCTCAAAATCCTTATCTGTAGTAAAAATGCTATAGCCACGATTGACAGCGGTTGCACATATCAGAAAATCTGTATTTGAACCTTGAACACCATTACTGCGACAGGTATTAAAAAACTCAGCGGCTAGTTCATAATCTGCTATGGTGAGTTCTAAATCGCTTAAAGCACGGAGATAATCTCGCAATCGTGTGAACTGTTCAGTATGACGGATACCAGAAAGAATCTCTTGACGAATAGATCCTAATAAAATAATCCGTCCATCAGTAATCAAATCGCGGAAATGATTGATGACATATGCTGCATTATCTGGTGTGTTTCGGCGTAAAGCGAGCGACCAAACAGATGTATCAACAATAACACTCATGCCTTTTGTCGCTGCTGCTTATAGTTGTAATCAGAGTCGTAGTCAATTGTGCCAAACAGTTCCATGACTTTAAGTTGCTTGCGACGTTGAATATACTCGTGCAAAGCAGCTTCAATGACTGCGCTACAGCTTTGATAGTTACCCAAAGCAAGAGCTTCAGTGAGAAGGTTTTCATCTATTTGGAGATTATTATCTTGCATTATTTAACTCCTCTCTAGGTGATAACTTGATGATAGCCTACATTATTCATGGTAAATAAGTTTTGCGGTAATCGAACATAGCCCACTTTTTTGCTTGCTTGATAGTCCACATGGGGTCGGGGGGTAAATCGGATACTTTTTGCAGTCGGGTAAGGAAAGTATAATCGCCTGCCACTCTCGCAATCACAGAGGCGATCGCTTTGCAGCAACTATACGGGTATTTGACCGCTTGCTTCTCACTAAACCGAATCACCACCCAATTATTGCTAGTAAAAAATTGGTTTCTAATATCGTCTTTACCTTGGTCAATGCAGTGGTGTGGTGCTTTGGTATCACCCACATAAGGCTCATCAATTTCAATATCAATACTTAAACTGCTTTTATGTACTAAAACAAAGTCGGCTGAGTAAGGATGAGAAAATTTCGGGTTGTGAAATGCTACGCCTTGAATAACTTCTGGAAAGATGCGCCCAATAACTTGGTAAAAGGCTTTTTCAGAAACACCTGCAGGAGCGTCACTGCGACCAATTGGTTGTAAAACCTTGCGGGCAACCAACTTTTTTAGTTTGGCTTCACGTTGGGGCGAGTGTAAAAATGTATTTGCTTTCACTACGGTTAACCCCTGGTGTTTGTAAGAAATATTCTTATTACTTAGTTTTTTAGAGAAAAGTGGTAGTAAAAAGCAGAGAATACCCAAGCCGATAAATACCCAAAGAGCAGCAACTAGCCAGAGGGGAGATAGGAAAGCAAAAGATAAAAAAATTATCCTTGTAAATGATATAAAAATTACTAAATAGCATAGGGATAATAATTTTTTCGGGGGAACAGCATAACTTGAACTAGCTTGATTTTTTGGCGATTGACTTGATGTTTTATTAGGGTAAGGGTAATATCCACTAAAAGTTGGGTTAAGATTATTTGCCAAAAATTTAATTATTAAAGGTGGATAAAAAATGGCAGGATAACATTTACTCACTAGTTCACAATATCAAAATTGCTTAATTTTATTTTTGAGGCTAATTCTGTAGCGTGGGTTGGTTAGGAGAAAAATCTGGTAGCTTTTTTGGAGGCATCTGCGGAGTTTTCAAACTATCTTCAATTCCCAATAATCCCAGTTCCGTCAGTAAAGGGAGAGAAATTTTGATATTTTGGGCGACTTCAACCAAAGATTTATCGTCGGTATTTCGAGCTAGTGCAATAAACTCCCTAACTTTAGCTACTACAGGGTCAGATGGTGGAGTATAACCCTCACGCATAGCAGAAACTAAACCGCGTTCAATATCATCAAGTGTTGCTCTCCGGAAGGAGCCAACTTGTAATGTAGGCTTTACTCCAGCAGGATTGGCAGCTTCGGCTGATATGCTCAAACCACTATAATTCGGTGATTTATTACTATGCCGTAGGTTAAATGTATATAAGCGTGCGATACCATCACTAGTTTTAGTTTTAATAAACAAATTGGTAACATTTGTTGTAGTTAAATTCGGAAAATTCAACGGTTTTATTTGACGTAGAAAAATAGTTGTGGCTTGACCACTTTCTAGCGATGTATCGGTAGCATAAGTAAAGTGACTGGGGTCTGCCAGAAAAATCTGGGTAATTCGCTCGTCTACCTCAGAAAAATCAATAGCAGTTGCTCTACCAGTCCAAACTTTAACGTCAATAGCTTGTGAGTTAAAACCTCTACCTTGACTCGCGCTAACTTTTAATATAGCTGGTTGAGCATGAGATGGAGTTGTTAAAAAAAAGGTAGATAGCCCAAAAGCAATTACAGTCAATTTCCTAAAAATCTCTGTCTTCATAGTCTAAAAATATTAGCGAGAAACTTCAAAAAAACTATTGAAAAAGATAGAAACTTTCGTCCCAGCAGGCACAATTGCCACATCGGGACGACTCATAATCTCACTGTTAGCTTTATCTGCACGTTGACCTAAACGCTGTGACATAGGTTTGAAAAATCCTTCTACTGCTGCGGCTACAATATTTGGCTTACTAGCTTGCGTCGTAATTGTTTGATTGCTAAACCCACCGTTAGAAATCACTGTTGAAGATTGACTTTGTAATGAATTAAAAATTTCACCAGCACGACCCGCTGCACCTAGCAACCCGACTAAAATATCTTGTTGCGCTATGGCTGTACCCTTATCAGATATTCCTACCGCAACCAAAGGTTTGTTATTTTCTCCTCGAATCAAGATTGCGTCCTTGGGAATTGCCTGTTGTTGAATGCGACCAGAGGCATCGCTATAGACTATTGCAACAACACTTTGTTTGACAAGTTTGTTAGCTTTGGAAACTGAATCAACTTCTGTAATTAAAATGGTTCCTTTCGGTAGTGCGATGCGGTTATCAGTGGATAAAATATCCTCCTGTAATTCCACTGCGAAGCGTCCTTGATTCTTATCCTCCTCAGCCCAAATCATCGGTACTAATACCGATGCTATCGCCGTTGAACCAATTTGAACTTCCATTAGTGAAGTATAAGAGGTTACAGCAGTTTGTTGGGAGTTTGGAGGAGTGCGATTTAAAATTCCCCACTCTCCCGGTGTCTGAATTTGTTCGCTACCTTTATCTTTGTTAAATTTAGCATGACTGCTGCTAATTGCAACTGCGGGAATTACAGGAGGTTTAGAAGTAGCAACTACTTTACGTACTGTGGTATCTAAATTATTTTCTGGGAAATTAGAGGTAGGTGGAGAATCTAATTGAGTTACACTTTCATTATTTGGTTGTAACTTCTGTGCTAAAACTTCCGCTTTCTTGTTAATGTCGTTAGTTGCAATTTGCTGTCCCAAAGTAGCAAGTTCATTCCAACGCTCGAAGGGGTCAATTTTTGTAACTGGAGTAGGGAAAGGTGTCGCAACGGTCGCAACAGCGGATGGTTGTAGTTGTACTGGCACTCTTTCTCGAATAATTCTCGGTGGTGATGAAACTGTTTCGCGGATAATTCTCGGTGGTGGAGGGTTGACAGTACGAGCCTGTTTTTCTGGTAATGGCTTGCGAATAGTATTAGTAGTTACACGTTGTGGTGAAGGTGGTAGCTGTTTTTGTGGTTGTTCAACAGTACGACTTTTTTGATTTCGTAATGCTAGTTCAGCCTTGAGACGACTTGCCTCATCCGAATCACTGTTTGCAACAAGTGGTGTAGGTTTTGGGGTGACAGTGGTTTTTGCTATTGGTTTGGCTGCGAAGAAGATTGACCATACCATCCAGCCAAAACCCATGACTGCGCCAACTAACATTATGGCGATCGCACCGCGAATTAAAGGATTTTCGCTCTCGTCACGGGCTTCTGCTTGCTCACCATCTCGTTGAATTAAATACTCCTTGTCAATTAAAGCAACTTGTTGGGGTTGATACCCAGATATTTCTAGTTCTTCCTCTGCTGTTAGTTCCTCATCTAATAGTTGTTTTGTGTAATTTTCTTGAGTATTTTTCATATAAAATCTCACTATTTATTAGGCGTAAATTCAGAAATTTTCTTGATTTCTAAACCTGCACTTCTAATCTCATATAATTGCCTTTCCAGTGCAGAAGTATCACTTACTGGAGTATCAGGAATATCTACGGCTTGTAGAGTAAAGGTACGATTGAACGAAATTTCTTCATCAGTACCGCTCAGATTTACTAGCACTCGTGTTGCTACCATATCAACTTCCCATTCGCCGATTTTTATTTGTTTGGGAGTCGAAAGATAAGAAATGATAATTTTGGAGCGAACTTGACCGCCAAATACTCGTGATGGGGTAATTTCTGCAAGTGCTTGAAGTGTCGCTTCGCGGAAACCTTGTTTTCCTGACTGAATTAAAAATGAACCAATATAAGCATTGGTAGTAATGCGTTTTCCCTTACCAACATCTCGCCCTTTATCTAACTCTTTGGTTTCAGGAATTACACCATCCCAATTAAAAGTTAAATTTACCCACTGCCTAACAGTATTTTTGATTACTTCTGGATGACGGTATAGATTATCCTGTTCAGATATTACTAAAGCGCGACCATTTACTAACTGTACGAAAGTTGTCTTTCTTGCAGCAAGTTGGTTGACTTTAAAACTTAAAAATAGTATAAACAAAAAGCTGATAAGACTAAAGGTTGTTAGCCCTATAAAACATAGAGGCAGAATATCTTTAGAATCAAGTAATAACTTAGGTCGCCTAACTTCCTTTATAGTTTTAAACATTTATCCTAAAAAATTTATATATTATGTTCTGTGGCTATATTCCTTTCGCTGCAAAGCCAGTTGCAATAGCAATTACACCATCAAAAGCAGCATTGACCAGTGCGGGTACTCTGTGATTAATTCCTGTATAAAGTGCCACTCCACCCCCACCAGCAATCAACAAAGCTAGTGCTGGAGCAAAAATACTAATAAATGCCAGAAATGCTAAATCAGAAGCACTTTGTGCCCCCGCAGAAACAATCACTGTCGCGGCTAAACCCACTACAATGTTGTAGCCTAACTGGACTCCAAACAAAGAGATAAAACCGCTCGCCCAAGCCCATATCGGTTTTGACCCTAAAGGTAATAAACTTAATCCTAAAGCGATGGGTGAAAAAGTCGCAGTCATGATTAATGCAGCTTCCAAGATATTGACAAAAGCCCATTGAAGGGCATAAAGAAAGGTGATTAAAATCAGGGAGATAGAAGCGCTAAAAACAGCACCAGGATTTTGTACAAAGTCGGTTAATTCCGCAACAGCTTTGCGTGCTTGGTCTAGTGGAGCATTATTTTGTTTTTCAGCCTCAGTCAGAATTTGCTCTATAACTGGTCTTTTTTCCTGAAGGCAATCTGTAAGCGGTTTACCAGTTTTACCCTGACATTCAGCGTAAATAGTAGATACTTGAGTTTTGACACTTTGAGTTAGAGTTACATCTGATATTGCTTTTTTAAAAGTTGTATCGGCAAGTTGAATATTGAGAACGCTAACAACTTGTTGATGACCGATATTTCGCACGATAAGAACAGTTTGAGAGAGTAAATAACCGTTACTTCCCAAAAATAAAGCAATAATTAATGGATAAATAACAGATGCAGCTAACTCCGACCACAAAAAACGTTTTTCTTGATAATCGGCAGCCATTTTGATAGCAAGAAAAATAATGCTCAAGGCTGCGAGAGTCGTTCCCAAGTTACACAAACCCGCCCATAATGCGCCAGATGGGTTAATTGCATCTTCCCAGGCTTTGTTCCAAGACTCGACAGTTTGCTTGCTCAGTTCGATACTACTTCTTACCAAGCCAATACCGACGCTTGCATCAGAATAATTGTCAGGAGGAGCAATTTGGATTAAAAGCATAAGCGTGTAACAGTACTAAGAACACGAAATAATTATTGATTTGGTTGACCTAGAACAGCACCTCCAGGCATAGTAAGTAATGCTCCTTGAGATGTAGCACTGTTTCCAGTAGCAATTTGAGTTTGGCGATCGCTTGTATTCGCAGCATTGAGTTCCTGTGCAGTTTGAGCAGTTAGGGTCAGCCCTAAAGCCCTATCCTGCCGTGCTTGGGATGCTTCCTGAAATTGAAGATGGGCAATGGTGGTGTTATTTTTTAGTTGCTTGGAGATATTCTGGAGTATCTGTTGTGAGGTATCTGTTATTTGGGAATCGTCAGCCATTTGACTTGATTCAAGTTCTAAATTTGCACTTTGCTCAAGCCTGATTTTGGATTTTTGTTGAGCAGTTTTATTCATAGTTTGTGTCTGTGCCGTCCCAACCGCTCCGACCCTTTCGCTTTGATTGGCTAAGTCTAAGCGAATAGCATAGGAATTAGTAAGATTATTCTCAAATTTGCTTGATGTAACAGCATCTTCAGGAAAAGAGCCAGTCATAATTTGACTGACGACTTGACCCAAATCTGGCACTTCCACGGAGCCAATTGTATTTTGAACCAATTGTGTGATGTTACCGAATAAATCACCTCGAAAAAAAGAGCGCACATCATTAATAAATCCTTGAATTTGGTTTGGTAAATTCTTGTTAGAGGTAGCCGTTTGAGAAATAGTACGAGTTTCAGGTATATCTAAAGTAGCTGCTGATGCATTGATGGCAGTAAAACTCAAACTAAAGACCGTTATACCAATAACAGAAATACTTTTCACTCTTCTACTAAATCGATGCGATTGTTTGCGTTGTCTCTTTCTCATAATCATCTTTATTAACTCCTTCATTGATGTGTCCCAGCCCTTTATTTTCTTTAAGTGCTGCAACATAAAGTTTTGTAAAATGTGCTAGTCCTTGAAGTTGACCTTTAGTGGTACTCGGATATTGAGACAAAATCGCTCGACGGGCGCGGCGTTCTTCCTGATTCGTTGCAACTGCTGCCAAAGCCATCTCACCTGGATAAAATCGAGATTGCCAAAAGCGTCCCCCCTTCTCAATTAGCCAACACGAGTACAAATCGGAACGTCGTGGAAAGAATGATTCTGCGGCATTTTGAGCAATTATTTCGACTGGGTAAGAGAGGTATTTTTGAAAAGAAGCAACGGCATTTGATGTGATACAGCCTGTGATTCGGTAGCTAATATTCTGCATAATCATAGCTGCGGCTGCTGATTGGCAGATGGTATCTGGGTCTTGACTGGATAAAACGATGCTTAACCCATCTTTACGAGCAGTTGCACAAAGTTCGCCAACCATTGCGCTGAAGCCATCCTTGCGGAAAAGTACAGAAAGCTCGTCGCCGATAAACAAGCTTTTAGGGTAAGACAGGGCAACTCGTAAACAAGCAGCCTTAGCAGTAACAGCCATTGTATAAGAATCTTGGTCGCTACTTAATCCTGTAAGTGCGTAGAACTTGACCATTGGCTCTGGAGAGAAGCTGCTAGGTTTTGCGATCGCCGAACCTAAAGGACTTACCAACAATGCCGCAATTTGGCTGGTAATTTGATTAATCGCTTGGTGGTCGATAGCTTCCGGCTTTTGGATGTTTAACCGTGCGATGGATACTAAGCGGGTAAAGTCCTTTAAAGTTGGCATATCTTGCCATTCGTTCGATTTCCAACCTTTCTCAAATGCTAAGTTATAACGCTCGATAATATCAGGGTCGCTTAGAAACACATCCAACGCTTGCATGAGAATTGCATCTACTCGCTGTGCAAGATGGGGAGCATTGAGACGACCCATAACAATAACGCCCAAAGCATTACGTATAATCGAACGCCATGACTTCATTCGGGAGGAGCGTTCCTCTGCATCAAAACGCCGCAAATCTGGTGGTTCCATCAGGTTATTGGAAGCAGAAGATAAATCAAAATAAGCACCCGCATCTCCCAATAATTCAATTGCTGTTTTAAAAGAACTTTCCCCGTCAGCTGCGGGGATATCCATACCTACCACTGGGATACCTTGTGATAAGGCATCGAGCATAAATCGCCACAGCAATACTGATTTACCGGAACCAGTTTTACCCGTGATTAAGGCGTGCTGGGTGTAAGAGAACAAGTCCACGCAGACAGGTTTACCACCTCGATTGGTAAGAAATTCTACACCTACAGAGTCAAGTTTTTTGGGAAGGGTTAGAGGTAAAACCCCAGCAACAGTTTCACTTTCCAGCACCAGGCGTCGTTCGCTCAAAATTGAACTAGAGTGTAATATTCGCCGCCAAGTGATAGGGAGTGTTTCCAGCCATATTTGCGAAGCAATGTTTCTTTCTCGAACAACTTTAGCAGTACCAAAACTGTTGCAAAGTAGATCGCAGGCTAGGTCTAAGCTTTCTGCGTTCTCGCGGTAAACGAGAAATACAACCGCACAGTTGAGGGGTATAGCACCTTTATATAATTTCCTCTGCGCGTCAAAACTTTCTTCTTGCTTGATTTCTGCACCAATATCTCGACCAGTGCCTTTAAATAAAGCGCGATCGCGTGCCACTTTGGTTTGCTTTGCTTGGCGGTGTAAATTATCGGACGTAAGATAGCGGTTTGCAGGAGAAATTTCTACAATTGCTTCGGTATCGCGGACGTGACTTTCGCTAAGAACTTTCCACATCCATGAAATTTGTTCTCTCGCGTTCACCCACGCGGGAACTGTATCTGCCATTGTAAGGATACCGCACACTTTGTCTTTGATATAAATGCGTGAAGTACATTGACGGTGTTCTGGGCAAGAACTTCTTCCTCTTTCTCCGGTAATTAAAATTGTCGTAGCGTGTTTTAGAGAGTTTTGAATTTCTATTAGCTTGGCACTGCTATCTTTGTCTTCTGTTAATACTAATAGTTGGGGGATTGGTGGAGGTAAAGACTTATTAAATCTACCCCACAGCCACGCCCAAAGTTCTATATCTTTGAGCGGAGATATTTCTAATCCAGCCTTGGTATTGAATAACATTTCCCACTGAAGGAATCCTTCAGTATATGCCTTGGTTAAAACTCGGCTAATAACTTGCTCCTGTCGTTCTGATATGCGCCCTGTAAAACTATCTAAAAAGAAGCGTCCAGATTTTCCCAAGTTATAAATCAGTTTCGACAATGGGTCAGTTTTACGTTCTCCAAATTCATCAGCGGTCCAAGTACAAAATACTATTTGTTGCCAAATTGACCTTGCTCCTTTACAAGTTAATTCCTGTACCCTGGCTTGTTCGTTTCGTATCAAAATTGTAGGTAATTTCAAAAAACAAGATTTGGAAAGAGAATTTAAATACTGTTGCCTTTCTAAATCTTCCGAGTAACGTCCCACAAAAAATGTACATCTTTCGCCCCAAAGTATAGATTTCATAGCTTCCGAAATTCCAGAAGAAACGGCTGAAACTTCCTCCGAATAAAGTTGGTCGTGAATACCTTTGAGATTAAAAGCGAAAATTATTTGAAATTTTGTTTCGTCGCTAATATTACCTTGATTAAGAATAAACGCCCCAATACTGCGGTTATCGCGTTCGATGCGAACCATACAACATAAGTCTAGTTCATTTTCAAAGGGTAGGTATTGTACTTTCACCTGATTTTTTTCAACAACATTAATATGCGGTATTTGAGCTTTCATTAATATTTAATGCCTCTGATTAATTTCTTTCTAATAGCTAAGGGAAGTAAAGGAGATACATAAATAGCACCACCAGCGACCCAATTACGCCCTTTTGGTTTGCGAAAGCGATTGACGTATTTATCGGGGTCTTTACCTGTTACAAACCACCAACTTAGGATTAACCAAAAACTAATAACTGCAACTTTAGGTATTCCCCAACCCAATAACCCATCAAAGATAAAGTAGGAAATAGTAATAATGGCAAACCAAGGCAAGATTTGATTGGCGGGAACGGGACCGAATCCTGCTTGCTTGCCTAAAATCTTATTAACTTTTACTGGTTCTTTTTCTTGAAACATCGAATTTTAGCCCCCTATAGTACCACCAGTAGTTCCAGTACCATTCCCTATAAATAGAAATGTAATAACGTCAATTGTGAGAATAATACCAATTGCTAAACCTGCTTGAGTTGCAATCGGTCGCCAATCATTACCTTGCTGTGCTTGGTTGTAGGCAAATAATGCAGCGACTCCTACTAACAATAAAAAGACTCCGCGAATTGCATTAAAGACTAAAGTTATTGCTTGAGGATCTATGGAACTTGTACCACCAGTAGAACTTTGTTGAGCGATATTAGTTAGAAATTGTTCTAACCCACTTAAGAAAATTGCTTGTGCTGGCATTTCAAATATTGTCAAAGTAGCGGTAAATGCCATAATTGCTCCTGCTACATGCCAAAAGTAAATTTTGGTTTTAACAAAATAATTCAAATACGGAATGAAGCTAATTATTTTATTTAAGCAGTAAAAGAACAAAGAAAGTGACAAAATAATTGCTGTTAAAAGCGGTTCCTTCACTGCTAAATAAATTAATCCAAATCCTAAACTTATATTTGCAATTGTGTCTGTTTTTGTCCAGATAAACCTTGTAGTTAAAGGTGAAATTGCTAGATAGGTCAGATTATTAGGGCTAGGTTGGAATTTTTTATTTTCGGACATTTCATCAGGGGAATGTTTGTGGTTGTTGTACATAATTAACTAGTAATTTATTGAAACTATTACATTTCACCCAGAAAATCACCGACCGCATTTGTCAGTGCGGTTGAGTGATTTGGGGGTGTGGGTCTCGCTGCAAAGTTTAGAGACTGAATTTGGCTTTTATCAAAATCACACTGTTCGATACTCCAACGGTTGTATTTAGCATCAATTAAAGTGGCAGCAAATACAGGATGCATGGAATCAGAACCAGGTATTTTCTCAAATCCTTTCAATGAAGCAGGTATTAAAATATCGCCTTCTACATTAGTTTGAGCAGCTTTAAAACAAAACTGATATTGCTTGTTAGATTGAGGGTCTTTCCAATTGAAATCCTTTGGAGAGTTACCTGCTTTTAAGTCGATAAATTCTTGTGGTAAAACTTGTTGAAAGCGTTTGATTACTGCTAAACCAGCAGTTTGAACATCAGGTTTATCTTCTGTTTGTATCTCTGTCAAGGGAAGTGCAGTTTTGAGAGTTAAGCCAGTAAGTAATAATCCATCAATTTCACTGCGGGATGCTAATTGGTTCGCAACGTTTCTTAAGCCAGGATTCAGCTGACCATATCTGGAAAATGGGGATTTAAGGGTTTCTTCAATTTCAGAATCATCTGGGTTGATAATGCGTTGTCCTTCTACTTGTAATCCAGGTGTAAGAATTATCTCGTTAGGGGATGGAGAATGACTTGCAATACTTTCTGATTTTGTTGCAGCTATATCAATAGTGCTTGTTGGTTGGGTGTGGGGGATGATATCACCGTTTTCGGACTCTACATTAATTTGCTGCTGTTTAAAAGGGATAAGGTCAGTAGTTATAGTGGGGTCATTTTTAAAGGAAAAGTTGAATCCAGTCAGTTCATTTTCTTCAAAAACTAAATTTATTTGAATTTCTTTACCATGTTCTAAACTAACTGATTTTAAAGCTGCTTGTAAATCTTTGATGTCAGCTAATTCATTTTTATTATCCAACACTTGATTGACTACATCAGAGATATACTTTAAGTCTTTAGGGTCGCTAATCCAATAGTTATTAATTGTCTCAGTCATAAGATTAGACAGAAGTAATGATTAAGTCCATCTTGATACAAATGATTAAAACGATACTCATCCTTTAGACGTGAACTAACTTATCACTGTGGATGTGAATATTTACTTGCTCAACATCTTGGCTAATCTTGATTTAAATTAGCCTAAGTCTGGCTTATAACTGAAATTATACTCTTGCGTCAAGTCAGAAATAAAGGCTGCAAGTGCATTGATTCCCGTATGTAAAGTTCCGCTTGTAGTTCGATAACCTCGACGACTCCAGCCATTCCAACCAGCATGTTCTCCTATTTCTCCAAACGTTGCAATAATTTCTTCTTCTCTGGCTTTAATATCAGGTTTATATACCTCAGATTGATACAATATTTTTATTTCTTCTTGTTGTTTTTCATTGATGGCTTTAAGCTGTGCTAACTCTTGTTCCTTTAATAAAAGTGTGCTATTAAATCGTTCAACTTCAGATGCTAACGGTACAATCGTTTTCTCTAACTCCAAGTTAACCACTTTGGCTGCTTGGTTATTAAATGTATTGCCCAAACTATTTTTATTAGCATTTTCTAGGGCTTTTTGTAATTCTGCTGCTCGTTGCTCTAATTGTTGATTTCTTGTTATGAGGGAGCGATTGTTTTCTAGTTCGCGTTCTTTCTCAAGCAATTGCTGAACTAATTCCTCCTTTTCTTGCATCACTTGTTGGGCAACTTGCTGGGCTTGTTGCAGTTCTACTGCTGCTTGTCTAAGTGCTGCGTCTCGAATCTCTGCAAATCGTCCTTGTTCCTCGTCAGCTTTTTCTTTATCTCTTTGTACTAAGGCTTCTTTTATCTTTTTTTCCACTTGGACAGCGGTAAATATTTCTTTTGAATTTGTTTTATTATCCTTACCTTCTAGTTCTATCTGGCTTGGTTTTAACAATTGCTTGGTGTTTAACCCTTGAGCAACTGCATGATCTAGCAATACCCACCACGCATCTCCATTTTGGGAAATGATAATTCCTTTATGCCCGTTCCATCCATTACTATCACCTGTAACAACAATCCTCATTCCAGGTGCAAGTTCAGTCTGGAGGAGTGGGGGAATATTGAAATTCCCCCCCTCTCCCTCTCGGACACTCTCCTCTGTCCTTTTCCCCCCTTCCTCTTTGACTTGCGCTGCTGTCTTTTTACCATCGCGTACTAGTTCTTTCACTAAATCGGTGCTGACTTTGGTGAGTTGACGCAGTGCAGAAACGCTCCAGTTTTGAACGTTTTGACGCACCAAACGTTGCACTTTTGGTGAAAGCTTCTCAAACCAAAGGTATATCTCCATCGCACTTCGAGCTAAGTAGCGAGATGCACCAAAATCATCGCTCAAGAGCCATTCTTCAAAAACCTTCTTTCCGTTTGGACACTCATGGAGACAGTCATAGTAAAAATCCTGTAGAACTCGACCATTTTCTACCAAAGCATCGAAGGAGGAGCGGACAAAACTTAAGAATTCTCCAAGTGTATTTTTGGCTCTGTTTTGCAGGTCAGGTTTATCAAATTGATCGTAATCAAAGTTATAAGTTAGTGAAATTATGCTACACCCATTCATATGCAGTAATACTCCTTACGTTTCTGATGGATTATCCTTACGTTTCTGATGGATTATTTACCTCACGTATTTATGAGCTATTAAAGCTATTTTCGGTTAAATCCCGTCAGTGAATCCCTCCCTTCTGACGTAAAGCGATTTATCACTATAGTGATGAAAGAACGTATGACTATAGTGATAAGCATTTGATGATAAAACGGCTGGAACTATTGACTATCAATGATTTGCAATAAAAACGTGTGAATAAAATCAAATCTAGGTGATTTAATTTTTCAGTAGAATAATTGCTATGAAAAAGATAATTATGTATAAGTAGTTAAAACCGATTCAGTTTAATGAACCTGCTTTGCAAAATACAATTTTTCTAGTAATAAACTGACAAATATGACCTGATACGAAATCTTAAAAAATACATTTATAGAGGTTACAACGATGTTTCAGTTTGTGACTAAGCAACAAGCATCGTCCATACTTAATCTGAGTTTTTCGACACTTAAAAAGTATCGTTTAAATGGAACATGGATTGAAGGGACGCATTGGGTAAAAGTGAATAGTCGTTGCATCCGCTATAATTTGGAACTCATTCAAGATTGGTTCCATAATTGCCACGATCCAATTGCTCACCATCGAGCGATCGATTTATATCATGCTGGTTTGCCTAGTAATCAAAAACATACCAATCGAAGAGGTTAAAAATTAATAGTTAACCGAAGCGATGGTGCTTTGCACCCGCAGGAGCGGCGATGGCACTAATTATTCTACAAAGCATGACATGATTTATGAAGCTCATAAAAGTGCGATGCCCCTATGTCAACTATCTTCTTAGTCGATGTAATAGTAGCCGATCACTTTACTCTGCTACTGGTCGTAGGCTATCGTACTTACCAATAACGAGTGACTTCATAATTGTCTAGCACTGCATCCACACTAATGATCGCTATATTTTCTGTGAGTGCTTGGGCTACCAAAAGCCGATCAAAGGGATCTTTATGATGGAATGGGAGAGTCACGGTCGCAGCTACATGAGCAATTTTAATCGGTAATATTTCCAATTCGTTAACTTGGATTTGATGCTCCATCCATGTTTCAAAATTTTCGGGAATTTGATACTTTCCAATACTAACTTTGATAGCAATTTCCCAACAAGAAGCAGGACTGATTAATATATCATTGAGTAGATCGATAATCAAATCACGGGCTACTTGACTAATAGCGCTAGAGTTGAGTACAAACCAGAGGAATGCCTGAGTATCTAGCAAAAACTTCATGGCATATAGTCGTGAAAGTTTTCCAGGTGAGTTTCGTCTTCGGATAAAATGGTTAGAGTGCCTCTAGCACTACCGGGCTGGCGAGGCTTGCGGGGTGATGTAAGTTCGCCAATCAGTCTGGCGACAGTGCGATCGCCTACAAAAATCTGCACTTCTTGGCCGGGTTGCAGATTTGCAATCAGTTCGGGTAAACGAAGTTGAGCTTCTTTTAATGGAATCCGTGTCATTTTTTGTGTTTTTATGTGACCGCTCTTGCTTTATTTTACAGGCATTTAGAATCAGAGCGATTATCTACGACATAGGGAATGCTGATAATCAACTAACCACCCCAATTAATCTATTAATTTTTTACTCATCACGCTTAGGTCGCCATTCTCAACCAATTTAATCAAATTATCTTACTTGTCAATTTAACAACTTTATTGACTATTTGCAGAATATTAATCTGGTTGAACAACTCTCACAGAGAAAAGCGATACTCTTTCAGAGTCGAAGAAGCGCGATTCCCTGAAAGGGATCGCTTTGCGAATCGCACATAGCATTAGATAATTGCCAAGATAATTATTCAGTGCGATCGCCCACTAAATACTAAAACTCCGGTAAGAAAAGCTCTCGACTTTGCCCCGCGTAATGTCGGTAAATAATCTCAGGCGAATTACCCACCATTGTGGCAACGTCCTTTACATCCACCCCATTCTTTAACGCCATCGTAATAAAAGTATGCCGAGTTTGGTAAAGCTTGCGATACTCAACACCATCAAGGCTGTTAAGCACAGCCTTCCAAGCTCGTCTACTGAGGTTATGCATATCGATCCATTTATCTTCAGGCGATGGAAATACCTTCGTTTCAGCCGATACATCAGCAGGCTGAATTGATTTCAACAACCCGAACAAACGATTATTAATCGGAAAAACTCGCTTCTTCTGAGTCTTCAAACCTGGTTTACAGATTAATCCTGACTGCGAAACCACCACAGCTTGCTCAAACCGAATAATTGTAAAGTCATTGGTAATATGCTTCCACTGCAAAGCCACAGCTTCTGATGGTCGGCAACCCGTGATGAAAAGAAATTCGATTAATGGTGCGTAGTACTTGTAATAGTGATTTTCCTTGAATGTGAGAATTATGCGATCGCGTTCCTCCAAACTAAACGGATTTATATCCGTTTCCTCAAAGTTACCCTTCGGTAATTTAATATCACTCGCCATATCCTCAAATGGATTATCCTCAATCAACTGAGACTTTACAGCCCAATTGCAGCAAGCCGAAAATTGAGTCAGGATTTTTTTGGCAGATCGTGGGGTTCTATTCGCAATTAACCAATCTCGAATAGCGATCGCTTTATCCAAAGTTTTTACTGGAAGGTGGACATTTATACAACGGTAGATTTTCTTGTAATCCTTTGCCAAAGTACTGGGAGATAAACTCGATCGCTTGTATTCGGTGTAACTGTCCCACAAATCCGCTAGAGATGCGTAACTTTCCTCAACTGGTGTAAGTGATGGTGTAAAGATGACTTGCTCTGATTGCGGCTTGTACTTCCCCAAAGAAACATCGAAATTGTCGCAGAGAATATCTAACTCAATTTGCCGAGCCTTCATTTCTGCTAGCTTGCGGTTAGTCTTGGTGTCTGGAAATCCAGTTGAAAGATAATGACGTTTACCTCCAAAGCTGAAAACAAGTTGTAGGCGATCGTTCGAGGTTTTAATTTGGACAGTACCTTTTGAGGCTTTACGTTCAGAGGTTTTAGAACCCACAAGTGACTCCTAATAATGATTAGCGTGCAGGAGAGGAAAAGTGCTAGCGGGTTTTCCTTACTGCCTTCAAGACCTGAATCAGTGCGCTCTGATTTACCCCAACTTTACCCCAATAAATTATCCAACCTCGTCCAAACATGTCCAACGTGGAATCGATCTACACGAGATTAAAACCTCCGCAAATGGCTGAAATAGGGTTTTGGGTCAAATAAGAAACCCCTGAAAGCTATATGCTTCAGGGGTTTTGGTGATAATGCCAGGAACGAGACTTGAACTCGTGACACGAGGATTTTCAGTCCTGGAATAAATGTTTTTATATAAGGATTTTAGGCTTCAGTTTGAATTTTACACCATCTTTACACCATTTATTTAGAGACTGCTTCCAAAACACATATTGAAGCTCTATTCCTTTACTAAAAAGACTTTCGCCGCTATCGCGTGGACTTTTCTTGTCGAACACAATATTTAGATCCAAAAATAGAGTAAATCTAATCACTTTTGCTTTTTCTGTACTGACAGTATGGATACAACTTTATTGCGAACACAAAATCGCAAACAGGTAAACATCACCCGATAGCGTTTTATCAGACAGGATTAAATTTTGCGTTACAACTGCGGCAGCGCTTGCCTGGTTTAGGCAGGCTCCACGCTATCGCAGCCAACAGTCAACGGCGGCAGGAGCCGATAACGCCGAACGAACATGCTTCCATGGAAAAGCAAGCGATCGCGCAACTCTAGAGAGGAGAATAATTTCTGTTCGTACATCGCTTGAACATCATTAATGTCACGCTCAAATCCTCTCTCTGAGTTTAGAAAGAGCTTGGGCTGCAAAGTCATAATGATAAAACGAGATTTTACCTTGTTTGCCAATAAATACACTTCGATTGCGTCACCAGGGCAAACGCATCTAAATTACTCTTGATCGAAACCAAGGTTAAGAACCAACGAAAAAATCAGCTTTTAACGTTTGGTTTAATTCTCAGACTTAAAGCGATGTCTACGACGGGCTACGCCTACGCAAAAACTCTGTCAATAAGCAGCTATTAATGCGACTATTCTTGAGCTTATTGAGAAGAAAATCCTTTTATTGACATGATGCGACCGCCCTGATTGCGTCACCCTGGAAGAGGAGGTAAGAAATCCTGCGGGGAAGCCAGTTCGATATTGATATTCAATTCCTGTTTGAGTTTAGCAATTGCTTGAAAAATACCCAGGGGTTCGGGGTCTAGACGAATATCGACATCAACCGTCGAACTATGCCATCCAATCAGTAGGGCACGCTTCTCCACCTGTATGTCCAAGGTTAATAAATATAGTAATTGTTATATTTTGGTTGTCACCCTTGGGAATATGCTTTGCGCGATCGCGGAACAGGAAGGTGCGATCGCTATAATAAAACCAGTATCGCTGAAGGAAAATCAACAATGTCCATTATGCTCGATCTGCCACCGAAAATTGAGGCGCTGTTGCGACAGCGTGCCGAAAGTACCGGACAAGATATTTCGCAAATGGCGCTCTTCGTTCTGGCTTTGGGGCTGAGTTTGGACGATCGAGATTTTTTTGAGGCTTTAAAGGGAATCCAACGTGGGCTTGATGATTTTGAACGAGGGCAATTTTCGAGTTTAGAGGACTTTATTGCCGAACAAAACCAAAAATACGGATTGTCGCTTGAAGCATGACGTACCGGATTGATTTCTCAAGCGTTGCGAAAGCCGAAGCGGACGCAGCATTCTTAAATTTGTCTCAGTTTACCACAGCTGATCGCGCCCAAATTTGGTATCAAGGGCTGATTAACGCGATCATTTCTCTCCAAGAAATGCCTCGGCGCTGTGCGATCGCTCGTGAAGATGCCTTTTTTAGCCAAGAAATTCGTCAACTTCTTTACGGGCAAGGAAAACAAACTTATCGGATTCTATTTACAGTTCTTGATGACCAGCCCGTTCCTACGGTGAGAATTCTTCATATTCGTCATGCGTCACAGCAGACAATCGGTGAGCCGGAAGTAGAGGATTATACTAAAAACGGTTAAAAACTATCATTCTGAGCGAAGTGTAGGCAAAGCGTGCGTTTTGCGCTTAGAATCTCTAAGATGCTACACTGCGCTTCGCGGAGCCTGCCCTCGAACGAAGTGAAGGGTTCAGCATGACAAAAGTCCAGTTTTTACCCGTGGGCAGTATAATCATTGTGATTTTATCCCGATTGATGTGCGATGCTCCGGAGGAGCGGTCTTTGACCATCGCATTATTATGACGTTTCAAGGTGAGCGATCGCTATTTAGGTGATGGGTTTAATCTGTATAGCTATCCCACAAATCAGCCAAGGAAGTATGAGTCTTATTGTCGTCAGATGGTGTAAACACAACCTGCTGAGATTGGGGCTTGTACCTTTCCAACGTCACATCGAAATTGTTACAGAGAATATCCAACTATATTTGCCTAGCCTTCATTTCAGCCAACTTGCGATTCGCAATTTGAACATACTGATAATTCCTTTGATTACTTGTGTCCATCAAGCTCGTGGCTTCTTCTGCCCAGATGGAAGAGAGGCTAAATAGCTTTCTATTGCTCTTAAATGCGCTTGAGGATTGCTATCTTTATTTTGCATCCAATCAAGTACAAGCGAGATATTGTACCTAATCACTCTTGAATTTATAATAACCCAATGGATATCTTTTTGAAGTATTCCTTCAAGTCGATATTTTTTCAAAGTTTCAGAAGATAAGCCAGTCATTTCTGCTGCTATTTGCTTATTTACCAACTGATAATGCTGCAACATCATATTTTTTGGAACATTTTCCATACCAGAAAATCCTTTAGTCTTAGGTATTTTTCCTAATGCTCGTACCATTTATTAGCGAGGTACAAATTGCTTCCAACTTCCATACGAGATTCGATAAGTAATACAAGATTGTTTATCAACCTGAGGGCGATCGACTTGAATTCTGAGGTATCGGTCAAAAATATTAGTGAGAAGTGAAAATTATTAGTTAGAAGTTATTCAGAACTTAAGATGCTTCTAACTAACAAATTTATTCAAATTCGAGTGATGATGAAGCTCTAATTCAAAGCTTGATTTGGCGCAATCGGACTTTGATAATTTTGAAGATTTTGAAGTCAAAACAAATAAAGTTAGACACAAACCCTGCACTTTGAACTATTTATACATATTTATCTATTTTTTGACAATTTTTTATTTTTAAAAGAATTAACAGCAAATATCAAGCTGTATAATATTTTGTTAATAATTCAAAAGATAATACGTAGTTAAAAGAAAAATTAGCTACTTCCAAATCTTTGTCAAGCAAGAGATACAGCAAAATATTTTCGTTTTCAAATATATCGCGGATGTGTATAAAATTACAAATAATATCCGAACACTGTACTTTTTATTGGCTTGGATATTGGAAACAACTAATCGATGAGCTTGCCAATATGCTTTGATTTTAAAGTTCAAGCCAGAGAAGGAAAATAAGGACTGTTAATAGTCGATTACCTAAAAATGGTGGCTCCTGATACCAAGGGAAATCGCAGCTACAAACTTGTTGGTAATGAGGACAAAGTGAATCGTGGAAAATTTATCACTAACAATTGCCTTTATGTCATATATTCTATGTATACTACGCAAATTTAAATGTGATATTTTGTCTTAAATTCAAGAATAAGCACATAGGCGAATGTATTGCTAAAGACTATTTATTTGAGAAGAAAGTAGTTATACAGATGTATTCAGTTATGAATAAAACCTGCTTTTAAAATTATTCAATCGGATAAAAATAAGGGTTAAATATCCCGCAATTGGTTGATGTAAATTCAATAAATCGAAAGTTAACTATGGGTATAGAAAGTTTTGTTTTGATTCCTATGCTCTCGAAACCGTCTTCATATTCAAGCTCGCGTCAAGGAGATCGAGCTCGCCCATACCAGCTAATTTTGACAGCAACCACCACGACAATCCTAGATGTAGTCATTCACCTAAGT
Organism: uncultured Calothrix sp.; assembly: GCA_964242965.1. Classification (GTDB taxonomy): domain Bacteria; phylum Cyanobacteriota; class Cyanobacteriia; order Cyanobacteriales; family Nostocaceae; genus JANNFJ01. Next base: position 30,747 of record CAXTCQ010000021.1, on the reverse strand, counting down.
TTGATTGGAATTTCGACATTGGCTATTTTGACATTGGGAGCGATCGCAATACTTTTTCGACGCGAGTTAAACGGGTTCTTCGACACAATCGCAAAATTTTCACGAAGGTACAAAATAACTTCATCCGCATTAACAGTTATTGGTACATTTCTACTGCTAGATGCTCTTTCCACTCCAGTACAAGCGCAATTTTTTCAAAGTGCCGAAACTTGGATGACTGGGCAATTTACGGGTGCAGATGAAGCAATTGTTTTATCGTTTAACGTACTGCGAGGACTATTCATACTTTACCTGGGAATTTCTTTAGTACGGGTTGTTCAAGCAGCTCGTCAGGACGAAGATTGGACGAATTTAGCCCGAACACCGATGATTATTTTGATTGCGGTGACAATGGGTGATATTCTGGCGAATTTGATTATTGGTGGAGGTGGAACTGGAGGTTAAGTAATGGAAAAATCAAAATACCGGAAAGTTAACACTAGCCTTGGACAAAAACCAAATATTGGACCATTCCCCGCAGACCAATTAATTCCTTGGGTAATAATTTGTGGATTATCTTATTACTTGGCGCATGGTTTATTGAAACTGAATTGGATTTTGACTTGTGGTGCGGCAGCTTGGGGAATAGCAACATGGTGGATTCTTACTGCGAATGGCGCTTGGCATATTCTATCTAAATTTGTTGCAACCCCCCATTGGACGCGAGTTCGTGTGAAATATCAGAAAATATTGGATTTACAGGAGTACTCTACAAAATCAAACGGTAGCAAATAATGAAGTATAAAGTTGGTAAACGTATTGTAGATAATGGAGAGCAGAAAGTTAAATTAACGCCTCTTGAAGATTCATTTGCACCCTTTTCAATGTTGCAAATCAACCTCCAAGGACGTTCGGTTGGAGCTTATCTACTACGTAAGGGTGTTGATAACTACTGCATTCAATTTGGGTTTGAATGTGCGGGCATTCATTCCACGCTACGCACCGAACAAATTGACCCAGTTTTCGATGCGATTGAATCAGGATTAAAAGATTTACCATCCGGGGAACGCTTAACTATCCATCTGGGTTCGTTTACCAACGATACAGCACGCCAGCAACAACTCAAAAATTTAATTGACATCGCACCGAATAAAGAACTGCAATATCTCCTGATGGGAGAACGATGCAGGACACAACAACTAACAATTCAAGGAGTTCGTAAACCTAAAACTCTACGTTTGTATTGCACCTACACAGTTGAAACCAATAGCACTGGTACGAGCGATGCGATTGAAAAAGTTCTCTTGAAATTAGAACGCTCGTGGAAATCCTTTACAGGAGAAATCAACGAACTACAATTTATCGCCATCGAACGTCTAATACACGCATCTTTTACCGACGGATTTCAATTATGGGAACAATTACTATCAAACAAAATGGGGCTAGATATCCGCCCCTTGACTGCCGATACACTTTGGTCAGAACTTTGGCAGCGATTTAACACCACACCACCCCGCCCAATTCCCCAACTATTGACTCTCGACAACAACGGATTGCGTGAGGAAGTTTACTCAGATGTCGCCCCCACATCTTTCCTCATGGAGTCCGAGTCTTCCATTCCCATCGCCGATCGTCGTTGGGTGCATCTCCAAGAAAAATACATTGCAGCGCTCACCTTCGTGGATAAACCCGGTGGTTGGGTGGATAAAGAACGACAACTTCGTTATTTGTGGGAGGTTTTATCCAGAGAGAGGGTTTACGATACCGAGATTTACTGTCAGTTGATGCGAGCTTCGGAAACGTTGGTGAAAACTAACATGCAGCGCCTTACCAAGCAGGCAAATACATCCGCTGCGATCGCACAAGATAAAAACTCGGTTGACGTAAAATCTCTACTCAATATCAAAAAATCTGTTGCGGCACAGGAGGAACTTTATGAAGGTGCTGTTCCCATCCATGTAGCGACGGTGTTTTTGGTACACCGTAAAACCCGCGAACAATTAGATGAAGCTTGTCGTTATTTACAATCGTGCTTTCTCCGTCCCGCTTGGGTTGTCAGAGAAACCGAATATCCCTGGCGAATCTGGCTACAAACTTTGCCCATTGTTTGGGAACGCTTGATGACCGCGCCTTTTAATCGAAGGTTAGTCTATTTAAGTGGTGAAGTTCCGGGATTAATGCCACTGGTAAGAACCAAAGCCGGGGATGATAGCGGTTTTGAATTAATTGCAGAAGAAGGAGGTACACCCGTATTCCTAGATTTGTACAACCAGCATAAGAATCTAGGGTTATTTGCCACGACTCGCGCAGGTAAAAGTGTTTTAGCTTCTGGAATCCTCACCCAAGCATTGGCACATGAAATGCCCGTGGTCGCAATGGATTATCCAAAACCAGATGGAACTAGCACTTTTACCGACTACACCCGATTTATGGGTAAAGATGGGGCTTATTTTGACATTGCTAAGGAGTCGAGTAATTTGTTCGAGTTGCCAAATTTACGCTCTTTACCACCAAAATTGCAACAAGAAAGGTTTGAAGATTATAAAGATTTTCTTGCAACTGCAATACTGGCAATGGTTTCAGGTAATCATCGAGCCTCCGGTAGATCAGAGTCTCAGGTGCTTACAGATACTGTGCGATCGATTATTGCCTTGGCTTTGAAAGCGTTTTTTGGGGATGACTTAATACGCGATCGCTATGCTGGGGCATACACCAACGGTTTTGGTTCCGAAGAATGGTCTACAATGCCGACATTGCATGATTTTCTCGGTTTCTGCTCCCACGAACGATTGCGGTTAGATTCCTTAACTGGCGACACCAAAGCCGCTTTAGAAACAATTAGGTTGCGTTTACGATTTTGGCTTTCATCGCGGGTTGGGCAAGCTTTAGCACAACCTTCTACTTTCCGCAGCGATGCGCGTTTACTCATCTTTGCCTTGCGTAATTTATCCAACGATGAAGATGCAGCAATTTTGAGTCTGAGTGCTTATAGTGCGGCATTACGCCGTGCATTAGCCGCTCCTGCCAGTATCTTTTTCATTGATGAAAGCCCGATTTTATTTGAATTTGATGCGATCGCGGCACTAGTTGGTAGACTTTGCGCCAATGGAGCAAAAGCAGGAATCAGGGTTATTTTATCCGCTCAAGACCCAGATACAATTGCCAAATGTCCATCTGGGTCAAAGATTTTTCAAAACCTAACTACTCGATTAATTGGGCGTATTCAACCCACTGCTGTAGATAGCTTTGCGAACATTTTGAAGTACCCCCAGGAGATTATTTCTCGCAATGCGACCGAAAGTTTTTTCCCAAAAAAGAAAGGATTTTACTCACAATGGTTGCTAGATGATAATGGAATATTTACGAGTTGTCGTTATTATCCAGCATTTAACTTACTAGCAGCAGTGGCAAATAATCCCTCGGAACAAGAGCATAGAACATTGGCATTATCGAAATACTCGGATAAATTTGTGGCACTTACAGCATTTTCTAAGCAATTGATTGAAACAATTTGAAGAAGGTAGTAAGCAGTGGCGCAAGTGTAAAATTTTTCTTTTTCCATTTCTGAACTTTATTTTTGGTGAAAGGATTTATGAAATCAAAAAGGAGAGTTGTAATATTTATCGGGGCTTTGACAATTGCGACAATTAATATTTCAAGTGCTTATGCATTAGAGATATCGAATCCCCTAGCAGGAGTATTCGACCAATGGCAAGAGCAATTAGGCTCTCTAGATAAATATATTTCCTCAACAGTTTCTCGCAAATTAAGTGATTTATCAAAATCAATAAGGGGAGATTTACAAACAGCAGTTAATGAATCTGTTGGCGCATTAGGTTTACCGGATTCAACAGAAGTGAGAGAAAAAGTTGAAGAGATTGCAGCGGTCAATGATAGTGCGGTCGATAGTGTTGACAAAGCTACGAATGAAATAGACCGTCAAATTACTCGTGCCTCTGCGGATATAACTTTGAGTAAGGAGGGGCAAGAACGTACAAAACAGCAAGTTGAAAAAACTCAAACTTCCATCGAACAAGTTGAGGATTCGGGGTCAGCGGCTCAAGATGATGTTGTGACTCAAAATGTCATGAAACGTATGGCTAAACAAAATATTCAAATAGCGGGAATTTTGGGAGCAATACGAACTGACACGTTGAAATCAAAACAATCTCAGGATTTAGCGAATCTGAATCTAACTAATATTTCTCGCTCTTTAGATGGTCAAAATCAGGCACAACAAAAAGAAGTTGTTGGTCAGGGATTTAACAATCTACGTACAGCATCACAAGCTAAATTGTTTTAGCAAAGAGGATACCAGTGATGCACTTCTATTTGTCGCACTATGGGCTATTTATTTCCCAAGCACAACCCCCAAACCCAGGACAGGCTGCTTCTACTATCACTCAAGATGGGATTGCAGCAAGTGAAGCTGTTGCCCAGTCAATTGATAAGTTGTGGGATGACGTGTTGCAAGGGGGATTGTATGGTGCGATCGCAAACCTTGGAATCTTCTTCGCAGTTGGTACTCTCCTAATTTTCATCGTCCAGTGGACGAAAGAAATGATTGACGGGGACAGTTCCAAGGGATTTACAGAAATAATATGGACAATCGTTGTGATTGTTTTATTAGCAAACAACGGTCAGCCATTAGCGAATGCGACAAAAGGGTTAAGAACAATCATTAACCAAACTAACCAAACCCTTTTAGCATCGACATCTGCTTCGATCCAACTGCAAGAAGCTTATCAACAAGTAATGCTCAAAACGGGTTCTGGAGATGCAATTCAATCACTGGTTAATCAATGTAATACCATAGCCGATCCAAGCCAACAAGCCCAATGCCTGCAAAATGCCTCACAACAAGCTAAACAAATCGAAGCTGGACTAGACCAAGACAACCGTCCCGAATGGCTCAAAAGTGTCAGCGATTTTTTCAACACCAATATTTTCCAGCTAACGGTAAGGGGTTGGCTTTTTGCGACGGTGATCGCATTCCAATGGATAATCGAAATTTGCCTGTTACTAACAGCGTTACTCGGACCATTGGCTGTGGGAGGTTCGCTGCTTCCCGTCGGTCAAAAAGCTATTTTCGCTTGGTTAACAGGTTTCTTTTCGGTAGGGATGATTAAGCTTTGTTTCAACATTATTTCTGGTTTAGTTTCCACAATCGTGCTGAATGCCGATAACAACGACCCGATGATTTTTGCATTTGCAATCGGAATTCTTGCCCCAATTTTATCTGTAGTTTTAGCCGCAGGTGGAGGGATGGCGATTTTTAGAAGCTTTTCGAGTATTACAAGTTTTGGTGTTTCTACCTTAGTGACAAGAATAGTTAATAAATCTTAAAATTAGCATGGCAAATTTCGATTCAGAATCTACTCAAAATAAACGACTTAGATTTTTAAATCGTGCGTCTAAAAAGTTTTCCACTGGTGATACTTTAGCCTTATTTGCGGTTGGGACTTTTGGATTGCATCTTCTGACATTTTGTTTGCTGTTCTTAATTTACGGTTCTTATTCACAGTTAAATAAAAAGCCACCACCTTCTTTAGTGCAATTAGAAACAGGTTCTGCGATAAAAGTAGCACCTTTGGGGAATAGCGATCGCACTCCCCAAGTAGTATCTCGTTTCGTTTCTGACACTATGATTTTAATGATGAATTGGGCGGGAACGCTTCCACCTAGCACTGTTGAAGAAGCTGCAAAACCTAAACCAGATAACGGTATACATATTGGGGAACGTGGGTTAAAAGGAAACAAGGTTGCATCGGCAGCATGGCAAGCATCCTATGCATTATCGGAGGATTTCCGTAAAGAGTTTTTAAAAGTACTTGCTTCAATCACACCACAGGGAGTTTTTAAAGGTAAAACCCAAGTCGTTTTAGTTCCGCTTTCAGTTCAATCGCCTGTAAAAATTGAATCAGGAAAATGGAAAGTAAAAATGATTGCCAATCTTACAGTTTTTGACCAGGGTAATAATTTAGGAGAAGTAATTCCATTTAATAAAGAGATATTTGTCAGATCAGTAGAAGCTCCGGAATCACCAGCAAATTCTATTGGGTTAGCGGCAGTAATTTACCAAGTGCGGAGTAGTGGTTTAGAAATATATGCAATGAGGGATTTACCACAGGAGAATTTGTAATGCAGTCGCATGAAAACGAAAGTAACTCAATAGAGCATAATGCTTCAAATCCAAATTGGGATGAAGCGAGTTTTGCTAAGTTACTTGGTTTAAATTATGAAAATCAACTACAAAATCAAGCTGAGTTTGTCGAGCAAGATGAAGTATTAGGAGAAGGAACAGAGAATGAAACTGAAGTTTCAAATCCAATTGCAACACACGAATTATTTGATGACCCTCAACTAGGCAAAACCCAGCCTACTTTTCATGGCAATCCTTTTGCTAAATTTGGTGCAGTCGGTTTAGTAATGCTCGTGGTATTTGGGGCTGGTGCGACGGTTTTAAATAGTATTATGTCAGGTAAACCAAGGATTGCACCAACAATTGCCAACCAAGAATTATCTAAGCCTAAAGTAGAAATTTATAATAATTCCGAATCAACAGAAACAGGAAAGTTAAAAGCCGAATTAGCATTAGGGAGTCAAGCTGAAAAAATCAATTCGGTGGAGAATTCAAAAAATCAAAAAACTACTATGAGGCAACCTAAAGTTCAACCTAGCAAGGAATTAAACAAGCGTCCTCCTAGTCGAATAACTTCAAGAGAGATACCTAGAAATCAAGTTGCCTATGTACCTCGCCAAATACCTCAAAGTATTAGATATAATCCGCCTCGCGCTGCATCTGTTCGCCAGTCTCAGCCAGTTCAAAACAAAGTAAGCAAACAAATTAATTCTAAACAACAGGCAACTGACCCAATGGAGGAATGGGTGAAAATTAGCCGTTTAGGAAGTTATGGCAGTACCGAAATTGCGTCTAAAACTGACGAGCGACCAAATGGAAATACGGTTGATACCCCAGTTAAGGAACGACAAACTCCAATAACCCCCCGTGCTACGTTAGTTTCATCAGTATCAAATCAAGCAGTTGCAACAGCCAATAATTCGGAACTTGAACCGCTTCATGCTGAAGAAGCAGCAATTATTGAAAATCAAGAAATACAGCAATTAACAGTAGGTATATCTGGTGATGGAAAATTATTAACACCTCTGATTTGGGGTAAAAATTCAACTAATAATTCTGCAAATCAAAACAAACATGAAAAGTTTATAGTCCAACTTACTAAGCCATTAACTACAGAAGATAATTTGGTGATTTTACCAAAGGATACTCAAATCATTGTTCAAATTACTGATATTCAAAAATCGGGATTTGTTCAAATGGAAGCTACACAGGTTGTACTTGATGGTAAAGAATATATTCTTCCACCAGGTGCGATCGCTATTCGTGGAAATTCCGGTCAACCCTTGATGGCATCAAAGTGGGGTGACAAAGGTGGGGAAATTGCCGCACGAGATGTAGAAACCTTTGCTGTTGGTTCTTTGGCTAAAGTTGGTAAAGTTCTCAACCAACCCAAGGAGGAGCAAATATCTACAAATAGTGAATTGGGTGGTATAAATTCTTTCTCTTCGATTAGAAGGAGTCGTTCTAATATCCTGGGAGCAGTTTTAGAAGGTGGATTTGAACCATTAACTCAACAAATTCTCCAGCGAAATCAGCAAGCACTACAGAAAAATCAACAACAGGAAGAGGTTTGGTATGTCAAAGCTGGTACGAATGTTCAAGTCTTTGTAAATCAGTCATTTCAATTTTAAAACTTTTAACTATGAAGGCTTTACTGCGTAATTTGGTTGTCATCTTCACTACGCTCAGTTTGACTATTTCGCCAGCCGTCAGCGTCCAAGCGAATAGTGATACTCAGCCTAAACAACGATTACGAAAGATTTCAGTTGATGTAGCAACTGGAAATAGTGGCAGTGACATACCCAAAATTGAACTGTCACCAGGATATGGCGTAAACATTTCCTTTATCAAAAGTGGCGAGATAGTTGAGAAGGTGTGGTTGGATAATCCGGCTTTAGCATCCCTCGATGTAGATGGTTGTTTATCAGGATTAGGACAGCAGTGCGAACGCGAAGGGGCAACAGTAATACATTTGCGAAGAGTCAACCCTTTGAAAATGCCCCAATTACCCCAGACAAATACAAGCTTACTTACGGTAATTGCAAAAGGAAACTCCGGACGAAGGGTGTATTTGTTTCGTATCGCAATGGGGGATACGACACCTAAGTACCATACCATCGAGGTAACACCAGCACAAACAGAAGAACTTGAACGTAAAAATTTCCTGTTTCCCATAAATATTACGAATTTGCAACTTATCAGTCAGGGGCTGGAGAGTGCCCAGCACCAACGTTTAATTTTGCCTAACTCTCGTTTATGGAAGCGAATTGAAACATTTATAACAAATCTGAAAACAGGAGAATCCATAAATAATGCTGCCCGTAAAAGTGGAATTTCTCTACGGTTAGTGAATCGCTTGATTGAGTTAGGAAATAGTGGAGCTTTACGGCAACGCCTCATCAATCATTCAGAATAATTCAATTATTTAGCTCCTGAAGGTCATGAAATTACCAAAGAAGTATTTTGCATTGGTGTCGGGATTAAGCTTATCAATATTAATTTCCGGCACAGTTTTGATTATATCGCAACAACAAAGTATATCGAGTCCTCGACCACAACAAACAGAAATACCTACAGTCACTTGGCAAAATACTCGCCTACCTGACTGGGGTCAAATAAGCTTTGCTAAAATGCCAGCAATTAGGGAATCTGGCTCATTTCAAGCACCTGTAAATGTCATAGATAAATTAGGATATGACCCTTCTCGTAATTGGAATGCTGGACAAAAGCCAGATTCATTTGCAATGTTGGGTGATTTTCAAGATTCTTTCAAACTCCAAAAGTTTTCACTCACCGATATTTCTCAAATTGATAACCAAAATTTCCAAAAAGTAAACTTAGAAACTTTTGGTGTAATAAGGTTTCAAACCTTGGATAGCTTGGTTGAAGCCATCCCTAATTTAAAAGACTTTCCTATTTCGGAAGTAAAACCAATTTTAGATTTACTTGTTCAAGATTTATCAAGCTCATTTGATGCTAACCAAACTATTGGAAATTTATTACAACAATCTCCGCATTTGGGTAAATTGAGTTTGTCATCATTGAATTTAAAATCTTACAATCTAGATTCGATTCCTGGACTAACAGCGACCCCTATTGGTAGTTTTGAAAAATGGCAAGGAGTCTACATCGGCGAAATTCCTGGACTAGCAAACGTTCCTTTCTCCCAATTCCCTAATCCCATTAACCCCGTCGGTGCAGAAGTCGGAATTGTCGATGTCGCTTTTGGAACCGACGAACAACAAAGGAACCGCACCATTTCGGGAAGCGATAAAGAAGGCTTTGCTGTGCCATGTACAACAGATTGTGCCCATACAGAATTATCTGGTTCACCTGCTGTTAATGGTAAAGCTTGGGTTAGCGGGAAATATCAGCTAGTCAAAGGTGGTAAAGGTATTCTTGGTTCGGTTAATGATGGAAAAGAACCAACAGGAAGGAATATTTTTGGCGATGCTTTTAAGGTAGTTGTTTGGGATGTATCGGAAGTAGATGGAATGATTTCTCAATCGTTGTTCTTGCGAGTTTGTATGCGTAATAATTTTGTTGACTTGGGATGTACACCTTATTTTATCGGTCCCGTTCCCTTTATGACCTATAGGGAGAAAGAACCAATATTTTTAGGTGCAATTGATGGAAGTAGCAAAAATTCTGTTTCGACATCTACAGGATTAAAAAGTAGTGGATTTACCTTTAATAATTCTCCAATTACTTCTGGAGATACTGTATCTAATTTAATGCCAGCAATAAAAGGAGATTGTAAAAATATTCATTCATCTGGTGCTAATATTGATGCTTTGAGTTTCGCAGTATCCGGTACTGACGGTAATTATAACTCAGTTGGAAATTATGTTTGTGATTCTGATGGTAACTGCGGTCGTGCGATTGGTGCAATGCAGTTTATGTCATATCGTCCTGATGTCAGGAAAATTATCTCAAGTAAAACTGGTGGGTCACAATTCCTGAGCAAATTGTCCGCAGGAGAACAAGTTAGTGGTGAGGAAATAACGCAGTATTTTTCGCCCACAGAACAGCAATCTTTGATTGCATCCCAAACGAATAATTTACTATCAACAGCATCGCAACAAATTGACCCAAATACAGGAAAAGCTTTCACTGGTAACAGATTAATTGAACGTGCTGCTCAAATGCAATTTGCAGGTGCGAGCATTCCTGTAGATACACCAGTCAATAATGTCAGTGGAGAAAATTCAGTTAAAGAATACGGAGAAAAAAATTCTGCTAAATACTTGAAAAACTTGCAATCACTGGGATGTCTTTAAATCTAATTATGCAACAATTTTTTCGCCAATACTCTAAACTGCAATTGAGTAAAAATCAAGCAATAAGTAAAATGCAATGTGGGTATGCGATTGCTTTGATTCTATGCGTAGCGTTCATAGTTGTTAATGTATCAATTTCAAACGTCAATTCGTTGAAAAATAGTCGCGCACCCACCTGGGAAAGTGCTGAGGACAGTACACCGAAGCCTCTTCTTAAAAAGGTGTTATCTCAAGATTCAATACGCTATATTCATGTTTCATCAATCAAAGTTATGCAAGTTTCATCTCAAGGCACAGGAAACTTATATATTTTTGATTTTCGCTCACCCCAGCTTTGCGGTACTGGCGGGTGCTTTTATTCAGTTTATAACGAGTCAGGAAAACCGCTTTTAGAATTAATTGCTAATCCTAATTTGCCTCTCCAAGAAAATTTGATTCAAGTTTCAAATACTGTTAATCAGGGTTTTCCGTGTTTGGTAATTACGCAAAATACAGCGATAGTAAATATAGTATCTCGTACTCAATATTGTTATCAGGGTAGAAGTTACGTGCGATTCAATCAGGCTCTAAATGCGGTAGGTACAAATTTAAAATTGGAGGAATAAAACAGTGTCAAATTATTCCCAAGCACAGCAAGCAAGTTATGGGCAAAATCTACAAATTGAAAGATTACCAAGCTTAATTAAATCACAATCTGGGCTGTTGCTGTTAGGTTGTTTTGCTGTCATTGGTATTTGTAAGCTGATTTCAGGAAGTAACTATAGAGGTAAAGTTGCCACCAGCTATTGGGGAGGTAGTCGAGAAAAATCAAGGGCTGCATGTAAAGCAAAAAAACAAATATCAAACCCAACTCGTAATTCAGTTGCACTGTACGTTGGTACTCCTCGTTCCATGCGATCGCGCCTCCAGCAACAATGGTATGAGGCTGGTTTACTCAAAACCAAACCAACTTTTTACCAGCAATTCTTGAAATCCAATTCAAGCCTTTATGTTGCTGATGCCCAAAGAGGAATCGCCGTTATTGGTGCAGCTGGTTCCGGTAAAACCTTCTCTGTAATAGACCCTTTAATTCGTAGTGCTTTTGACCAAGGCTTTCCGATGTTGCTTTACGACTTCAAATTTCCCGCACAAACAAAACGGGCTGTAGCCTATGCAATGAAACGTGGTTACACTGTTAGGGTTTTTGCACCGGGGTTTCCTGAGAGTGAAACTTGCAACCCTTTGGATTTATTGAGGGATGAGGAGGATGCAATCGCAGCCGGACAACTCACGCAAGTCATATCCCGCAACTTCGACCGTGGGGGAAACGCTAGCAGCGATAAGTTTTTCGAGGAAGCAGGAGACTCGCTGGTAGAAGGGATTTTGCTCGTTACCAAGGCGATTAAAACCCTAACAGGCGAGGATAAATACTGCGATTTAATGATGGCACAAGCAATTTTATCCTTACCGAACTTACCCATAAGACTCGAAGCAGCCTCCAAAGATAAGCTTAAGGTATGGACTTCGCGCCCACTTTCGCAATTAATCAGCGTCAAGGATTCTGAAAAAACGGCAGCATCTATCATCGGTACTGCCCAACGAATGTTTCAGCGTTTTCTCAAACGCGATTTTGTTGGCGCTTTCTGCGGTAGAACAACGCTACCACTAGATTTAGACGGCAAACAGTTAATTGTATTTGGATTAGACCGTAACAACCGCGATATTGTCAGTCCTCTACTGGCTGCAATCCTCCACATGGTTGTAACGCGCAACATTACTCGCACTGTACCGCGCTTTGACCCTTTGATAGTCGCATTAGACGAGTTACCCACCTTTTATTTACCAGCCCTTGTCAATTGGTTAAATGAGGGACGTGAAGATGGTTTTGTTGGTATTTTAGGGTATCAAAACATTGCCCAGCTTGAGAAAGTTTACGGTAAGGAATTAGCACGGGCAATTTTGGGAGGTACTGCAACCAAGTTTATTTTCAACCCCCAAGACCCAGAGTCCGCGAAGTTGTTCAGCGATTACTTGGGAGAAATGGAAATCAAGTTCAATTCTAAATCTCGTAGTACGGGGAAAGGGGGTGGTTCACATAGTTCTAACGAACACCATCAAAAACGCCATTTATTGGAACCAGCGCAGTTTGCCAAGATGGGCACGGGTAGGGCAGTGATTATTAACCCTGCTTACACTCGCGGCACGGAAGCTTATGTTCCTCTACTACAGTCGGTGAGGGTTCCAAAGGATGATATTGCACAAATGAATTGGTCGCAAAGCAAGTGGAATTTTGTGCGTGAGAGGTTGATTCAAAATAATTCGTTACAAATAAGTGACTTGGAACGCTCTCAACAATTTTTAGAGCGTCGCAAGTTAGCAGAACAATTATTTCCTGTTCCCGAATCAATTTCTCTGGCATCTCCTGAAGAACTTTCCAATGTATTTTAGAGGGATTATGCAAGCATCTCAAGTTAATTGTAGTCCAGATATTTTCTCTGTTTTGTCACGCTATCCTAAATGGCTAGAAATGATTATTGAAACCATTGATAAGCCATTAATAGATAAAAATTATTGCCCAGAAGTTATCGAAGTATTTGACCAATATGGCTTATTAGTTGGGAGAATTTACGGATGTTTATCTTATGAATGTAATCGAAACGCTCAAGAGCCAAGTAATTTCATTGCTTGGCTGCTTGATGGAGAATTAGCTGTTTTTTATGTCGGTTATGAAATTGTCATTAACCGTCTGCAAATATTCAGTGAGGTAGGGGGATTTTGATAATGCCTGATATTTTTACTGTTGATTCGAGTGATGCAACCACAATCCAACAGCATTATGAGCAAGTAATTGAAGCATTATTACGAACCATATTAGATGCCAAACAAAATAATAATGAGCGTCAGGGATTAAAAATATTTGATGCGGATAGGTTAGTTTACGGGCGAGACGGCAATCAATTTCGTGATGAAGTTTCTTCTTTTTCGGGACAGCTTTTAAATCCTCAACTTATTACCGAATTGCAACAATTACGCTCAACAAAAGTTGGGGAGGTAGTAGAGGGAGCAATTAACAAGAGAGTTGAATTAGATAGGCAAATTGTTTTGCAGTCCGATAATGAAGGTCGAGTAATCGTTAATAACTTGTTACCGGAAACTACTCAAACTAAAAACTCTGAAAATTTAGAAAATTTAAGCAATTTGGATGGTAGGGACAAAAACAACCAAACTGATTATCGACAATTTTCATCACCTGATAATATTCAAGAGTCAAAAGTTAGTGCAGATGCGAATTTATTAACAACTCCTGGCTCAACACGAGTAAAACAATCTTTAGAAATATTAGAACCTAGCCCGTTAAAAACGCTATTAAATGCTGAGGTTGAGCAGTTACAGGCAGAAATAAAAGCATTGCAACATCAACGTAGTTTATATCAACAGTTAATTGAGCAAAGATTACAACAACCACAGAATACATCATGGTGGCAGCAAGCAATTAATAATATTTCTGTTGTATTCAGTAGCGTTAATTCTGCCGTGCAAATGGGAATACGCGAATATCAAGAAAATTCCACACAACATCGAGTCGCGGCTACTTTCAAAACTTTATTTAACCAACAGACACAATCGGGAGAAAGTAAATATCAAGCTGGCGAATATCAAATCGAACGCAAAGGTTCATTGTATGAGGTGAAAGAGTTAGCAACAGACAGACAAATAATACAATTTCGTTCGACTCCTTTAGGTGTGAGGGTTGAGAAAGAGAATTTAGAACCAACTCATATTAAAGATACCGATATATTACAACGTTCTTTACAAAGGAGTGAACCTATTCCAATATCTTTTACCCCTATAGGTAAGCAAGAAGCAGAGTATTTTGCCCGTGTGGAGACAGTTACAAATGCTCTCATCCAATATGCCGTGCTTCAACAAAGAGAAGTCGAAATTGATGGTAAATTTTCTTATAAATGGCAAGCTAGCCCGGATGGAGAAGTGCGTATTGATGCCAAAGATGGACGAGGGACTTTGTTAGAAAAATCAGGAGGAAAATTAAAAAGTAATATCAGCGACCGCGATTTAGTCTATTTTGAACAAATCTTACCTAAATTACAACCCAACAGTAAAAAAGAAGCAATTAACTCTCAATTTAATCAAGCTAACAATAACTTATTATCAAGATAGTTTTGACACATGCAATTATCGCAATTGAATTTATTTATCGATTCTGGTGTCCCAATTATATGTATTAAGGCCCCGGTACAAGAACGGGTAACAGTATTAGAGCAAATAATGAATGAATGTGCCGATTCTAGAAATATTCCCCTTTACTTGTGGAATGCCGACTGGGGATGTTTGAAACAAGTCAAATACGATTCACAACAAAGAATAAACTTTTTTAGTGCTAATGTTCAAGTTAATTATGAAAATAATTTAATCGACTTCAATTATTTGTTGAATTGTGAATCAAATGGAGTCTATGTTTTTGAAAACCTATTATCCTTAATCAGTAAAGATTCCTCAAAAATAGTTTCGCAGTTAATAAATATTTACTTTAATTTTCAAAATAGTCATAAATCGAAATATTTAATAATTTTATTAACAGAAGATGTAGAGCTACCCCAATCTTTGAGCAGTTTGATTCCAAGTATCTCGATTCCACTACCTACTAACAAAGAAATTGCCGATTTAATCAAGGAATTTGTATCAAAGTATATATGGGAATCACTAAATAATTTAGATATCTCGACTTTAGTAAATGCTGGCGCTGGTTTAACAAGAGCGGAAATACGTTTGGGATTAAATATTGCTGTTAATTCCTACCAACAATTTAACATAAATTCGGCTACCGAACACTTAATTCAGTACAAGATAAATCGCTTTCGTTCTTTCAACTTGAATTTTGTTACAAAACCAAGCGTTCCCGATTTTGGCGGGTTGGATTTGCTCAAAAACTATATCGAAAATGTTAAATATGACTTTCTGCCCCAAGCACGAACTGCGAATATTCCCCTGCCCAAAGGTTGTTTGCTGGTAGGACCACCAGGAACAGGTAAAACTCTCGCAGCTCATGTTATCGCCAAAATATTGGGTTTTCCTCTGGTTAGTGTAGATACCGCAGCCGTCATTGCTGGTGGTGCAAGTTATCTCAAACGCTTGTTGGAACGAGTAGAAGCTTGCGTCCCTGTGGTACTGTATTTTGATGAATTCGATAAGCTATTTGCTGCGTCCAATGAGTTGGGTGAGGATATTGGTTCGAGGCAAATTTTAGGAACGCTGTTGACTTGGTTACAGGATAAAACAAGTATGGTGTTTGCGATCGCAACCCTTAACCGACTTGATGCGCTACCACCGGAGTTAACCAGGGTGGGGAGATTTGATGAGATATTTTATGTGGGATTTCCTCAAGCGATAGAACGTCGGGAAATTTTGACGATGCATCTTGCCAGGTTTGATGCGCGTTACAAAAATGGCGATGTGCTGACACAGAAGGAATGGCGGATTATTCTCAATAAGACCGTTAATTGCACGGGTGCGGAGTTAGCGCGGATAGTGGAGAAAGCAGCGCGGACTTTATTTCATCAGGGTAAGGAGATGGAAATAGAATTAGAGGAATTGTTGGAGCAACGCTCGTTGATAGTTCCTTTGTACGTGCGGGATACAGATAGGATTTTGGCGATTGAGAATCAAGCCAAGTATATTTGTCAGCCAGCATCAAGTCCTGATACGTCGGTTTTTGCTCCTGCGATCGCTTCTTTCTGGGGTGAAACTTAAATTAGGGGTCATCTTTGAGCTATAAGCATAATTTTACTGATTAAGAGAAATAGCCCTCTTCATCAGCATATCAATACCCTCTCTCGCAAAAGCTTTTAAAAGCGCGATCGCATATCTATTTCCTTTATTCACAAAATATCCCCACACCGATAACCAATCTGGAAGTGAAAGTGCATACATACTCTTAAATTTCTCCTGCGTCCTCACCCGACATTCCACAATATCATTCGATAACTTCAACCCAGACAAAATCCTTGCCTTCTTGGGTGAATAATTAACTAACCAATTCAAGTTATGTTGGATGCACCTCAAACCCTCTTGGTATTCGATATAATATTCCCCAGAATGCAAAACTAAAATTTGTATACTGATATTAGCTTCTAATTCAAGTTGAACCTGCACCGGCATTTCTACGCGATAATTACCAGTAAAAAAGCAAGGATTGGGCATATTTCCCCGACCAGGCTCTTTTTGAGATAGTGCTTTGATTAAGGAATGCCATTGCCTCCGGGAAATAGCTAAAGGATGTTTATCTAAATCGCCGGACGTTAAAAGTTTAGATAAGTAAATAGCTGCGACAGAAAGAGGATAAGCCCGGATTAACTTGCCATTATCGACTCGTACATCTATCGTTTCTAAATTCTGCGACTCAATAAATTCCCGCACAGTCTTTTTTGGCTGACCAACTAATTGTGCCATCTGGCGATCGCTCATCAATTTAGCGCCATTTGGTAATTGATAGGCTCTCCAAGATTCACCATGATAGCGCCAATAGGAAATGGATACTCTTGGTAGCTGTGAATCGCGATCGGGATTTATATCTGGCTGCATTTTTTTACTTTTTGGTAGGCTTATAAACGACCAACTTGCTTGCATTTTTCTCAACAACTTAAATTGACCCAACCTAAAAAGATTGAGTATAAATTTGTCTGATGGAATTGATTAGCGAGAGGTATTTTTAGCTGTAGAAAAAACCAGACAAAACAATTCGCTGTTCTTAATACCCGCTGCATAGGCAAGAAGACAACAACGCAGTTTGCAGTTTAATTGCAAATTACGTTGGCGGAACGCCTTGCCACAGCCTACTACTTCCCCATTCCTCGTTGCGCTAGCTTCCCGTAGGGTAGAGGTTCCCTTTATGGTAGGGGTATTGCAAATTGTCCTGGTATTGCTGCACCTTGATTTATGGAAATAGTAGATGACACTCTATCAATCCGTGAAAAAAGTTACGTTATTCTCATCAGCTAAGGTGAATGGTAAATAAGAATAGCGACAACTTTATACATGCTTTATATTGTGTTTAAGTAAATTTATACTATCTTAAAAAATCAGAAACATTAAAAATATTACAAGCCCAACTAAATACTTTCTCGGAATTAAAATAAGTATTGCAATAAATTGGATACTTTATTTACACTCATTGGTAATAATCTTGGATATATATACGCAAAATTCACAATATTAACTAAATTTTTTCCCCATCTAATACGCTTATTAAGCTGTTAGTAGCTGCTTAAAATGTGTATGTTTTGAGAATAAGCATCGAGTGTCAGAACAATTTTAGGAAAGTCATTATCCTTGCAATTACCAACGTTTTCTCTACTTCAGACTATTTTTCTCCCATCGCACTAATAAATGTAGAGTGACTTTTCTAACTTGTCACACTGAATTTTAGCAAAACGGTCAAATTTAGGCTTAAAAACAGCAACTATCAGGTTAGTAACACTGCTGTTGCTTTTTGTATTCTGTTGGACTTGTGGCATGGGGCAAAAGTTTTCGTATCGACATAATCCTCGGTTCTGGCATTGCAGCAACTACATTCGGTACAG
Source organism: uncultured Calothrix sp. (assembly GCA_964242965.1). Taxonomy (GTDB): domain Bacteria; phylum Cyanobacteriota; class Cyanobacteriia; order Cyanobacteriales; family Nostocaceae; genus JANNFJ01. Next base: position 12,769 of record CAXTCQ010000021.1, on the reverse strand, counting down.
TTTTGAGAAGTTCCAACGGCAATGGTGAGCTATCGCTATCGAGGGTAAGATAAAATGTTCGATGTTTATGAGGTGCATTTCGTGAAATTGCACACAGCGCATCGATTGGAGAAGGAACTAACATTGCTGACGAGATAGCTCCACGGTTTGAACCACCCATACTCAAATGAAACCAACCACTGGAACGTCTACTACCAGGATGCAACTTAAAGCTATTTTCGCTGTTTGAGAGCGAATACAAATAAGCTCCCGTCGCTTCAAAGTCGAGATTCCGAGCTAGAAATACTGCATTACCTGAATTATCTGCATATACCAAACCTCTTTGTTGCAGGGTTTGTAAGAGTTTCTGGGGAATTGAATATTTTTGGTGAAGGTAATCTTCAACGAATTGCCATTGGAAACTCCCGGTTAAAGGTGGAACGAACAAAGTTGGTGAATTTTGTTGGGCAATATTAAACGCTTGTGTTCTAGCATGGTTCCCAACCGCAGTTAACATCGCTGTTTCACCAAAGCGATCGCGCAACCAAACTACCGTATCCTTGAAGTTACACTCATTAATTCCCATCACCAAATCGATTGCAGTGCCATGAAATTGCTTATCTGGATTTAACCCAAGCTCGTAAGCTATTAATTCTACAGGTAAATTTTGCCGTTCGTTGGTTGCTTGCAGCAGACGTAATTCCTTCTCTAGCTGCTGTCTTAGCAGTTCGCTTCTAGATGCGGTTTCTTTTAATTGAGCTTTTTGTTGGATAATGCTTGAGCGTTCCCTTAGCTGGTAATTAATAATCTCCAACTGTGGACTCAATACCTCAATTACCCTCTGTCTATAAACTTCGCTGGTTTCTGTTACTTGCGGTTGAGGTAAACAGCGTTCTAAATCGAGAACCTGAGAATCCTGATTAACTGCCGCATAATACTTTCTGATTTTCTGATGACTGGCAACACTTCCCTTGATACCCCGCAGGATTCCCAAATGTGCGACAGCAGCAGCAAAACTATCCTGCAACTCGTACATCTTAACTCTAGTACCAAACAAAGCTTTGCAGTTGAGTTTCCCCCGTTCATCCAACGGCACGAGGTAGGCATGAATATGGGGTGTGATTTCATCTAAATGTAATTCTGCTCGGACAATGCGATCGCTCCAGGAATTATCTAACCATTTAACAACAGCATCGACAAAATCATCCAATCGCTGTTTATCGTAAATCCCACCCCGATCAGGAGCATGGGGACGAAAATACTCTGCACTGGCACTGAGCAACATTTCCACCGCAAGCACTGCATCGGAGCGAATTTTTTGGGAACCGATTTTATCTCGAACCAAAGTTGCTAAATCGAGGTTGCCACAATTTCTGACAACTTCTAAATTCCCGATTTCTGGGTTGGCATTAGGTATATCTACCAATCTGGAAGTATGTACTTCACTGCGAGCCAAAACTCCCCAGGATTTGATTTTTTGGATTCGACAAATTGCAAAAGCCATGATTTGATGATTCTCCATTTTTATTTGCGAAAATATTAATATTTGATTTTATATATTCTTATCGTATTCATTTATAAACCCAAATAATTTAAATCTAAAAATGTCCAATAATACCCAAAAATACCCAAACTATATATTTTTTAATTACGTATAATCAAAAATAAGTATGTAAATTTTTAGTCATGTACTTGTGTATAAAGACTGAGTAAATTTGAAAATTATAGTTATTTTTGGTTACATTCAAAAGCTTTAAATCTACCTGGAACTAGTAATTACACAGAAAAGCTTAATTCGTGTTATCTGACTGTAATCTATATATAAAAATGAATATAGCAATTTAAGATATTTTACTTTCTTGAAAATAAATTAATCATCTTATACTTTTTTTATACGCAATTTTTTGGGCACTTTTTATCTAAGTACGTTATCTCTCTTTGGTTCTATTGAAATTACTGCTATTCGTTTGCTACAAAAGTTATGAATAGCTTCCTTCGCACACGGTTCAAGTCAATCAACTCAATGACTTACATATCAGATTTGTTAATTAAATGTTTGGAGATTGAAAACTCATTATTCGGTGTTGCAAAAACTATGTCGAATTTTACTTTTAATGTCATCCCCAAATTATTTTTTAGCCACCATCCCAAAAAAAGGTGTAGTGGGTTTCTCCGACGAACCTATGAAAAGCTGGAATTTGTCACACAGGATTTTGACGCTGCGTTGATTATTTTCTCGAATCGAGAAGCTGAAATTTCCCATTTAATCCAATGTATTATCACTCAAACCCTCTCCCCACAAGAGCTAGTCTATTCAACCAGTGGAAAGGAATTAGAAGGAAATTTCGACGAAAAATAGCTGAAAAGTTGATAAGTTTCGCTAATAATCTACCTTTATTTTCCTTGGTTTACCTTTGATTTCCTTCCAGTTTCCTGCCCCTTATTGATAAAAAACCATGAGTAAAACCACTCAACGCAAAAATCATTCTTTTCAAGAGCTAATTTTGGCTTTGGATTTTGGGGGAAGTTCAACCAAAGGTATTTATTGCACGATGAAGCAGAGTATTCCAGTATCCTTGGTAATGGAACCGGAGGTGGTAAGAATTTCTGACGATTCGGTAACTTGTCAGACTCTGGGTGCAACCGAACCGGAGAATGCAGCATGGGTGAATTATATGGGTGAAACCTTTGCTGTGGGATATTTGGCAAAAACTAAGTATTATGCCAATGAGGGATTGAAAGAACTCAAGTACGAACGTGCGATCGCAAAAACATTGGCTTCGATTTGGGCAACCTCACAAAAACTTCAGTTGGGTACAATATTTCGACTTGCGCTAGTTTGTTTACTACCACCAGGAGAATTGGAAAATAAAGATAGCTTCTACAAGCAACTCAAAACCATACTTGCAGACTTCACCACACCCACAGGAAGAATGCGGGTAGAGTTGACTCAATTTAAGTGCTTACCCGAAGGTGCGGGAATATATCTTGCTTACCAGAAGCAACTGGGACAAGCTATCAAAACAAAAACTCACGCATTGGTGATGTTGGGTTATAGAAATGCATCGGTGTTAATCAGCGACAAGGGAATAGTTGCAGCAGATGGGAAGACTTGTGATTTAGGAATGATTCGACTGTTGGAAAAGGTAGTTGCAAAAACTTCGGGACAAACAGCTTCACAACTCGCTCCGGCTGTGGTTGCTGCTGGTAGCGATATCTCTACCACACCTTTCCTACAACTATTGAGAAGTACTAATAACATCAATAAACAGCAAGAGTTACTGCAAATTCAAAAAGCTGTAAAGCTTGCCAAGAGTGAATATGCAGCTGTACTTACAAGCTGGTTAGACCAAGTAATTTCTCGAAGTGCGGTTTCCTCCATCGTATTTTGTGGTGGAACTGCGGATTACATGAGGAGAGAGCTAAATTCCCATTATCCGGGGATACCTTGTTTATGGGGAGTGGGTGCAGATATCCCGAAGCAAGTTGATAGTTTTGGTTTTGGCAGTCGTTTAGCTGATGTTTACAACGTGTTTTTGTACTTTTGGGAACAGGTCAATAAGCAGATGGAGGTATGTTGATGAAACAATTTGATTTTCGTTGGCGTTATCAGCCACGCAAAGAAATAGATATCAAGTTAATGAGATATATCCAATCTAATCAGGTTGCAAGTAAAACTGAAATAATGCTTATGGCAGTGCGTTCATTTTGGTTATTCCATGCAATAATTGCTGATTATCAAGATAAAAAAGATGTGCAGCGCATTGCGAGAAGTTGTATACAAACTCTTACAAAGCAAGCGCAAGAGATTGGAGAATTAGCTGGATTATCAGAATCGTATTCAGGATTTTCAACAATACATCTCGTCAGCAATCAGTCATTAGACAATTTACAGGAACCTTCGGATAATCATCTGTATGATGATGCCGGACTGAGTAATTTCTTGTAGCACAATTGTTCCATTATTAAGTTGCTGAGATTATGAGCTTTCAACAAGTAAAAAGAAAAAGAGGTAGACCAAAAAAGTCTGACTTTAGTTTTGTAATTACCCAACAATCTAAGCAGTCAGAAACTAATAATCCTGGAGAATCAAACATGGAAAGTACTCAGTTACCACCAATTAATGTAGAAATAGAAGATTGGGAAAAAGAATTTGATGGTAATGAATATAATCAAGACATCAGGGAAATTCAAACCAGTAGCAATGAAAAGACTGAAGTCTCACAAAAAATATCTGGTACTATTTCTATCCCCGTTGAGAAAAGGAATGGTTTTCAGCAGCCGAAAATTATTCATATTATTGATGGAGAAAAAGGAGGATGTGGTAAATCATTTGTTTGTAAAACATTTATTGAATATTGCCGTTCCATCGCTTATGACATGGTAATTATTGATGCAGACACAAGCAATCAAGATATAGCCAAAATCTATCCTCATGTAGAATCAGCTTTCTTCAGTGACGATGAAAAACAAGCGAAGTCGGCAGATAAAATATTTGATTTAGCTTTTCAAAAGTCTGTAATCGTCAATTTACCCGCTCAAGCTTATGACAATGTTACTAACTGGGTCAAAAGTAATGATTTAGCTAATTTAGGCAAAGAAAACTCAATATTTTTTATCAAATGGTTTGTTTGTACCGGAGGGGTAGATTCGGTAAATTTCTTCCTCAAATCTTTGGAAGATTTAGGAGATGACATTATCCACGTATTTGTTAAAAATCAGGGGTTATGCGATGACTGGAGTTATATTGAAGCAATGCGGGAGTTTGAAGAAGCTGCTGACAAATATAACTTTGTCATGCTGGACTTTCCTAAATTCCCATTTTGGGAACGCAATGCGATAGACCGTTTGGGAATCACTTTTTCTGATGCGATACTCCCGGAGGGAGTGGCTGGTGCGATCGCACATCCCGAATTAAAGATTGTATCAAAGCAAAGAGTGAAGAATTTTCTCAAACTTGCCTATAAAGCTTTTGCAGAAACGGGGTTAATTCGATGACTATCGCTAATACGGTAAAAACACCCCAAACTCCCGATGATTTACTTGCCGAAGCATTGAAAGGGAAAAGCGAAGACTTTAAGCGTCGGGTACTGGATTTCGTTTCTAGAAGTGGTTTATCTCAGGACGACCCATTGTTCCTTGTACTGGTTGCCACTGGACAGTTAGAAGCAATGCTAACAGACGCACCAGAAACATTACAATTGCTGTTTAAAACCTGGAATCAAGATTTAGCTAACAATTTGGAGCAAGTTGAGCAGGTTGCAGTTCAACGTCAGAAAGTAGCTATTAATCGTGCGGCAAATGCTTTAATCCATGAATCTCTGTTACGTGAAGGAAGAAACATCATCTATTCAATTTTTCCTACCACAATTGTATTTTTCTTTATTTTTGGTGTTGGTTTCATTGCAGGTATTTCTATTCCTCCTTGGATAGATGGTGTGTTGTCCGGGGGATACACAAACGTGCGTTCGACTAGTTTAACCTGGAAGGAAGTAGAAGCAATGAACTGGGCAATGTCGAGTGAGGGGGTATTTGCCAAAAATTTAATTAATTGGAATCGAGGTTATTTAGAGAATGGTGAATGTATTAAGGATGCTCAAAAATTAGGTGTGGTCTTATCTCAATATAATCGTAAAGCAAAGTCAGGATTTTGCATTATTTGGGTGGCTCCACCAGAGAAACGTAGGTTTGTACCTTGAATAAAATTGTTCTTTGTTCTTAATTCAAAGCGTTCCCAGTAATATTAAAATAGGTCATTGTATATGGTTGCCGCTACAATCTATCCAACAACCCAATCTGATATTTACAATCTTGCCGATACTACTATTTCCATTGTTAAACAAGCTTTTTCATTGGCATCAAAAAAACAAGTGCTTTCCCATCAAGAATACAAGCAGTTACTCGATTCAATTGGTTGGAGTTTGAAAGAAAGTAGACTTTACTTGAAAGTAGCGAATGTATTTTCGTCTTTTTGTCCAGATGACCTTCAGGAAATTGAACCTCACACTATTTTTGATTTGGCAAAACATACCAAAAAATATAGCCAGGTTATCGAAAGTTTAAAGGATTGTGGCAAAATAACCCAACAGAAAGTCCTAGAATTTATTACTGCCTATCGCACACCTAAGAAACCAAAACAAGATAAACCGACTATTTGGAAAACAGGTAGAGATGGTGAACCAGTATGTCGAATTCCCGACATTATGGAAGATGATATGCAGACTGGAAATATTATCCAGAAAGAAATGGATGAAAATGGAAAAATTGCTCAAACAGTAATTCGAGAAGCAGTTGAATTATGGAAAGATGTTAAGGAAGGTAAATTAGTTGTACAAAATGCTCCCGAAAATGTAGAAACAGCTCCAAATGCAACTAGTAATGTTGAAAAAGAAGATTTTGTTGATCGGAATGAATCTGAAGCTGAATTGAATTTAAATACCGTCATCTCACACAATGCCAAAGAAAACGTTTCTATGCAGTGCGATGAAGATAAAAATAACTCAGATAATATTATCTTCAGCGAAGAGATACCGCAATCCAATAACACAGATACCTGTCAATTCGATGTAATCAATAATCAAACATTAGCTTTCGAGCAAATAATAGAGACCTTGACACGAGCAGAATCTTGGCTGGAAGTAACGAATACTATTGACAGTTATCCTCAGTCGGTAAAACCTCGTATTTGGGAACTATTGGATACTGCAACTCAAGATAGATTTCAGGAATTCAAAAGAGAATATTTTGAAAACTTAGAACAAGGTCTGCATGTTAACGATAAAGTTATGTGGGAGAAGTGTCCGGGTAATATTTATTCATGGCAACCTTTTGTAATTACAAAAATTGAAGATGGTAAGGCTATGTTAGCTTATTTTAACCGTCCGGTTCCCCTTTATGAATTGACAAAATGTTAAAAAATAGAGCTATTTACCCCATTTCTGAGAGGAAATAATCATCAAATTAAAAAGGGATACATTCCTCTTCGGATATTGGATTATCCCTTACCATTTGCTCCATTTTTTCAACCTCTATTTTCCATTCCTCTGCCAAAGGGTCGTAGAAATCATCATAGTTTGCATATCCTTCGCTGAGAAGTTCATCAACTGTCATTGATGAAACTATCTGGTATCGGGTTGTTTTTAGTTCCTCAATCATAATTTTACCTCTAAATTTGATACCAGTTTCCATTCTAGTTCTTATTTACTAATTGGAACCCATAGATTTTGATATTGCAAGATAATCATGGTTTTAAAACTCAACCATTTTGATACCAAAACCAGACAGTATACTGGAATACAGGAGAAACTGGAAAATACTCTTGCCGAGTATCTCTTTCCTGGGGTTGAGTTTAGTATTGGTACTGCTTATCCGGAAGCTACAGTACCTCTTGATTTGTCCGAACATGGTGGAATGACTTTGCAATTTTCGGCAGCTAAGAGGATGTATTTTGCAAATAATCCTAATCTCCGTGAATTGTTATATCCCAATCCTTCCGATGGTGCCGCATATCCTTTACCTTTTACACCTTGTCGAAGTTTTCATGAGTTACACAACACGAGAATCCTAGTTATTGATGATGTTACTGGGGAAAACGGTGGTGTTATTGCATCGGATGATGCCAGAAAATTAGTTGGTGATTGTAAGGGATTAATCTCTAGCAATTTTGCTGTCTCCAATAATATAGGTTCCCATGCTTTCCAATTTCGACTTGGGATCAAACCCCAAGCAGAAAGTCCAGTAATGCGAATTGCAAAGGGTACATTGGCACCTGCAAACTTGGATAAACTTGGAGAGTCATTCTTTCGTATGGGTGGCAGTGTTAAAGAAGGTAATTTACGAATTAAAACTGGTTACGATATGGTGTTGGCAACATCTTCTTTTAAGGGTAGGAAACGAGAAGATGCAATTCAACCTGGGGAATATATGCTCTCTATTGGTTTGGGTATAAAGTCCTTAGCTTTATATCGAGAGCATAGTTTAGGAACCCAGATTTTAGTCAATTATCCTTCGTCTGTAAAACAGGAAATTTTACCTATAATTGAACAACAAGCTGAAAAACTAGCTCAAGACCAAAAAGACCCAATCAAGTTAGCACAACGGTATATTCAAACCTACGAACGTCGTCAGACAATATTAGCTAAAAGTCAAGAGATTAAGACCGAACTCAAACAAGATATTGAGCAATTTTCTATATTTGATAATTTAGATTCTGGTGGTGACAGTGAAGAAAATCAAGATGGAGACAATTTTGCTACAGGTCAACAAAAGGATTTATTACTATACTCGTTATTAAAAAGCGATTTATCAGGTTTTAATCAAATTATTGAGCATCCAAAAATTATTACTGAACTCCAGGACTTTGCGAGGAAGGAGTGGGTTGAGATAGCAACGGGACGTTCGATAAAATTTACATCGGGTTTAGCTCAACCTAGTTTGAAGCTTAAAAAAGATGAAATTAGTATACCTTTTATAAATGAGGGAGAAGAAATTATAGTCACTCGTTCTCCGTTGATTAATTCCAATGGTGTAATTACTTTAAAAAATAAGCATTTACCAGAAATGCTAGATGGATGCGTTTATATTCACCCTAAAACAGCAATGGATAACATGCAATGCGATTTTGATGGTGATTTACTAGCTTTTTCTCCCAGTCAGGATTTTCCGCTCTTAGCAGCAGAAGTTAAAGAAAGGAACTTACCATCCAATCGTTATCCTGATATTACCAAAAAAGTCAAAGTTCCATATCAAGGAACATTTGCAGAAATTGCGATATCGGCAATGGAAAATAAAATTGGAATCATTGCTAACGAAATTCAAAAAAATGTAGCACTGCAATGCGAAATTTGTGCAATGCCACAATCTGCAAAAAATAATTACCTTCAGAAAGTTTTAGCACATTTTATATCGGTAATTAATAGATATGAACAAGGCAAATTACAGATGCCAGATCAGATACTCCAGCAAATATATCCAATTGTATCTAACCGAAATCAAAAGCTAGATAGCTATCAAGTCGAGCAAAAATTACAAATGATTAAAAATTTATTTAAAGATTGTATTGCCGAATTGGGCAATGAGCTACAAGTTGCGGCTGATGGGGCTAAAAGTGCTTTACGTCCCGATGATTCAATTATTCGGTATTGTCAGACTATAACTGGTTATAAGGAAGTTGAATGGCTGGCTGATAAGAAAAATAAGGAAGCATTTTTAAATCGGGGGATGAAAACTAATGGTTATAGTCCCATTGACTTGATGATTCAGCAAACTAACGAGATATTTGAGCAAAATAAACTTGTGGCAAGACCTATTGAACAATTTAGCCAGCTTTATTCTGGGGTTCAATTTACTAACCAACAGAAAGATAAAGCACAAAAAATTAAAAGTGAATATAACTCTAAGGTCAAAAATCGTATCGAACTCGAAAAAAAACAAAAAATTGAATCGGGACCCTATCTTGTCATTACTTCTCCAACTAGCGAAAAGCAATTAGAGGTGACTAATTTAATCAAGTTTAATGCCGCTAAAAATATTGATTTCTGGAAATTAGAGCAACTGACTATCAAAATTGGTGCAAGAAACCCAACTGAAAAAATGCCCCATAATTTGTTTGCTCAAGGAAAATTTACAACTTCTGATGGTAAAGAGGTAAATATTCCTATTGGTACAATTAGCATTAATTCGATGAAGGAGCATGACCTTAGACCTGGGATGTCAATACAACAGGGTAAAGTCGAGTTTCATTTTGGTATTAGTGATAGCATGATTGACACTCTCAAACAGGAGACTAAGGAATATGTTGAGTCTATTAGAAATGAGACTCCAGAGACTGAAAGGTTACAGTTAGCAGCAGCTATCCATGATGTTAGCCATACTCAAGGAAGTAAAAATTATTCGGGGCTAAAAAAAGCAGGTGTGGCATTTGCAATTTTCTCGGCAGAAGCGATTGCACAACTCCAGCAATTGCAATTTACCCAGATAAGGGTAATCGGCACTCAGTTTAATGAGTTGGTTGGTAGGAATTTTGTGGGTGAAAAAGTTGCGGTTAAATTTGAGAATGGTATAAATCCTCGTGACCCCACTAAAACTGCTCGTTGGGTAACGGTATCCGGTCAAAAACTGGGTATAATTGATGCGCGATCGCCCCATTTACTTGCTGGGTGTGAAGCAATCGCCGAAATAACCTCTCCTCCAAGTAACAGTGTTACCGTCACTAGCTTAAAAAATCCTGACAATAAATTACAGATTGACCGCGTTAACCAATATGCTTTTGCGTCTTACCAATGGCAGGGAGAGCAAGCGAATATTACTTTGGACGTGCGACAAACTGACCAAAGAATTGCACCAGTCGTTTTTGCAAAGCTAGAAAATCAGGTGTTAGGAGTGCTGAATAAGCAATCTGTTAGTTTTTTACAACAACAGCTTGCAGCGAAAGGGAGGACAATACAAAGACTAACCATTACGGGTACGTTTAATAAAGCTCCTGCGAGTTATGCCGATATTCTCATTGACCCAAGCAGCGTTAAATTTCCCGAAATTCAACTGGAAAACGAAACCTCGAATATTGCGACTGTGATGATTATTAACGCTCAAGGAGAGCCAAAGTTTCAAGCTAAAACTGAGCAAGTCCTATGTAATATGCTCAAACGTGCGATCGCTCGCGCTGTGGAAAATGGTTTTGATACAGTGCGGTTTGTTGATGTTTCCCCAAATCCCACATCACAAATTGCGAGGACTTTACAAGAGATTGCAGGAGAAGGGAAGGATATTTTGGTTGAGTTTATCGGTACAGTATCGTTGGATTCGGGGATGAAATTATTGACACAACCATCAGATATTGCTCTAGGGGTCAAAAGTGCGGAAACTGTTGGGATGATTGAATTTGTGGCTAGTCGAGGTCAGGCGACCGCTACATACATTGCAGAAACGGGAGGATTTGAACGGCGTAATTTACCTTTGGTTCAGAAGAATATTTTGGTGCCGAAAAATGGTGTTGAGTGTGATACGCCTTTGCGTTAAACAAAGCTTATCGCCCTTAGCGAACCATAGGTTTATCGATATTTTGGACTTCCACTAGGGCTGACCAAAGGCAGCATTGCTCCCGATAAATCATTAAACAGCACCCTGCAAGCTAGAATCATCAACTACACAATCCTCTCGCAAATAATCAGGGCTATATTCAATTAAATCGGTGGGCGTACAATGCAAAACGTTACAAAGCCGATTTAGGGTATCGAAAGGAACAGATTTAGCCCTACGCTCCAAGTGCTGGACGTTTTGCAGTGTCATGCCAACAGTTTTTGCTAAATCATTTTGCGACATTCCTCTTTTTTTTCTAACTTCTGCAAGCTTAAATTTGATGCCGCCCCTTGCAGTCTCTCCTTGAGGACTAGAAGGTAGTTTTAGGTCAACAATGTGCTTACCTGTAGCGTTCAATGGCGGGTCAAACCATAAAATCAGAGCCGATTCAATTTGTGGCAATAGCTCAATTGAGTCAACAAACAAATAAACTATTTTTATACCCCCAATCGCCTCTAGTTGTTCATACTTATGATGGCTTGCCCATCGGTTTTTTGGGTCAAGCGATCGCCCAACATACTGAATCGTACCTTGGGAATCGATAGCAAAGTATATAGCAGGGTTTCTAGGAAAGGCTGATGAAAGCCTCCAAAGGGAGCCAAGGGAGGGACGAGAAATCAATTTCCGGAGGATTAATCATCGCTCTCTAAGACCTTTTTATATCCAAATAAATCATTAGGAGTGCATTGTAGCGCGTTGCAAAGTTTAGCAATCCTCTCAAACCACTCAACCCCGCTTCGATTGTTTTCCCAATTACGAATAGTAGTTTCTGTAACTCCCACTATGTCGGCTAGCTGCCGTTGCGTGAGTCCTAGACTTTTCCTTAATTCAGCCACATGCGACACTATCACTTCTCCCATAAAGCAACTTATATCAGAATTGTAGCGTAAAAGTATTTACGCAAAGCACTTGACACCATAAAGTTCTTTACGGTAAATTAGCAATAGAAAAGACACCTGAGTTTGTGAGACGGCGGTGTCTTTCCAAGCCCAATAACCACTTAGCCAAAGGACATTTTATATTATGGCTCAATCTAGCATTGAAGCTCAAGTTTCTGTTGAACTTGAGCAAAATTTTCAGCCAACTCAAATCGAACTTGCGACCGAATTAAAAAAAGACGGGGCAGAGGATACTGATTTCGGGACTTTATATCGATTGTGTAAAAACAGTCACTTCGTTGGAAGTTTTTATCAAGCATTAGATGGTAAATGGGTAGCACAACTAAGTAGTGGTCAAGTTAATGGCAAGTTTGATACCGAAGAGCAAGTAATTTTAGCCATCATAGCAGCCACGAGTACGGATGTATTTGCCTCTAAACCCGACATCGATAGCTTGCTTGATAAGCAATTCGACTCACTCACTGCTGCCGAATGGGAGTATTTGATGACAATTACCCCAAGCGAATCAGAAGTTTATTGCCATCTCGAAACCGAAGAAGCATAAAATTTTCGTTTCCCGAAGGGTGCTTCCATCGCACCCTTTTCTAAACCAAAGTTCAAAATTGGTGGAGTTAAACATGGAATCAGAATTTACATTTGAGCTTGTCTGGCAATTACATACTAGTAGACTGTCACAGCATCTTTGATGGGTCGTATTTTTAACAAATCAAACATACATTTAAATACGTAATTTTTCTAGCCATCAAAGTTGGTGTGACAGACTACTAGTAGTCCGCCACAGTAACTTTGCTAGGTGAGACAGGTTTTGTGGTATG
>CAXTCQ010000020.1:0-53938 GCA_964242965.1 uncultured Calothrix sp. | reverse complement strand
CCTCGTCAAGTTATAATTAATATAGATATCACCACAAACACAAACAATGGCTAAAGAAGGTATTCATCCGGAGTGGTATCCAGAAGCTAAAGTGTTCTGCAACGGTAAAGAAGTTATGACCGTTGGTTCGACAAAACCCGAACTCCACGTAGACGTTTGGTCTGGAAACCACCCTTTTTACACGGGTACTCAAAAGATTATCGACACCGAAGGTCGTGTCGAACGCTTCATGCGGAAATACGGCATGTTCGATAAATCTAATAAGACCGGCGACCAAGAGCAAAAGTAGCTGGTTGGCTCTGCTTTGTACGACGACCCCGCTTAATGCTGGGGTCGATTTTCGTCTTTAAAGAACGCCGAGCCAATGAATGTTATTTTTTGAAGGAGCGATCGCACTAATGGCTGAACAATATCTGTTACAGAAACTCAAATCCGTTGAACAAACCTTTCACGAATTGACCCGTCGTCTTGCTGACCCCGATACCGCCAAAAATCAGGATGAGTATCAAAGTATAGCTAAGTCACGTTCTTCTCTGGAAGATGTTGTCAACGCCTACGAAGCTTGGAAAACCTCGCAAGAAGAAATCGTAGGGGCACGTCAAATTTTAAAAGAATCCCTAAGCGACCCCGAACTGCACGCAATGGCAGCGATGGAGGTAGAAGAACTCGAACAGAAAATTCAAGAACTCGAAATTCGCCTCAAAATATTACTTCTTCCCCGCGACCCCAACGATGATAAAAACATTATGTTGGAAATTCGCGCCGGAACTGGCGGTGATGAAGCGAGTATTTGGGCAGGCGATTTAGTACGAATGTACTCGCGGTATGCTGATGTCCAAGGTTGGCGCGTTAAATTGGTCAGCGAGTCCCTGGCAGAAATGGGCGGATTCAAAGAGGCAATTCTCGAAATTCAGGGCGACAGCGTTTACAGTAAGCTGAAATTTGAAGCTGGAGTCCATCGCGTCCAGCGCGTCCCCGTTACCGAAGCGGGCGGACGAGTTCATACATCCACGGCGACAGTGGCGATAATGCCTGAAGTCGATGATGTAGAAGTTCAAATCGACCCCAAAGACATCGAAATGAAAACGGCGCGTTCGGGTGGTGCTGGCGGACAAAACGTTAACAAGGTGGAAACTGCGGCTGACTTATTGCACAAACCTACAGGTATCCGAATTTTCTGTACTGAAGAACGCAGCCAGTTACAAAACAAAGAGCGGGCGATGCAAATTTTGCGGGCGAAGTTGTATGAAATCAAGCTGAGAGAGCAGCAAGAAGCGATTACTTCAGCGCGGCGCTTGCAGGTTGGTACGGGTTCGCGTTCCGAGAAAATACGGACATACAACTATAAAGATAACCGCGTTACCGACCATCGTTTGAACCTGAACTTTTCCCTCAACCCCGTGCTTGAAGGTGATTTAGAAACTGTGATTCAATCTTGTATCTCGCAAGACCAACAAGACCAATTAGCAGAACTTGCCACTTCGAGTGCGAGTAATTAATAATTATTAATTTTTGCCTCGTTCTCAAGTGTAATTTTCGCGGACGTTGAAAATCCTGATTTCTTCGAGGAATCGGGATTTTTGCATTCGTGCGATACTACGAGCGGAGTCGCTGCGCGATCGCTTAGAAGATGCCACACTCCAACATCAAGCCACTAAATCAATGTTTCGTTTATAGCTAGCAAGTTCTACAATTTGAGAAGTGCAAGCTTCTATAGTTTCGGCGATTCCCTAGCCCTCGCAATCAATTACATTTAAAGTTAAAAGTTGCAAGTATACTTAAAAATAGTTTATAAATATACTTGTAAATTGCATTTAATATATATTTACAATTGATTAGAGAAAATTCTTGATTAGTAGCGGGAAAATACTAAAGAAGTGGATGCAGAAGCTAGGAAAAAACTGCTTGAAGTAATAAAAATTGCTCGTGGAACCATGAGTCAGCGAGCTTTTGGTAAGCTTTTAGGCGTGTCCGCAACTGCGGTACAGTTATGGGAAAAATGCGAAACGGTTCCTGATGTCGGTAATTTGTCTCAAATCGCAGCGCGAGCGGGATATACGATGGAAGAACTGTTAAATTATTTGGGTAACAAGCCAATTTCCGAAACCTCTGATGTAAACCAGATTGTTAAATATATTAAGTCCATGCCGCTGAATGAAGTAGCAATAATTGGACGTGTTGCAATGGACAGGTTAGCGACTGCCGCAGAATTACCTAGAGATGAAGCGAAAGCTAGTTAATATTGCTTATTAAACTTCCGATTTGAGCATAATTTTGAGGCAAATCAACCATATGCCTCTGTCACAAGTAGCTCAAATTGTTACTGCTAGGGTCAATAGGTGGGCTGCTGCTGCGGAGTCGTTGGCAGATGAAATAAAAGCTAGCTAGAAATTTCCAACCGTTGCCTTTTTCTCCGTAAATCAATAATATGATATATGTTGAAATTACTGTTACACCTAATTTCAGAGCCTTATACATCTAATAAAGGCACTTGTCAACACTGAATTTAAAATGTGTAAAAAGAACGGCTCACTTATCAGCGCGATCGCAATACAATAGTGGATTTAGAAGCGAGAAAGAAATTAGCAGACGTAGTAAAAACGGCTCGTGGTGATTCAATGAGTCAAAGAACATTCGCTAAACAGTTGGGTGTATCTTACACAACCGTGCAGCTATGGGAAAAAGGCGAATCAATTCCAGATATATCGAATCTAGCGAACATTGCCGATAGAGCAGGTTATACAATTGAGGAGCTTTTGAATTACATCGGTATCAAGCCACAACCCAATTCATCAGATGTAAATCAGGTTATTAAACAAATTAAGGTAATGCCATTGTCAGAAGTGGTTATAGTTGGTCGCGTCGTAATGGATAGGTTAGCTACTGCGGTAGAATCATCTGGAGATGAAGCAAAGGCGAGCGAAATTATTTCTAATTAAAAAATAAATTGTCGGGTGTGTTAGACGGAACGTTGTAACGTACCGACAAAGCCTTAGCATTTGCGTTACGCCATCGCAAAGCGAGACGTCCATTCGCCCTTGGCGTTGCCGTCGTACCCGAAGGGAAGGCTAGTACAGATCGCGCTCCCCACCCGACGCTTCAAAATTTTATTTTTGCCTTTTTATTAGTAAATCAATAACATAGTGAATTACGCATATGATTGCCTTTTGCCATATTGCAATGCACTAAAATTAAGGCAAAATGTTCTCAAAATATTTCTCAATAGGCATACTTTTTGTGCGTAAGCACCCAACCGACGATCAGTTACAGCCATAGGACTGTGAGATTTACGTTGATGGTGTTTATGCGGGTTAAGACTGTGATATTTCGGTGAAGGGCTGTTATAACAGATACAGTGTAAAAGCGTTGTAGGTGCAGCTATGCCACTCCGTAACTATCCTGATGATTGGGAATTAGGTAATAATGAGAACTACATGCCTGTTTATTATAAAGGGGCTGTAGCTGGTTTTTTCAAAAAAGAGTATTCGGAAACGGTTATCAAAAATTTAAATAATGATGAGCTATTAACTAAGGCTTTAACTCAAGCTTGTACTGATTTAATCCGCCGTTCGGGTGGCGATGTTAGTCGGGTAAACGACCTGATTAAGAAGTATTTGAAAATATGCGATACTCCCGAAGGAAGTGGCTGCCGCCATCGCCCAAAATTTGGTTCGCTTGCAATTGCCGCATTACTACGCGAACGGCAGGTAGAATTAGACTTGGGTGAAAAGGAATTTTCTAAGTTTTGCGATACTTTCAAATTATCGCCTGTGGAATTGAATAATATCTATACTGGCGAAAATATTGATGGTAGTTTGATTGCACCACTATCGCGGATTTTAGGAATTTCTAAAGATGAGTTACTTAAAGTTCGAGATGGTCGTGAGGACAATATAGCAGCTTGACATCAATCGTGAAAAATTAGATCCCCGGCTTTGTAGAAGTTGTTGGGGATCTGATTCATAATTTAAAATTGATAATGTATACAGCCAAATTCTGTAACCCTTGAAAACAGATAGCCTTTTTTATAGAATTTCCTGGCATATTCTTTGAATTTATTGGTGCATCACCACAAATAGCCGCAAATTACCAGTTTACATCTGTCGAAGTTAAACAAACCGCGTTTAGTATCGATGGAGTATTTCTCCCCGAACAAGGAATCCAAAATCCGATTTATTTCGTGGAAGTACAATTTCAAGTAGATAAAGAAATCTACTCGCGGCTGTTTTCAGAAGTCCATTTATACCTGCACCAAAATACACCAGAAAATGACTAGCGTGGTGTGATATTATATCCAACACGCAATTTAGATGTCGGAAATACTTTACATTACCGCGAAATTTTTACCAGTCAGTGGGTTACTCGTATATATCTTGATGAATTGGGTGAAGCTGCTTCGCTACCAATTGGGATTGCTACGATTAAGTTAGTAATAGCGGAGGAAGATGCAGCAATTACAGAAGCGAGGGAGCTAATAAACCGAACTAAGCAAGATATATCTAACCAGGTTGAGCAACAACAGTTACTAGAATTGATTGAGACAATCTTGTTCTACAAATTACCTACCATGAGTAGAAAGGAATTAGAAGCGATGTTTGGATTGAGTGAATTGAAACAAACAAAAATTTACCAAGAAGCTTAAGAAGAGACTAAGCTTGAGTCTATACCTCGGTTTCTGGCTATGGGATTAACTCCTGAACAAATAGCGGAAGGATTAGATTTGAGCGTAGAGCTTGTAATTCAAGTTGCAACACAGGGAAATCCTAACTTGGATAATAACCAAATATCATAATTGTTGCCGATAGTTTTAGGGTTAAGCCTTGTAGTTGAACCCAATAATCCTGGTTTTGTTGGGTTGCGCTCCGCTCCACCCAACCTACGTCTTAGAATTAATTGAGACAATCTTGTTCTACAAATTACCTAGCATGAGTTATTGGAGGTAGAAGCAATGTTTGACTTAAGCGATCTAAAAAAACAAAGGTTTATCAAGAAGGTGTTGAAGAAGGAGGATATATAACAAACCGTAGAGATGTTGTACGATTTTTGGCTATGGGATTGAGCTTTGAACAAATAGCACAGGGTTTGCAGTTGAGCGTGGAGTCCGTTTTATTGCTGTCGCAGCAACCATTTGACTTATACGACAGCTAGCTAAAATATCTTTTGCCTCCAAGGTACACAAAGTACTAACTTTGTGGTTAATTTTTGTTAAGATTGACTCGATACGAAAAATTTTGTTTTACCTACCCATTTTCTACCTTGGAGACACTGGATGCTGCGACTCGAACATATCAGTAAAATTTACCCGACTGGTGAAGTTCTCAAGGATATAAATTGGGAGGTGAAATCAGGCGATCGCATTGGCTTAGTTGGCGTGAATGGTGCGGGTAAATCTACCCAACTGAAAATAATCAGCGGCGAAGTTGAACCGACTTCGGGGGAAATAGTTCGTCCCGGCAGTTTACATATAGCATACCTCAACCAAGAGTTTGAAGTCGATCCCACGCGCACTGTTAGCGAGGAATTTTGGACGGTATTTAAGGAAGCAAACAAAGTTCAGCTTGCTTTGTCGCAGGTACAACGCGATATGGAAACCGCAACACCCGATGAACTCGATAAGCTGATTGATAAGTTAGATAAATTGCAGCGTCAGTTTGAAGCATTGGATGGTTATGGCTTAGACGCACGCATCGGTAAGATTTTACCGGAAATGGGTTTCCAAATTGAAGATGGCGATCGCTTGGTGAGTGCGTTTAGCGGTGGTTGGCAAATGCGAATGGGTTTGGGTAAGATTTTGCTCCAAGAACCCGATTTGCTGCTACTGGACGAACCTACAAACCACTTAGATTTGGAAACAATCGAGTGGTTGGAAGGATATTTGAAAAAGTTGACAACTCCGATGGTAATAGTGTCCCATGACCGGGAGTTTCTCGATCGGCTCTGCACCCAAATTGTCGAAACTGAACGCGGTGTGTCGATGACGTATTTAGGCAATTACTCGTCATATTTACAGCAAAAGGCTGAAAACCAAGCTGCACAACTCAGTGCTTTTGAACGTCAGCAAAAGGAAATCGATAAACAGCAAACATTTGTCGATCGATTCCGTGCGAGTGCGACACGCAGTACCCAAGCAAAAAGCCGAGAAAAGCAACTCGACAAAATCGAACGCATCGAAGCACCTACGGGGGGAATGCGAACTTTGCGGTTCCAATTTCCACCTGCACCCCGCAGCGGACGCGAAGTAGTGGAAATTAAGAATTTGACTCATGTATATGATGATAAAATTCTGTTTTTGTCAGCGAATCTGCTGATTGAAAGAGGCGATAGAATTGCTTTTGTTGCTCCCAACGGTGCGGGAAAATCGACGCTTTTACGTTTGATTATGGGGATAGAAAAGCCCACGGAAGGTATCGTCAAGTTTGGCGACCATAATGTTCTTCCCGGTTACTTCGAGCAAAATCAAGCCGAAGCTTTAGATTTAAGCAAAACCGTGATGGAAACAATCCATGACGAAGTTCCCGATTGGGGTAATGAAGAAGTTCGCACGCTCTTAGGAAAGTTTCTATTTAGTGGTGATACTGTATTTAAGAATGTTGCTCCCCTCAGCGGTGGTGAAAAAGCCCGATTAGCACTGGCAAAAATGCTGTTGCGTCCCGCGAATTTATTAATTTTAGATGAGCCGACAAACCATTTAGATATTCCCGCGAAAGAAATGCTTGAAGAAGCGCTCGCTAATTACGATGGTAGTGCGATTATTGTTTCGCACGACCGTTATTTTATTTCGCAGGTAGCAAATAAAATTGTCGAAATTCGGGATGGGGAATTTAGAGTGTACGTTGGTGATTACCACTACTACCTCAGTAAAATAGAAGAGGAAAAAGAAGCCCAAAAGCAGATTGCGATCGCAGCCGAAAAAGCCGCGAAAAAATCCGCAAAATCCGCAAAGGCTGGGGCAAAGAAGAAATAGTTGCCTAAATAAAAATTTTTAGCAATTATAGTTTTGTCGAGAAGACCAGATCCCCGATTTCTTTAAGAAGTCGGGGATCTAATTTTGTCGATAAATAACAGTTTAAGGTTGTATAGTCAAGAGCTTTATGAACAAATTGCATATTAAAATACAATAAAAAGGATATTAAAAAAGCTTATAAAACTTAGCTCATGTTAAGAAAACTCTAAATAAAAACATCACGTTAATAAGCAAAAATTCACTTGCGATAGTGGATAGCAATGGTATTATTCGGATATTACAAAAAGTAAAGGGCATTTTGACTATGACCAAAGCACCTGTTGCTCCGGTGGTGCTAGTCATTTTAGACGGATGGGGCTACTGCGAGGAGACAAAAGGAAATGCGATCGCACAATCCAAAACTCCTGTAATGAAGAGTCTATGGGCAGCATATCCTCACACCCTCATTCGCACGTCAGGTAAAGCCGTCGGTTTGCCAGAAGGTCAAATGGGCAACTCAGAAGTTGGTCATTTGAACATTGGCGCTGGGAGAGTAGTACCGCAAGAATTAGTTCGCATCTCGGATGCGGTTGAAGACGGTTCCATCAACTCGAATCCAGCGTTAGTGAAAATTTGTCAGGAAGTCCTGAGTCGAAACGGCAAACTGCATCTTGTCGGGCTTTGTTCTGAGGGAGGGGTACACTCCCACGTTAGCCACCTGTTTGGACTACTTGATTTAGCGAAAACGCAAGGGATTTCAGACGTTTGCATCCACGCGATTACCGATGGACGCGACACTGCACCCTCTGAGGGTATAAATACAATTGCATTGATTGAAGAATATTGCTCGCGCATTGGTAATGCACGCATCGCTACAATTAGCGGACGCTATTACGCAATGGACCGCGATCGCCGTTGGGATCGAGTTCAACGTGCCTATGATGTCATGGTCAACGATGGCGACGGTAACGGCATGAAAGCGGTGGAAGTGATGTCCGCATCCTACAAAGAAAAAATCACCGACGAATTCGTTCTACCCGTGCGAATTGCCCCAGGTGCTCTAGCACCGGGTGATGGCGTAATTTTCTTTAATTTCCGTCCCGACCGGGCACGGCAGCTGACCCAAGCCTTTGTCAGCCTTGATTTTAAAGGGTTCGAGCGCCAATTAATTAGCCCATTGTCGTTTGTAACCTTCACTCAATACGACCCCGATTTGGCGGTGAGTGTCGCCTTTGAACCTCAAAATCTCAGTAATATCCTGGGTGAAGTTATTTCGCAGCACGGACTCAAACAGTTCCGGACTTCGGAAACCGAAAAATATGCCCACGTTACCTACTTTTTTAACGGTGGGTTAGAAGAACCTTTCCCCGGTGAAGACCGCGAGCTAGTTAACAGCCCGATGGTTGCCACTTACGATAGTGCGCCGGCTATGTCCGCTCTAGCTTTAACAAATGTGGCATTAGCTGGTATCAAGAAACGCATCTACTCGCTGGTTGTCATAAATTATGCCAATCCTGACATGGTAGGGCATACCGGACAAATCGATGCTACTATCCAAGCGGTTGAAACCGTAGATAAATGCCTGGGTCATTTGCTTGAAGGTATAACTAAAGTTGGCGGTACTGCAATAATTACTGCCGATCATGGTAACGCAGAGTATATGCTAGATGAGATGGGCAATCCTTGGACTGCTCACACCACTAACCCCGTTCCTCTAATTTTGGTGGAAGGTGAAGGTGCAAAAATTCCCGGACACGGTACTGATGTCAGCTTGCGCGAAGATGGTAAGCTATCGGACATTGCACCAACAATTCTGGATATTTTGCAATTACCGCAACCAGAAGAAATGACCGGAATATCTCTATTACAATCTGCTGAATACGACGTGCAACGAAATCGCACCCCCGTACCAGTTGGAATGTAGAAAAGTTGGGAGTTAGGAGTTATGAGTTAGGAGTTAGGAGTTATGAGTTATGAGTTATGAGTTATGAGTTGAGAGTTATAAGTTAGGAGTTATTAAATTAAGACTCTTAACTTCTTATTTTTAATTCCTCACTCCTAACTCCTCACTCCTCACTCCTACCTCCTCACTCCTAACTTTTCAATTCCTAACTTTCTAAAAAGTCGTTACTGCTTAAATTTTCACTATGACCGTTACTAACATCATTACAGGTATTTGGACGTTTTCTGCCGTCAGTTTAATCATCTTAGTATTACTCCATAGTCCCAAGGGTGACGGAATTGGGGCAATTGGCGGACAAGCGCAGTTATTTAGCAGCACCAAAAGCGCAGAAAGCACTCTCAACCGCATAACTTGGGCTTTAACAGCCATTTTTCTCGGTTTGACCGTAGTTTTGAGCGCTGGTTGGCTACCTAAATAATTGGTATCTAAACAATAGGGAGATAGGGAAATGGGAAAAACCCAATACCCCAAGAATCGCATTCCCAAATCGAAAAAAACTACTTTATATCAGTTAATAGCAGCCCTGACACTAATTGTTAGTATGGGGTTGCTAATTATTTTATTTAACTTTCATCTTCAAACCACGGTTGCGAATTCTGCCAGCGCGTTAAAATCCCATCCTTTACCGTCTACTTTGGCGAATTGGCAAGATAATACAAACAGCGGCGATTATTTTGACCAAGTTGCACCCGTTAAAGTTGGTTATTTGATTTGGTCAAAATTCCCCGTCAAAGTTTATATCGAAACACCAATTAATAGCAATCAAACCCAAAACTGGGTAAAAGCAGTATCGAGCGCAGTTCAAGAATGGAATGCTTATTTACCCTTAGAAATAATTAATCAGCCAGAAGTTGCTGATATTACAATTACCCGAAAATCTCCACCTTTACAGGGCAATCCTCCCCGTGCGCGTTCCGCTCAAACTACTTATAATTTATATACAAAAAATAATTTTTTATACCATCGCTTCAATATTTTATTGAGTCCCAGTCAAACAGGCAATTATCTTTTGGCAGCCGCACGCCACGAACTCGGTCACGCTTTAGGAATTTGGGGACATAGCCAATTAGAAAGTGATGCATTATACTTTTCTCAAGTTCGCAACCCGCCGTTAATTTCTGCGAGGGACGTAAATACTTTGAAACTAGTTTACGAACAACCTACCAATTTGGGATGGAGTGTTAATTAGTTAATGACGACTCCAACTCTTCCAAAGCCTGAAGATTTCCAACTATCCACGAACGTTTTAGCGTATCAGTAATGATTTGGCTGATATTAATTTCTGGGAAATTGGGGCTGGTGTTTGATTTTATATATCTATTATCTTGTAATAAATAAATAGTGAAATTACCATCATCGTAAATCCACACTTCAGGGACTCCAATAGCTAGATATGCATCTATAGTTGTCTTAGATGTAACATCAGTCTCAATCGCTAAATCTGGTGGAGGGTCATTAGCTTGCAAGCGACGACGACCAATCATCATCTGATAATTTTTGATGTAAAAGCAAGCATCAGGTTCGACACCTGCTACACCTTCGCGTTTAAAAGTGGTAGAACCAAAGGGTTGATATCTAATTTTTCTTGCCCTGAGCAAAGTTTTAACAGTATCAGAAATAGTTTCTTTTGTTCTCTCCTGTTCAAGCAGAGAAACCATAATTTGTAATATACCTTGGTTATAAGCAACCCGTGCAGCGCGTTTGTTTCCCAATTCCTGCAAAATCGACTCAAATTCTTGCCAGGTGACATCAGAGATAGTCACCAAGCTACCAGGTGCTAGGTGTATTTTGCTGATGGGCTTGACAACGGGGACGGTAGTTGTCATGGGTAATTGTAAGATATGGCTTTAATCACAGTTTAACAGCCCGTAGTTAGGAAGTCGTACAATTAAAATAAGGAATTGATATAACTGGGTAGCCCATGAATACACGATTAGTAGATTCATTGGTGCAAATAATTGAATCTCTCACCGCAGAGGAACGCACCATACTGGAACAACGATTAAATAGCAAGCTGATTCAGGCAACACCTGGTGTTTGTGGGGGACAACCGCGTATTCGTAATACACGCATTCCTGTGTGGACGCTTGTTTCATTCCGCAAGCAAGGTGCAGATGATAATGAACTTTTGCGAAACTACCCTAGCTTAAGTAAAGATGACTTAGCAGCAGCATGGTCATATTATGAACAGTACCGCGAGGAATGCGATCGCGCCATAGCTGCTAATAATAGTGATGATTAAGCTGTATTCCAACGAAAATTTTCCAATCGATATAGTGGTGGAACTTCGTAAGTTTGGCTACGATGTTCTAACTTCCTACGAAGCAGGACAAGCAAATCAAGGTATCCCCGATGGAGATGTTCTCTCTAACAGCTATCCAGCAGGAACGTACAATTATTACGCTTAACCGCAATGACTTTATTGCTTTACATCTTAGCGGTATAAGTCATAAAGGTATTATTATATGCAAAACAGATAGAGACTACATTGGTCAAGCTAAAGCTTTACATACCTATATACAAGAAATTAACGAATTGGATAATTGCTTAATTCGTGTCAAAAAGCAAAATAAACCAAAATCTAGCACTCAAGTTTTTATTATTCAGGAATACACTAAATAAAATTTATTGAGATGCATCGAATTAAAAAAAGTTAGTAATAGTTAAGATAGGTATTTAAGCACTTTTCCTGCTGCGATCCCGCAGTTGTTATAACTACTTATAAACTAGCAGAATCGAAAAATACTGGAGGCAAGAATGAAAATTACCTACGACCCAGAAGTCGATGTTTTAAGAATCGTGTTTAATAATGTGCCTGTGGAAGAAAGCGACGAAGAAAAACCAGGTGTAATATTTGACTACGATAAGGATGGAAATATTGTCGGGTTGGAAATATTGGATGCTTCCCAAAAGATGGATAATCCTCGTTCGGTAGAATATTCTATTCCTGTGGCTAATCCCTAGTTAAAATTTTTAACTTGCTTTGATTAAATCATAATATGAGAGCTTATTCTTAGTATTTGTAACGACTGTCTTGAAAGTCAAGCGTTACTCTTGCTCATGAGTGGCTGCCGCGATCGCATAATACTTACGTACAATTTGAAAAATAATTACATTTTTGTGATAGAGGACACTTTGAACAGTGCGGATTTTTCGCCGTACAAACTGCTGCACCAAAGTCAAAAAGCGTTAAATTCCACGTTCCCACATCTGTTTTCGGGGCAAAGTCTTCTGCTGCTTGCCAAAGTATCGGACACCGCGACTTCACCCTACCACCTTGCAAGCCAAAAAAGCGCTCGAAAATACGCGCAACATTAGTATCAATTAGTGCTTTGGATTGCCCGAAGGCGTTGGCACAAACTGAACGAGCAGTATATTTACCAACACCTGGTAGTTTCAGTAATTGCGCTTCGTCGCTAGGAATATTTCCATCAAACTTTTCGACGATTAGGTTAGCAGTTTGATAGAGTCTTTCAGCGCGGAAAGATAAACCTAAAGGTTGCAAAAGCTTTTGTAAATCTTTACAGTCAGCTTTTGCTAAATCGCTTACCGTTGGGTATTTTTTGATAAATGCCTGATATAAAGGCAGGACTAAAGCCGCGTTTGTCTTTTGCAAGAAAAATTCAGCGACTAGGATAGAATAAGGGTTTTTCGTATCGCGCCAAGGAAATTGTCTGAAGTGTTGTTTTGCCCAGGTTTGTAGATATGAGCGAAACCATTGAATCTTGGCTTCATCGAGATATATTGGCTTATGGTCAGACATTGCGCTATCTCAATTATGTGGTTAACCTATGGTTCGCACTTGTGCGATGGTGCGAACGCTCTTTGCGTGTGCTTTGCACTCACCACCCTTCATACGGGCGATCGCTTAATAACTATAAAAATCAGGGTTAATGTTGGGTTACGCTTCGCTTCACCCAACCCAATACTGCTCGGT
This sequence comes from uncultured Calothrix sp., assembly GCA_964242965.1. Classification (GTDB taxonomy): domain Bacteria; phylum Cyanobacteriota; class Cyanobacteriia; order Cyanobacteriales; family Nostocaceae; genus JANNFJ01. The sequence goes on along the minus strand of CAXTCQ010000020.1, from coordinate 41,095 downwards.
TAAGGTTTTTTACTAGAATTGATCCCCCTAAATCCCCCTTAAAAAGGGGGACTTTATAAGGCTTTTAGCCCCCCTTTTTAAGGGGGGTTGGGGGGATCAATTTCTATCCCTTGCAGTATTGTCATCCAACCTACTTTTATTGTCCCCAAAAAGTACCCTCAAGGGTAATATCGAGATTCTGTAATTTTCCCAAAACACCTTGAAGCTTAGTCATGTAAACAAAAAACAATCGAGCGTAAGAGACAAATATGACAGCTGCAATTCAATGTCCTACATTCAAACCTACCCTGAAAGCTGGTAACAACGGACAAGATGTAAAAGAGATGCAAAAACGTCTTAACCAAAGATTTGCTTCTATTTACACTCCAGCTTTAGAAATTCCTGTTGATGGTGATTTTGGTTCGGAAACTGAAGCTGCGGTTAAATACCTCCAATGCATTGCTTTTTTACCCGTGAATGGGATCGCCGATGCAACTACTTGGAATTTCATCTGCAATGGTGCTGCTAGCTTGCCCGTTTTAAAACTTAATAGTTCTGGAAATGTAGTTAAAGCCGTTCAACAAACTCTGTGCGACCGCAATTTTTACAGTGGTGCAATTGATGGTGTTTTTGGTTCTCGCATGGTACAAGCTGTCAAAGATTTCCAAACGTTTTATGCTTTGAAAGTCGATGGTGTTATTGGTGCTAGTACTTGGACTACTTTGATTAAGCTCGATAGCCATCTCGATCGCTGCTACTGTGAATATTACGGCGGCGGTTGTTAATTCGTTCGTAGTTGTGCTTTAGCACCATTAAATTATCAACGTAGCGCTAAAGCGCAACTACAAGCTTATCGTCGAGGTACTTTCACTTTCTTCTACTCCTTATTTAAAAGCAATTGAGCTTTAACTCAGAGCAAACTCAGTAAATTTGCGTTTATAGGGAGATTGAAAAGCTAGGACTATATCTTGTTTTGGTACTCCAAGCGCTACTAATTCGTTAGCGACACCTACTTCTGTTCCATCACGCTGAATCCAAATCTTACCATCCTTAATATCAACGTGAATAATACAACCGTATATTCTTTCTAGCTGCTTCCAGCCCAGATGAAGTACTTGATAATGGCCGCGTTCTATATCAAATAGCAATTGTACTTCCGTATCATTACCTCCGTTATTGTCACCATGACTTTCAAGAATTTTAATAACTAATTGACGATAATTTAGTTCTTCCATAAAACAATTTCCTCTGTTAATTGATTAAAAACTAGTAATTTTAATTGATATTCTCTAATAATTTTTTGAATGAATTTACGAGTAAAAAATTCATCATAAATATCTAGAGAAATCGCCAAAAATAAAACCCGTTCTGGTTCTGTATCTCTCAATGCTGAACGGTAATTAAGAAACTGACCAAGGGCTGTATGAAATTCACTGACTTCGGATGCTCCTACAAACGATTTGACCTCTACCGCGATCTTTTGACCATCTTTCTGAGCAGCTAATACCTTCTCTGCTCCTAAATCTACATAAAATTCAATATCATCTACTTTGATAGATAGGGGTCATGGGTAATAATCCACTTGTCCTTCTCTAAAGCTACTTTAACTACATTATGAAAAATATCTCTAGCTGCCATGATAAATAATTGTCGCGCAATCGAATTACCCCAGAACGCAAATCACCAATTAATATTGTCCAGTGACGATAACTTTCTGTTCCGAAGTCACGGTGTACTTCACGAACCGAGGTAATTTCAAATGCAAAAGGCATGTTTATTTAGGTTGAAATCGCGTTCTATTCATCGCGTTAAAGTTGAAGTAATAAGCGAGTATACTCTTCGGTTGGTAATTTTAATAGGGTAATTTACACCCTCCTAATTATGCCCTACGAATAAACTGCATTCGCGGCTTATGCAATATCTCCGCGTAAAGCTTTTCTAAATGCGAGATATTTGTATCTAATGTATAACGGTCGAGTACTCGCTGCCGTGCTTTTTGACCGAGTAAAATTGTTAATTCCGGATGGTCTTGGAATAACGGTAACAGAGTTCGCAGTTGCGATCGCACGGTTCTTGTGTTCAATACGACACCTGCACCTTTTTCCAGTACTTCGCCGTCTGCACCAACATCGGTGGCTATACAAGCGAGTCCGCATGACATTGCTTCTAATAGCGACAGCGATAACCCTTCGACTAATGAAGGTAAAATAAACGCATCCGCTCCCCGTAGAATTTCGATGCGGCGTTCTTCCTCAGCAATAAATCCCAGCCAAGTAATGTTGTATTCGGCTCCAAAAAATGGCTCTAACGACGCTTTCAACGGACCATCACCAACAATTAATAGTTTGCTACCGGGTTCCATTTCTGCTTGTTTCCAAGCCCGCAACATCGGTTCGACGTTTTTTTCGGGGGCTATTCGACCTTGATAAACAAACAATCTTTCGGCGTTGAATTCGGCTTTAATATTGGAAGAACCAGGAGAATATTTAATTACATCGACTCCATTCGGAATGACTGCAATATTTTCTTCGGGTACACCCAACCGCGCTAACAACTCGCGCTGAATTTGCGAAAAGACAATCGTACAGTCGTAGTTACCCAAAAACGGTGCGTAGAGTTGATATGCCAAAAGTTGCGTTCCCGAAATCAGTTTTGCACCTTTACCTGCAAACGGTGTGTGGAAAGTCGCTACTAAAGGTAGATTCAACTCGTCGCAAATTTCTGGTAATACAAAGTCTAACGGTGATAATGTTAGCGACGCATGAACTACATCAGGTTTAATCCGCTTTAGCGATTGCGTTAGCAGCTTAGTCGCTTTAAAGGTGGGGATAGTATAAACCTGCGATTTGTAAATAAAGGGTAGAGGAACGTCTTGACAATTGGACGAAGTAATACTTTGAGATTCTTCTTGAGCAAAGTGTAGAAAACTTACTTGATGTCCTCGGTCGAGTAATGCATTGGTAATTTCTCGACTGTAGGTGACGTTACCGCAGAACGGTGTTTTTTTTCCAATCCAAGCTATACGCATTCTTTATTAGTTATCAACTGAAACAGGTAGGAGTCCCACATCATATTGGTACTCCAATTGGTGTTGGGAGGAACTTAGCGGGTTTAATATTTTAAATTTGCACGAGCGTTTGTGCATCTACAATATTGCATCTGGACTCTTAATTACCATAAAACCGCGCCACTTAACATAACTAACTAATAAAAATTAACTTTTTAAATTTTGTTTACATACATCTGACTTGACTTTTTGGGCTTAATTTAAGTTACTACTGAGTTGCAATTTTATCAGGATTACTACAATTTAGTTATAGAAAAATAGCGAAAGAAATGGAAGACAGAAAATTGATGCCGAACAAATCAGCATAGATATATATGTTCTATATACATATGCTGAAATCAGTTTAGCATGAAAGCAAATGGACAAAAGTAAATTGAGATTATGCCCAGGTAATCAACAATTGTCTGCAAGTAAATACCTACTGTTGAGAATACCGAGTTAATATAAAGCCTAAAAAGACAATACCAGCTAACCCCAAAAACACTGTTTGCAATCCAAAGAATGTTTCTGCAACACCTGAAGCAGCTAAAGGCAACGTTAAAGCAATATTAACTGCATTATTTTGCAACCCAAAAACTTTTCCACGCATTTCCGGAGGAGTTTGTGTTTGGATTGCAGTTTGCACTGGGATACCAACTAAGGCTCCAAATACTCCGAGTAACATAATTAATACTAAAACAATCAGTAATTGTTTGGTGAATACCGAAAGACCAATCAGCGAGACTGCCATTCCCAAACACCCACATAAGCTTAATTGGGCGTGGGAAAAACGCTGTCCGAACTGACCAAGCATTATTGCACCTAAACCGGTGCCAACACCACCGGAGGCAAGTAAAAATCCAAATTGTTCTGCCTTCATATTCGGTATTACTTCTGCCAAGCGTACAGCTAAAACAGTTAATGCGGCAAATACCGAGAAGAGAATTATCAATTGAATCAGAGCATTCCGAAGAGGCTGATTAGATTTGAGATAGCGCAAACCATCGCGTAAATCGGTGAGGACGTGGGGTGTTTCGCGGGTGACTATTTGGGGTTTTTCATTTGTGGCAACAAGTAATAGAATTAGTCCCGCTAAAGCATAGCTACCACCGACAACAATTTCTTTACCTAATCCACCACTACCACCAAGTTGCATCCACAACTTATCGGCATTTGCGAGTAGAGGTTCACCAACTGCAAATCCAACAATTACCGATGCCATCATCGTTGTTGTGTATAGTGAATTTGCTGAAAGTAAATGCTTTTCTGGAACTATCAAAGGAATTGCGGCTTGTTCTGCGGGTGCGAAAAATTGCGTTAAAGTCGAAACTAAAAAGGTTACTGCCAAAATAATCAAAAATCCCATTGGTAAAACACCCACTGAATGCCAACTATGCGTCAACCATAATAGCGGGGGTATGGCAAAAACAAGGATTCCTCGCCAAATATTTGATACTACTAGCACTGTTTTTTTCGACCAACGGTCAACAAACACACCAGCCACCGAACCAAATAACACAGCGGGGATTGTGGAGGCTATCATTAAAGCTGATACCCACCCACTAATTGTTTGTTCGCCAGTTGGAATTTGGGTCTTAATTAGTGCAATCATCAACACCAAATATACTTTATCTGCCATTTGGCAGAAGACTTGACCGCCCCAAAGTGCTAGAAAATTTGAATTTTTTAATACAGGTAAAAAGCCTTCTTCTGAAGTTTCATTTAATGTTATATCGTCTTTATTAAATACTTGAATTTCATTATCATCTGGCATTTTTATGCCATTATTGTTCGATGAATTAAGTTCGGGGACAACTAATTTACCGTTTTTTAGGGCATTTTCCCCGGATATTTCCGATTTGTTAGTCCCATCATCGATTTGAACATCCAATCCACCATTCTGCTCATCAGCAGGAAATTTCTGACTGGATGTTTTAGAAACACTACTCAGGTGATTGCTTTTAGGAGTAGATGTTTGATGTTTAGTTGGTGTTGGTAATGGTGATAGGATTTTCCTATCTAATTCAGAGGGTTGCATCATGGTTGGCAGCAAAATAGGAATCGATTAGGGCAGCAGAACGAATTGAACGACCAAAATGGTACTGAGCATATTGACGCAATACTTGTTCGATAGACAACCAACAGTTATCTGGGACTGCATCAAAGCTGGAGATACCCTCAATAGATGAAAGTTGCTGAAGCAGCGAAAGTTCGGTAGCGTTGAGACGTTTTGATAGCGTTGGTAACTCTTGAGTGTGAAAAATCGTTTCATAAACTGGGGAATTATTACTTTGGGAGGAAGACGCGGTGTAATTTTCCCCTGCTTCACGTACACTTTGAGTGGCAACTACTTCGATATCTTCCTGGGTTGGACGTTGCGCTTCTTTCCGCAAACGTTCCCACGCTGCCAAACAGACTATTCCCCCCGCTGTGACGCTAAAACCGACTTGCAAACGCGTCTCATTAAAATCGGGTACTAGTTCTTTCTGTGTTAGACAGCAAGCTTCGACCTGCGGTGCCAATCCCGATAAAGCTAAAAATTGAAAAACTGCATGACTCAACAGTGCCAATACCGTAGATGCATCACTATTGGCAACTGCTTCCAAACGAGTCAAATATAGGTTTAATAACTCATATAACTCATCTTGAGGATTTTCGCTCAAAGCTTGACATAAAACAATTTCGGCTAAGTACTGGCTAGCAGCTAACTTGCCCAAATCAGATGCCAGTCCTGGATACGATTTTACCGTATTCGCTTGCGTAATTTTATCAAGCGATCGCCCTTTCGCAATTAATATTTCGTTCACCACAAACATTCCGCTCCTGCCTCCCAGGCTAGAGTTATGCTTACGTGCCCCAGGTGCGATCGCCGTCAGTAAACCGTACTCTTTCGTCAAAATAGTTACTAACCTATCTGATTCTCCAAATGGTTGGGATTTCAGATTAATGCCAGTTGCTTTGTAAGTTTTACTCATTAGTCATTAATCACTGGTCATTAGTTATTGCTCATTCGTGATTAGTCTATTGGTCATTGGCGATTAGTCTATTGGTCATTAGTTATTGGTCAACTGACACCTGACGACTGACAAAAAACAACTAACTATCTGCATTTTCGAGCCGATCCCGCCCTTTGAGCAACTCGACACTCCGCGAAGTACCCAACCGAGTTGCCCCCGCTAATATTAAGTCTAAAGCTTCTTCGGACGTGCGAATACCCCCTGAGGCTTTAATTCCTACCCGGTCGCGTGCTACCTCTTTCAAAAGACGTACATCCGCTACAGTTGCCCCTCCATTCCAACCCGTGCTGGTTTTCAGAAATGATGCACCAGCATCCATTGCAATTTCGGCTGCAAATCGTTTCTCTGCATCCGTCAACAGGTTGGTTTCTAAAATCACCTTTACAACCTGCCCGGTTTCTTCGCAAATCTCCGCAATTTCGCTGTGGATTTCATCGGTTTTCCCAGCTTTGACCCAGCCTAAGTTTATAACCATATCCAACTCTGTGGCTCCATTTTCCACCGCTTCTTGTGCTTCATACAGCTTTGTCGCGGTAGTTACTGCCCCTGTAGGGAAACCAATCACCGTACATACTTTTGGGTTTTTACCCCGAAGAAGTTCCTTTACTTGCCTCACATAAGTAGGATTTACACATACTGAAGCAAAGTTATACATGTACGCCTGTTCGCACCATTGTTGTACCAGTTCGGGGGTAGCAGTGGGAATCAAGAGTGAATGGTCGATAAATGGCGCAATATCAATGTCTGAACGGTTTGTTGCCATTGCGTTTTTACCGATAACTGATTATTAAATCTTATCAAATATTCAAACTATTTTAATAAATTAAACCATGATTATAGTGTTTTCACTGAAAACCTTTTTATAAACTTATGGTAAACATAACTTGATACAGTAATACTAAAATTCTACATAGAACAAGATTGTCGATAACTTTTACGCACGCGGGGATCGAGTTTTTTGAATGTCAAATACCTTTGCTTACGTTTCACTAGTTGGAATTGATTAAATCGAGAATAGATTTTGCAATTGCCTTGGCAGCTAAATAAGGCACACCATTTCCAATAGTTTTAAACATATTGGTCAGCGACATATTCTCAGGAAGGATAAAATTTGCAGGTAAAGATTGGATTGCTAAAGCTTCGGCAACAGAGATTCTGCGAGCTTGATAAGGATGTAAATGTACTTCATTATTACCGTAGCAAGCTGTCGGAGAATAACGCCAGCGATGCAAGCGTTTAAAAGATTTTCTTGAATCATCACCTTCGGCGATCGCATTCATTTTTTCTATACCTGCTTTCGGTTTAAAATAATGCTTGGTATTAGGATGATTCAGCACATTATTTTTTAAAAACCAATATTCAACAGTTAATTCTGGAATGATATCTTGAGGACAAAGTAGCTGAGAATTAACTTGAAAGAAATCGCACTGACTCCAAGGTAAAGAAAGTATTTTATCTTGAGGATATAAAAGATAATTTGACCATTTGATTTTTTGGAACTTAAATAAACTCTTTTGAAAACCAATTAAAATAATTCGTTCTCGATTTTGCGGTACACCATATTCAATCGCATTAATTAACCTTTCACTCAATAAATAACCAGCTTCTTGCAAATTTTGCTTCAAACTATCGTAAAACAAACGATGTTTTTTCGTCTTCCATAACCCCTTGACATTCTCAAACAAAAAGAAATCGGGTAGAGTACGACAAATCAATTCGATGTATGCAGACGAAAGCTGACCATTAGCACCTAAATACCCGCGATTTTTGCCACCAACCGAAAAATCAGGACATGGAGAACCGCCAATAAACCCGATAATATTACTAGACTTGCGACAGTCTTCTACTATTTCCCGAAAACGTCTTGCTGAGGAATCCTCAACCAGCTTACCAACATCAGCTTCATCATATCCATATTCAGGCTGTATCAAATTTAGATTTGTCCGCGAATAGCAATATGCATTCACAAACGGTGCAAAAATCTCATTGACATATACAACATCAAAACCACTAGTTTCAAAACCCAAATCGAGGAAACCAGAACCAGCAAAGAAAGAGAATATTTTCGGCTTTAAACTCATTTACTTATTTAAAATCTCGCACAAAGACGCGAAGAATAACCTTTGCGCCTTTGCGACTTTGCGCGATAAAATTACACCATCTCAACAACATCACTTTGTTGTGCTTCCGGCAATAACCGCTTCACACCCTGACTAACAAAACCCTGCAAAAATACCACCTGCTGATTTTGCTGAAAGACATTTTGTAAAGTCTGCCGTAATTTATCCAGGTTCAAACCATTTCCACTATCCACAGCAATTTCTTGCGCTTGGAAATACTCAACCAAAGTTAAACCAGCAACTCTAGTCAAATACGCAGCACTCACACCTTGGATTACACCACCAACTGCGTAGGTGACAGCATTACTTTTCAAAACAGTGCTAACAGCTTTCGTTGAAAGTTCCACCAAACCGAGTTTCAACATCAAGCTACCCATCTCTACAGCAACAGTTTTAGCTTGTTCCAAGGAGAATTTTTGCTGGTAAATACCACCTAAATCCATTACCATTTGACCGTTAATTGCCGCAGTTGCCAAAATATCCAATGCGGGTACGGGATTTGCAAATGCTGCTGCTGCTGAATACCATTGGTATTGTTCGATAACAGGATTTGCACGTTCCTTTCTGAGATTATTTAGCTGGTTTTTCACATCAGCTTTTAGCAACCGCGCTTTTCTAACGGTAGTTGCCCAAATTAATTGCTGTCCTTGGTTAGTCAACACCTCACCCAACTGAGAAGTTAATTGCTGTACATCGGGTGCTGGTTGTTCCATCCACTCTTGGACTGAACCGTCTTCGTTGTGCTTGCGGACTTTGATGGCAACCGGAACAGCAGAAGATGTAGCTACGTTTACTTGCGCTCGTTGCAATGACAATAAGATACTAGCGCGTTCGTCGGGTGTGTATTGGTCTTGCTTGTTGAAGACCAGCATTGCCCGTTGGTTGGCGCTTTTTAACTGCTGGAGGGTTTGAAATTCGCTGTCAGTCAAATCGCCATTTGTAACAAATAATACATAGTCCGAGGCAATAGCATTCTTCAACACAGCAGCATCCGATGTTTGACCTGCTTGAACAAATAATGGTGCTGTATCGTGGAAGCTGATAGTTTGAGGTATGGATGGTTGCCAGTTAGAAGCTAAAACTTGAATCAAACTGGTTTTACCAACCGATTTTCCACCTGTGACAGCTAGATTAATCTCTTTTCTGTCGATTTCTACCTGTAATTGGCTTATTTGTTCGCGCAGCAAAGTCACATCGAGTGTTTTAACTTCGTTGGCAAGCTGATTTACGGCAACTTCAGTTTCAAGTATTGCATTTTCGACAGTAGTGCGGTCGCATGGCAGTTCGAGCAATTCTACCACTTTTGGGCTGCGTTGCTTGAATAGCAATAATAAGGAGCCAACTACCAAAAGACTCAATAAACTAACTTCACCGACTTGGGAAAATGCCTCTTGCCAGGTGTCGAACATCCACAAGGCAAATGATAGTCCCAATCCTCCTACTAATATAGGTCGCTGCAACTTCACAATTACGATTCTCCGAGCATTTTGGATGGCTTTTACTTTAGTCTAGCTTGATAGTTTACAGCATTAAGGCTCAGATGCTTTAGGTTCGACAGGCAATTTTATCAGTTATACTTTTTTGAGAAAATGCAAAATTTTAAACAGTATCCTACGATAATAGTAAAAAGATTTAGGTGAGGTGTCACCAATGCCAGAGCAATTAGAAGAACGGTTAGCACATTTAGAGGCTGAAGTAGCACGTCTAAAACGCAAAGTAGAAAACGATTTATCCCCTAGTCCTTGGTGGGAAAGAATTGCTGGAACATTTGCTGACAATTCAGCTTATGATGAAGCGATGCGTTTGGGACGTGAGTATCGTGACTCTCTGCGCTCAAATTCTACAGAGCCATCTGACGATTAAATGTACATTCTCGATACCGATCATCTTAGCGTTTTAGATCGTGGAGGAGTCAAGGCACTACGTCTGCTGCAAAGACTGGCAAACGTTGATACCACTCAGGTCGCGGCGAGCATCATTAGCTACGAAGAACAAATGCGTGGGTGGTTGAGTTATGCTGCAAAAGCCGAGACAGTTGAAAAACAGGTTGAAGCGTACAAGCAACTAAAGCGACAATTAACGAATTATTGCGCGATTCCAATTCTTGAGTTTGATGAACAGGCTGCCAAAGAATTTCAACGTCTTAAAAAGTTGCATCCACGGCTTGGCACAATGGATTTAAAAATTGCTTCGGTTACACTGGCAAATCAAGCAGTTTTGTTGACTCGCAACAGTTCTGACTTCGGACGAATTGCAGGTTTATTCATCGAGGATTGGACTTAAAAACAAGACCCTACAGTCTCTATGGATTGTAGGGTCTTACTATTAAGCATTTGGTGGCGGGAAGTGGATTTGAACCACTGACCTTCGGGTTATGAGCCCGACGAGCTACCAGGCTGCTCTATCCCGCGTCGTCTTTATTTAATATAACCCAACTTCTCAAATTTGGCAACTATAAAAACGATAATTCTCCAATTACTTCCAAACGCTTGTACTGACCGAGGTTGATGAATTTTTCTGATAAAGCTTCGGCAACGCTAGGGGAAATCCAACCCATTTGCTGAAGTAAATAAATAGCGGCGGCGTATTTTGCCCGCTTGCCTCCATCGATGACTTTAATTGCTAGTCCCATGCCTTCGCCAAGTCTAGCAATACACTGCACGCCCTCGGCACCAGATTTACTAACTAGTTCCCCAGGAGTCTGCCGCATCAATTCGGTATCGAATTCGCCAGCGCCTGCTACCATCGTCGGATGATGGGTCATGGCACGGACAATCCGCTCCATGTCCAAGTTGTTCCCCGAAGCTAGTTGGGCATATAAATGTGCGATTTGAGCAATTTGTAATAAATATGTTGGCACTCCACAATCATCACGAACGCCAATAAATTCTGCGGCTGGCATTCGCAATAATTCAGCGACCTTAGTAATTATTAATTGCTGGATTGGGTGCTTGCGGTCGAGATAGCTGTGCAAAGGAAAATGCCGCTGCTGGCAAACTGCGAGCATTCCTGCATGTTTACCCGAACAGTTGTACTCTAAACGGCTGCGTCGCGTTTCGGGAACGGGACATTGAAGTGCAGACGGGTCGATATCCGCTCGCCAAAGTATATTAAATACTTGTCGCACCTGGTCGATTGTACCTTTGTGCGAACTAGTCATAATTGCTAAATCGCGATCGCTCAAGTCGTACCTTTCGAGTGTACCCGTAGTGGTGACAGCGAGTGCTTGGAATGGCTTGAGTGCCGAACGCACAAATGTTGCAGTTTCGGCATTACCCGCAACTGACAAAACTCGTCCTCGTTCGTCACAGACAACAGCCTGAACGATGTGTCTCGATTCGATAATGCCTTCCCGCAGTAGCCGAACTTCTAATGCTGCGGATTGAGTTCGTTTTCCCATTTATTAATTACGAGTTATCAGTGCGGGGAGTAGGGAGTAGGCAGTAGGCAGTAGGCAGTGGGGGAAGGGGAGAAAGTAAATACAAAATTTTTCTGTTCCTCTACTCCCCTACTCTACGCCAGCTTGGGATGGCGCTTTGTGTCCTCGCACGCCAGGAGATGTTCCCCCTAACCCTACTCCCTACTTCCTACTCCCTACTCCCTACTCCCTAATTTTTAAACTAAATGCCAAACTATCGTACCAGCAACGTACAATACAGCCAAGCCTGCAAAGGTTATTTGCAAGCGTCGCAGAATTGGTTGAATTTGGTAAGCGACAATAAGTCTGTCGCGTGTTAGAACTTGTTGGGGTTTTGTCCAGGTTTGACCGTCGTACCAACCCGATTCTTCGTAAAATGTTACCGGACTGAACAAGCGATCGCGGATGTAAGACCAGCCTAAATAGAGCCGTACCATAATTAACACTAGTCCCAAACTAGCTCCTGCGGCTCCACTTAACAAAAATTCGACAATATACTTATGGGGGGGAAAACTCACCGCAGCCACAGGACCAGACACCAACCACGACCAACCATAAATCCAGGCTATCTTCGTGCCATATTCGCGCCAACTTAAAGCACAATCACGAAATAGCCAAGAACTTTTTAAAGCTTCGTACTCGTTGACAGGTTGTTGCTCGCTCGGAACCGGACAACTTGAAACCGAGGAGTCCATCATATTAACTTACTCCTCACCATTATCGGCGCTTGTAAATTCGATACGTTCAGCATGACCCCAGAACGCTTCTAAATTATAATAATCCCGTTCTCTTGGCATCATAACGTGAACGATTACATCGCCGTAATCGTATAACACCCAACTTCCTTCGTTTTTTCCTTCTGTACGTAAGGGACGACGATGTAAATGTTCTTCGACATCCTTCTCGATTGAATCCGCGATCGCACGAACTTGTACCCTTGAATAGCCTGTCACCAACACAAAATAATCTGCGATATAAGACACATTCGCTACTTTCAGCAGCAATATGTCGCCTGCCTTGCGTTCGGATGCGGCTTCAGCTGCCGTCAAAGCTAGCTTTTTAACAGCATCGTCGTCCATCAATGAGGCACTAAGCGCACTATTTGTCACTGTCGAAGACCTGTCGGGGAAGTTTCTTTGAATATCGGACATTAAATCAACTCTGTTTTCTCTTTGGTTTTAACAATTTTTAACAATTCTTTACTTACGAAAAAACTTCAATTGCTACTGCGTAAATATATTTTGAATATTAACAAAAAAATAGGTGTCTATGACGACAGATCGAATATATATTATTGTTTCGATTTCCACTTCATCAAAAACCAATTTCGGGTGGCAACGGCTCGCGGGTGGATTACGCAGCGACTTTCGAGCATTGATTTGAGCTTGCGATCGCAAGCTAACCACATTGCTCTTTCTAAAGAAGAAAAGCTAATATTTCGCAAAAAGTGAAGTTCTTCGGTATCGCCGCGACCTGGTTCTAAGCTATCAGCTAAGAATACAATACAGCTGAGGTGGCTCATTCCTGGTCTGCCTAAAGTATGGTTAGCAATTCCTTGTAATATTTCTTCATCGACGATTTTAAAAGTGTCTCTGGCAACAATTGCACCGACATCAGCGTGTAGGAGATGAGGATGCGTCTGCATGACCTCATCTATTTCTAAACCATCTGCCCGTGCCATCTGCAAAAGTTTTCTGGGGTGAAAGCATTTTGCTAAATCGTGCATCAGGGCAGAACGAGCGGCTTTTTCGCAATCAAGCTTGTGCGAAGTCGCCAAATCAACCGCCATTTGCTCAACCCTGAGAATATGATTCATCCTAGTAGTTGGGACATTTTTTGCTAACCAAGCTAGGATTTCTTCACGCATACGCCTGTGGTTCCGAATTATAATTTCGGCAAAAATGTTTTGTTTAAAGGTTTATTTTAACAATATTTTCAATTTAAATCCATTGTGGTAGACACCCCTTTGAACTCAATCAGCCTGCATTTGCTGCTTCGATGCGGTTGTTACCCCAATAGGTAGGCTCGCGGACTCAACAGTGTAAAATACACGCTCATATGCAGCCTCCAGACCTGGAGTCGATTCAATCAAAGTATAGAATAAAGACTCGTACTGATTTAAAGCACTATCAAACGAATAGTTCTCAACTGCGAATTTGCGGCTGTTGTAACCGAGCGAATTGACGAGTTCTGGTGCTTGGTACAATTCTAATATTGCATCCGCTAATGCTTGGGGATCTTCGGGAGGGACAACTTTACCACCACCGCTTTGGTTAATTGCCCGCGCTGCCGTACCATTATCGGGTACTGATGCAATTAGAGCGCGTCCGCTAGCAAGCAACACTTGAATCTTGGATGGCATGTTGAAGGAAATCACATTTTTCTTTTGTACCACCAAGCCAATATCAGCAGCTGCTAGCATTTCTGGTAGCTTTTCGCGGGGTTGGAATGGTAGCAGCAACACGTTGGTCGCACCAAATTCTTGGCATTCTTGCTGCAAGCGCTGCAAACCCTTTGCCTCACCCACAATTACAAAAGCAATATCGGGGATATGGCAAAGTTTGCTTGCTGCCTTAATAACTGTTTCTAGTCCTTGAGTTAGAGCAATATTACCCGAATACTGGACAATAAACTTCCCATTTAGATTATGTGTTGCCCGAAAAGCATTATCTTCTTTCGGCAATGGACGAATAAAATTAACATCTACCCAATTAGGGATTTTCACCATTTTGCTGGCTTTAACACCCTTTTGCAGCAAATTATCGACAAATCCATCGGCAATAACGCTAATTTTAGTTGCCGTGCGGTAAGCAAATTTTTCTAAAGCTTGGAATACCTTGATTAGAGCTTTATTTTTGAGCAATCCGACATGAATTGCCGCATCTGGGAGGATATCTTGCAAATTCAAAACTACCGGACAACCCCACAGCCATCCAAGCAGCGCAGCGGGTACGCAACCTGGTAGCGATGGCGAAGTAGTTAATATGACATCGGGTCGCCAACCTTTGATAGCAGGCACAAAACTTGTAAGTACGAAGCTAGCATCTAGCATTATGCGGTCGAGCAAATTTGGTTGAGGACGAATCCAGACAAAACTACGTTGAATTTGCACGCCGTTTTTTTCTTCAGTGACAAATAACTTTCCTCGGTAGCCTTCATAAATTTGGCGCTGAGGGTAGTTAGGCATCGCGGTGACAACACGTACCTCGTGCCCGCGTTTGACTAATCCTTCTGCGAGTTCGGTCATGAGAGGGGCGATACCGATAGGTTCGGGGTGGTAGTTGTAGGAGTAAATTAAAATTCGCATAAAAACTTTTTGAAACAGCCCTGGTGTTTGGTTTGATTTTGCGAGGACGATAGAAAAAGCCAGTTGCTTCGTTCCACGCTTTTGGGCACTGGTAATATTTATTTTCTCTTCAGAGTTTATTAATGTCCGTTTTTTTTCGTTGAAGATTGAGTAAAATTTGACTTTTACTGGTTAGACCTTGAATGCTCTTTTTTTACCGCTTACTTTGCTCCTGATTGTTTGGTTTCTTGCAGTTACACCAGTATAAACTCGGTAATTTATCAACAGATACAATTAAGAATTTGGTGAATGGACTCAAGCACTTCGGTAGTTTTAAGGATTTCGCCAATAGTTAGAGGTAATAAGTAATAGGGCGATATAAACGCTCGATATGCAGTGTATCGAGGTAAACCACTGAAAATTTAAATGATATTAACAAGCGAAAACCCGGTTTCCATGAGGAACCGGGTTGATAAATCCAGTATTTTTTAAGTAGTTGAAATTGAGGGAGTAGGGAGTGGGGGAAGGGGAGTCCGGGGAGTTCGGGAAGTCCGTAAATTAGAATTTTTCTTGAGTTCCCCCTTGTCCCCCTTGTCCCTACTCGCATAATTTGCTAAACAGCTCCGCTATTTCGATTAAATAAAATTGCTACTGTTTTAAAGATAAGTTTTAAGTCATATAGCAAAGTCCAATTTTTTTGATACTCCAAATCGAGGCGAATCACATCCTCAAAGCTGCGAATTGAAGACCTGCCGTTGACTTGCCACTCTCCAGTCATTCCTGGTTTGACATCCAAACGCTGCCATTCCGGGACTTCATAGCGTGCAACTTCATCGGGTGTAGGTGGTCGAGTCCCGACTAAGCTCATCTCACCTCTAAGCACATTCATAAATTGCGGTAGCTCATCGAGGCTAGTTCGCCGTAAAAATCTCCCGACTCGCGTAACTCGCGGGTCTTTATCAATTTTGAAAAATGCTCCTTCGACTTGGTTTTGCTTTTCAAGTTCGGCTTTTTTAGCTTCCGCATCGACGCACATCGAGCGGAATTTCCACATCCGAAAATGCTTACCCATCCAACCACAGCGCGTTTGAGCAAAGAAAATCGGACCTGGGTCGTCAATTTTGATGGCTAAAAGAATGGGGATCGCCAATACTGCGGTAATTACCAAACCGACTATTGCGCCAACCACATCAATCAACCGCTTCATCCAAGATTTAATCGATGGATGAGTCGTTGGCAGCACACCTTCAAACTGACGGTTGGTTGTTGTCGGCGTGTTTTGAGCCGATTCAATCGCAAATACTTCGTCGAGTCCGGTTAAATTTAACACTGCCATTACCTGAGGTGTAACATTCCGCAGTGCCATCTTAATTCCTCGTTCTTGAGCAATTTTAAAATTACTGACCAAGGCTCCTAAACCACTACTATCCATAAAAGTAGTGTTGTCAAAGGCAATAATGATTTGTTTGAAAACAGTATTTGCCTTAATTAAATCTTGGCAGGTTTGCTTAAAGGCTACAGCCTCAAGTACGCTCAACCTGGCGCTTACCTGCACTATTGCCGTGTCATTAAGGAATGTGACGGGAAAATCTGCCTCTGGGGGTTGGCTAGTCATGAAACCTTGCACTTTCATTGCTCGCTTATTATGTATTTCGCCAAACTTTATTTTGTCAAGACGAATGCTCTAACAATTCGTGTTTAATTTCTAGTAAAAAATTATTACTAGTTTTTACACTTCGCTAGAGAGTCAGCCTTTAGAAGATTCACAATAGAAATATAAGTTAAATCATATTTTTGCTATTGTGCCAATTTCGGTACAGATGCGTCGTTATTATCACTCTTTATTGTGAAAACTACTACTACACCTACCGCACGCCTGATTGAGGTCTTTTCTGCAATCCAAGGAGAAGGACTGAATGTTGGAACTCGGCAAATTTTTATTCGCTTTGCACTCTGCGACCTGCGCTGCCATTTTTGTGATAGCGCTCATACTTGGAATGCACCCACTACTTGTCAAATCGAGCGAACCCCTGGTTTGCGTGATTTTGAAATTTACCCAAATCCGATCTCTTTACATATATTAATCGAATCTATAAAGCGGCAAAATATACCTTGCTTACACGATAGCATTAGCTTGACAGGAGGCGAACCACTGCTTCATGCACCCTTTCTTAGCCAATTTTTGCCCGAAGTACGCACGGCGACTGGCTTACCAATATACTTGGAGACTGGCGGACACCGTCCCCAACAGTTAGCGATGGTTTTGCCATATCTTGACTCGGTAGGTATGGATTTTAAGCTTCCTAGCGTTAGTGGTGAAAACCTTTGGCAAGAACACGCCCAATTTCTTCAACTTTGTAACAAGTCGCATGTTGAAACGTTTGTCAAGATAATTATTTCCGATACTACTGTTCCTGCGGATTTAGAGCGTGCGGCGGAAATAGTCGCAGGTGTCAGTCCATCGATCCCCATATATTTACAGCCTGTAACGCCCTTAACTGCATCGCAGCAATTTTCTGATGTAATGGTGCTTCCACCTTCTCCCGACCAAGTATTGAGTTGGCAAGCGATGATGAAGCGGTTGGTCAAGCTTGTGCGCGTAGTACCCCAAACCCATAAGATGCTCAATCAGTTGTGATGTGGTTCCGGATATACTATCCGGTTGATAAAGCCTATTGTAGAGAGGTTGCGCTTATCTATTGACTGCGTTTATAGTTTTTTAACTAGATTTCACGTCAAAGCTTGAAAAATAAAGATAAATCGCGCAATTTTCACATTTGCAACCGAATTATGAAGAGTTGATAAAACAAAATCCCCGACTTTTTCAAAGTCGGGGATCTGGGTATCCTCGAAAAAACAATTAATTAGCTATTAATTACATATCACCATCATCCATATTCTTCGATTTGCCTCTAACTTTGTTGGCACTACGTTTTAGTGCTGAAAGTCGAGCTTCGTATTTAGAACGCTGACGCTTGCTTGGGGTAGTATCAATCAAAGTTTTTAACGCGCTGCCCAAGCTTTTGTAGGCATTGGGGAGACTGTAACCGAAACGTTGTGCGAGTGCGATCGCTTTCTCATCGGCTTCGATTAATTCTCTAGCTAGCTTTTCGCCACTATTTTTTTGATAAAGTCGCCAACCCGATACACCGCATAATGATAAAGCGAGTATCAACAATAATCCATCCTGAACCCATAGTTCACCTACAGCACCACCCAAACCAATTGCGAGTGCTGCCATTTCCCAGCCATCTTTGGGAATCGTATCATTTTGAATGCGGGCTACTTCATGCCAGAAAAGCAGATTGCGCTGGTCAATTGCGAGAGAATCCCATTTCACCAAATCAATTTGTATTTCAACTTGGTCTTTACCAATTTCTTCGCAACGAACCAAAGCTGGATTTACTTCGGTCGTGCCTTCGACCGTAACCCAACTCTGCAATTCTGGAGGCAGTAAGCCCTTTAACCGCCGTAATTCGCTCATTTCCGCTTTGGCAGAGGAGGTCGCATAGGATGCCATAAATCCAGCCCCAGAAAATATTCAGTATATTGAGGGTATCACTTTGGAGTATAGCGATTTAATCAACAATTTGGCTCAGTCGTTGGGAAAACTTCCGCGCTTTTTCCGAGCTTCCATTGCTTTCTCCAAAAGGTCGAGTAATCCAGGAGCCTGTTCTTGAATACTAAGTAACAGTCGTTCTCCTAGTTCTAAATTCCCTGGGTCGCTACCCGTATCCATAACTGCTTGCAATCGTGGCATTGCCACAGAATCAACCAGTTGAATCAAACCAGTCAAACAGCGATTAAACTGTTTTTCGGTCAGGATTGAGTCTTCCAGGGGAAATTCAATTATGGCACGAATCTCGCCGTCGGATGGGTCGTACTCCCACTGAAGCATTTTCGTTTCCCACGAAATAGCAAGCATAGTTTGGAGAATTGCGGGTTTGTGCGGGTGTTCTTGGATTCCCGAAAGTACTTGCGGTGCGAATAAGCGAAAAAATCTTCCCTCTTCGTCGAGTTGGACGACGATGAGGAAATCCTCGATATTATCGGCTTCAACGCCAGTGATTATACGCTCTTCTTCATCATCAATACGATATTCCCAACCTAGATTGTCCAAATAATTGCCAATTTGTTGCAGATTTGCTGCCATAAAAGCCTCATTAATAAACGGCGGCATGGCTCTTACCAGACTTAGTTTAACCGATTGAGTCCGTGGAAATAGAGCCAGATAATGATATTTTTGATGTTATTTGCGGGTTAATATGAGGTTGCGTACATTTTTCTCAGATTTATAGCTTTTTTATCGGACAATAACTTAAGTTTATACTGGTCAGCAATTTGACGCACTCTACGGCAATACTGCTGGATACATTGTCGATATGGCGGTGCTATTTTTCGCTGTTGAAATTTAAACTATGAGTGGATGGGCATCGCTACCCATCTGAAATATGGCATTAAAATGTGCAATAGCTTACTTAAAATGAAATAAATTAAGAATTAATAAATTATGTCTGAATATTCGACAATTACAAGACAAATCATTGAACATGCAAATACTGTTGAAAATAATTTACCAATTAGAAATGATCGTTGCCGTTCAAAATTCTTTTTTCATCCAAATATAACTGATAAAGTTTGCTTATTTTTTCATGGCTTTACTGCTGCACCTTATCAGTTTGAACCATTAGCAAAAGTATTGTTTCAAGCTGGTTATAATGTTTTGATTCCTTTACTACCAGGTCACGGTATTGCTGGTGATTGGGGTCGGGATAACCCACCACCTTTACCTGATGAGAGAGAAATTTATGAAAAATTTGCACTTTCCTGGTTAGAGATAGCAAAAAAATTAGGAAAAGTAATAGTTGGTGGTTTGTCGGGTGGTGCGACTTTAGCTGCGTGGTTAGCGATAGAACGTCGTCAAGAAATTGAGAAAGCTTTATTATTTGCTTGTTATTTGAGTTCAAACAAATTTATTCTCGATTTATTTGTCAAAGTTCTACCTGTTTACTTTAAATGGCAAAATAAAGACAATCGAGAACCGATTGGTTATCCCGGTTTTCGCATTCCAAATCTACGGCTTTTTTTAGATATGGGTAAAGAAGTTTTAGATAGAGTAGAAAATGAGGATATTGCACCGATCTTTTCGATTTATAGTGAGAGCGATGAGGGAATTGACCATGATGAATTAAACTTATTATTTAAAGCCACAGTCCGACAAGAACCTCGATGTTGGCAATACATGTTTGACAAAATTTTTGAAGTTCCCCACACAATGATGACTGCCCAAGAAGGGAATCAATATGAGAATTTGTTGGTTGCGATCGCGCAAGCTTATATAGATAGCGATATCACTTGGGATGAGTTACGTGAAATCGGCTATGAGATACTGCAAGGTAATGATTTTAATGCTGCTGTCGATAAGTTGAATTTAACCGGAAAGGTTTCGCCAAATGTGGCGATTTTACTGACAGCGATGGATAATAAAACGATTATTGATGGTTAGAAAAAGTAAAAATATACTAAACGTAGGTTGGGTGGAACGAAGTGTAACCCAACAATTATGTTGGGTTTCGCTCCGCTACACGCAACCTACGCGCTTATACTTATAATTGTAAACTTTCGCGCCAAGTAAAAATAATTTGTTCGTCAGCTTGCCGAAATTCAATATCAAACTTATCAAAAACAACTTCACGACCAAGTAACAATTGTTCTGCACCTGTATTAGTTTGTAACCATGCTACAGGTGCAATAAATGTATTTCCGTCAATAGTCATTTCAACATTACGTGAAACATACTCAACTCGTCCGCCAATAGTTTCTGCAAGTAAGGTAGACTCTGAATCGGCGAGAGTATATCCTAAATCTTGACCCATTTTTAATGAAATTAAACTAACTTCCGCACCAGAATCTACTAATACGGTTACCTCTATTTCTATGCTGCCATGCTTAAGTTTAATCTCATAATTTGGCAGCCAATCATGACGAGTCACGGAGCGAAAACGGATTGGTAAAATTTGAATAGATGCTGTACTTCTAGGAACTAAGTAAATAGAATATTCCTGTCCGGAAGCTTTAGCTAATTCTAAAACTTCTTGTAAGTTCTCGCTATGAGCAATTAAGTCATTAGCGCTGTAAGCAACATATTGGTTTTTATATAAATCTAATAACATTTGGCGGTTGCGGTTCAACCATTTGAGCCTCTCGCGGCTTTCATCTTGAGAAGGTGTTTTACTCATAAATTTTGTCGTTAAAAAATTAATCGTAATGGTATTTACAAGATAAAATAGTTAATGAATCTTCTTCCACTTTATAAACTAATCTATGTTCATCGCTAATACCCCTTGACCAGTAACCTTGTAATTAATACTTCAATGGCTCCGGTTTGCCTATCCTGAAAAAGATTCTCTTTATATATCTTTAATCAATTCCAATATTTTTTTGAAAACTTTTTTGTCTTGTGTTGCCCATAGACCTAGTTGCTCAAAGGCTTCTGCTTCAAACGCTACCTTTTTCATACTCATCTAGATCGATATAAATTAGGTTTCCCGGCTCGGCATTTTCCAAAGCTTTGAGCAAATATTTTTTGTTAGCTTCTGATTTCAGCAGATAAGTAGTTTCATCTTCTTCAGTTAATGGCTCAATTAGCACTATAACTTCTACTACTGCTCCTTCTGGTAATTCGGTTGTCAACAATTCAATTTTGCCATCTTTCCCGACAATAGCCTTTTGTTTAATCCCACTTAGCATATTTATTATTTACTCCCAACTTTGGCAAAACGAGCTTTACCTATCCGATTGTAACTTGATTTGAGTGATACAAGTTTTAGGCGATACCACAAAGTGGTTGCCAAGGGCATCGTGGCAGTCACTCCTACGAAGTATCACTCTATGCTATTCCTCAGCGTCTTTAACAGCTTGCCACCTTAAGCCCTAAAATAGCTAGAGCGCAAATCTAGACGAAAAACAAATTGTGGAACCAACAGAAGCTCAGTATTTAATTATTAACGCTCTAGAAACTTTAGTGGAGACTTTATGATGAAGAAACAGGGTATTGGCGTATTCAAACTCCAAGCCTTACTTTACCAGTAGCCTACATCTTGGCAAATGGCGATATAGTTCCTCCTGAGTGGGTATGAAAATGATAAAAGAAGTAACTGAATTACAAAAAAAACAATAAGCTAGGCTACAAGAGCTTATTAATATAGCTAGACAGAGGTATTTGGATGCTGGAGAAGATCCCAAAAGCTGTCCAAGTGGTCGCAAGGGCGATGACTATATGACTAATGAAGAACGCGAAGAAGCGATGCTATTAATGCGACAAAGTGTCGGTATCCGCATTGTCAATGATAAAGTTCACTGTCAAGGACGTTCTTGGAAATTATCGACTGATTTTCCTTCAAATCCTTGAACTCGATGATGCAATTTGTATAGACGATTATCTGGCTTCGTTTGATACCCGACAGGGATTGTAAATCCCT
Source organism: uncultured Calothrix sp. (assembly GCA_964242965.1). GTDB lineage: Bacteria > Cyanobacteriota > Cyanobacteriia > Cyanobacteriales > Nostocaceae > JANNFJ01. Next base: position 18,748 of record CAXTCQ010000020.1, on the reverse strand, counting down.
CTCTATATAGCAAAAATCCATGTTTATTGGATTGATAATTAGTGCAATATATATATTTATTTTATTAATAGCAGTAATTTACGTCTATCAACTAACTTTTAACTTCAAGCTGAATATTTCCAATAACTTAGCCTGCCGCAATGCTAAATTTTAAACCACGTTCAACAGAAATCGAGAAGGGCGGTAAGAAAAGGGCGGACTTAGCTGAAGTGCGTTGCTACTTGGAGTTAGGAGAATATGAGACAGCGATAAAACGTTTCGAGGTCGGGTCAGAAGTTTTGCGATCGCATATCCACAATTATGTTCATTTGCTACTTACTTCTAACCCTGCTGCTTTTATAGCCATTGCATAGCGGACAAGCTAGCCATAAATTAGATTCATCATTGCTACCACCTTTAGATATAGGAATAATGTGTTCAATTTCCAAACGTGCCATCACTAAATACTGAGGACTCAAACAATAACCACAACGGTTACGAGCAGAATTGCGAACACGACGGTCTATCTCTATTGGGACATAAGGACGAGCCATAGCTGTTAGGTGAGAGCAGGTTTTATGCCACGTTCAACAGCCACTTTTAAGGCTCTCGCTTTGCGCACTAAACCATGTCGGTAAACCTGCATTAATTCATCCAATTTTTTAACTTCTACTTCGTTTAGTTCTCCCTCTTGGTTACGCGCTAACAGGTCACTAAAAACTTCTTGCTGTTCAGTTTCCATCTGCATATTGCATAGAGCTAAAACCTGCTCATCGGGAAGTGACTCTACAGGTAGTTCGGTAATAGCGCGGTCAATAAATTCTACTAACACATCTTCAAATCGCCGATGTGTGAAAGCAGCTATTTCCTTTACTCTCTGTGCTAGCATCTCAGGAATTTGAAGGGTGACAATTTCAGCCATAGGTTATTAACTTAGCTTTTTACCTTTGATTATACATTTCAATTTTATTTCCCTTTGAGTTAATAGATTGCCCACAAACCTAGTTGTTCAAAGGTTTAGGGAGTATCCCAAGAGGAGCGTGGTAGTGCGAGCATCTTGCTCGCTTTATATAGTGCGCGAACAAGATGTTTCTCTTTCGGAAACGCTGCACATTAGCGAAGCTTCGCCTTAGCTATACTATATACCACCCTCCCATGACACCTTAGAATTTGGTGCTGAGGGTATTATAGGGATTATTCAACAAGATGAACGAAAACCTGCAGCTAACGAACAAACTATGTCTATGTGGGAAAACTTTCATCGTTTTGAAGCTTACCAGACAGAAATACAAGCGATCGGGCAACTAGAAATCAGCTTCCATGACTGGCTGAAATTATCTCCCGATACAGAAGTTAAACCAGACGGTTCAGAATTGATGTATCTCATCGCGTCCAAGCCATTAGATTTAAAATTATCTAATTAAAACGTTACTATCAGCGATCGCCCTCTCTCCTCTCTTCTCTCAGCGTCCTCTGCGCCTCTGCGGTTCGTTAAAAAATCCAAGGTGCGTTACTACAAGCTTTATGAGCGCAGCCTACAAAAATTCTAAGGGGAGCCAAAGAAGCGCGATATGCAAAGGCTGCACGCGCAAAGAGCGATCGCAAAAATTTGTCTAAATATTTAACTGATGTCTAATTTTATTTAAATCGAATACATTATGCGGGCACAATTTTTAAAAGGAATAATAAAAAAGGTGCGTTACGCTTTCAGCTAACGCACCCTACAAAATTATTTCTTACTCCCTCGGCTATCTTGTGGAAGGGTAGAGGGTATGGTTATTAAATCTTTGCTTCGTCTTTGACCAATTTATCCCAACCCAAATCTTTGAGGCTATTATTACGACGCATCGGACGAGTTACTAACTCTAAAATATCGCGTGCATTACCAAAGCCGTGAATTTGTGCGAAGGTAAATTCGACCGACCACTTAGTATTAATTCCCCGTGCTTCTAAGGGGTTCGCATGTGCCATACCCGTAATTACTAAGTCGGGTTTGAGTTCGTTAATACGTTGCAACTGGTTGTAATTATCGGGCTTCTCGACAATTTTGGGTAAGGGTGAACCCATTTCCTGACAAGTTTTCTCCAGCAGTGCCAACTCTGCGGCTTGGTAGCGTTTGTCCATGTAAGGGATACCAACTTCCAGAACGGTCATGCCACAGCGCACTAGGAACCGCGCTAAGGAGACTTCCAACAGATTATCACCCATGAAAAATACTGACTTGCCGCGTATCAATTTAACGTAATCTTCTAAATTTTCCCAAATTTTCGCTTCGCGTTCGTCTAAGCCTTGAGGTGTAATATTAAACACCGAGCAAATTTTTTCAACCCATGCACGAGTACCATCGGGACCGATAGGGAATGGTGCGCCAATCAATTTACATTTGCGACGACGCATCAAGGTGCTAGCGGTGCGGCTGAGGAAGGGGTTGACACCAGCGACATAATACCCTTCTTCGATTGTCGGTAATTCAGTAAATCGTTTTGCAGGCAACCAACCGGAAACTTTGATACCTTGCTTTTTGAGTTCGAGGGTTAACTGCGTAACTACTGGGTCGGGAAGCGAACCAAATAATATTAACGGTGGATGTTTTACATACTCAGATTCTTCTTGAGCAACATCTTCTTTCTTTTTACCAAAATTGAGAAGCTTGGCGATCGCATTTCTTTCTTCTTTCTCTGTCTCAACTACGGAAGCTTTTTCAGGACAGCGTGCTGCCATTGCCGCAAGTACGGTATCTTCACCTTGGGTAAAAGCATAATCCAAACCGTTGGCACGGGCAACCACGATAGGTATACCGATTTCCGATTCCAATTTGGGTGCTAAACCTTCCAAATCCATCTTGATGATTTCAGTGGTGCATGTACCAATCCAGACAATTACACTGGGATTGCGATCGCGTTTGATTTGCGTACACAATCGCTTTAACTCTTCATAGTCATTTAGCTGTGCGGAAATATCACCTTCTTCCAATTCAGCCATTGCGTAACGAGGTTCCGCAAAAATCATTACTCCCATTGCGTTTTGCAGGAAGTAACCGCAAGTTTTTGTCCCAATTACCAAAAAGAAACTATCTTCGATTTTTTGGTACAACCACGCAACGCAACTAATCGGACAAAAAGTGTGGTAGTTACCAGTTTCGCACTCAAAAGTTAAAGCTTGTGTTTCTGCAACGGTCATTTTAAAATTTTCTCCCCTTGATTTTTTAAGTTAGGAGTCAAAAATACTCAGTTAGGAGTTATGAGTTATGAGTTAGGAATACTTAATTAAATTTATTTGTAGATCAAGTTATAGATAGCTAGAAATCAATCAAGATAAGAGCTTTTTATTTGACTCGTAACTTTTAACTCCCAACTTTTAACAGACGCGAAATTACCCTTCAAGAACCCCTTACGGGGAAAGCGTCTCTACATTCCTAACTCCTAACTCTTAACTCTTAACTCTTAATTCTTGACCCCTAACCATTTTTTTTAAGCGTTGGGGAAGAGACGGGCAATCTCCGAATCGTCGAAAGCAGTAGACGAAAAATCATCATCACCTAGCGACATTTCGCTATCTGCTTCACCTTTTTTAGCTTGCCCTTCTTCACTCCAAACATCCATCAATACGTTACCAAATCCATGTTCCTCATCGGACGCATTAATATCATCGAGTCCTTGAAAATCCATTTTTTCTTGAACTGGAGTACCAACATCAAAAGAGATATCATCGCCGAAAGCGTCCATTCCATCCAAACTCGACATTTGCGAGGGATCAATTGATGGTGCGGAAATATCAGTTAAACTACCGAACCCATTGTGAGATTCTTCAATGCTATCTGGTTGCGCGGTGCTGATTCCCATTTCATGGCTGGTATCATCCATCGTAAAACTACTAGCAGTAAAACTACTTACTGCCGCTTCACTAAAACCATTGGTTTGCGTGTTTGTAGTTTGCTCATCCGCTTCACTCATGTCATCTTCAATCTGCGGCATTGCAGCACTATTACCAAGTGCCATGTTTGGATCGAAGTGTAAACCGAGTACTTCAATCAGCGTATCGGCATCGGGATTCAACCTAGAAAAGGGTAACATTAGCTGCGCCAATTTTGGCTCTAGCGCATTGACTACTCCCAGGATGAGGTATGAAGGTGGACGTTTACCACCGTCGGGTGTGTAAACCGACTCAACCTGCATGTGCAACGTAATCCAGTCATGGTTAGCCTGGAAAAATTGCAACCACTTTTGCTTGAGAGATTCTGTAAAGCCATAAAAGAAAGCCATATTGCCCCATCCTGAGAACTAAATAGATGATTTATACAATCATCAAGTCTAATTCCTCTTCCGGATTAACGACTGGGGGTTTACCCGGATTTAAGTAAAAATCTGATAATAAAGCGAACAATTCTCGGTCGGGGGTATCGTTGGGAATGACACCTTCAGGACGTGCCAAAATCTGATCGGCAATGTTGAGGTAGTAATCGCATACGTAATTCAACGAGGAATCGTATTCTGCCATCTCGAACAGCGTTTTGCCTTTAACCCTAGAAACACGGATATCTTCGATTAGTGGTAGAACCTCCAATACTGGCATTGGTACTGATTCTATGTATTTATCGATTAGGTCGCGTTTCGAGGTGCGATTGCCAATCAATCCAGCAAGACGTAGTGGGTGCGTCCGCGCTTTTTCGCGTACCGATGCTGCAATCCGGTTTGCTGCGAATAAAGCATCAAAACCGTTGTCGGTAACTATCATGCAGTAGTCAGCATAATTGAGAGGTGCTGCAAAACCACCGCACACAACGTCACCGAGAACGTCAAACAAAATGACATCGTACTCATCGAAAGCGTTGAGTTCTTTCAGTAATTTTACGGTTTCGCCAACTACATAACCGCCACATCCCGCACCCGCAGGTGGTCCGCCAGCTTCGACGCAATCAACGCCGCCATAACCTTTATAAATTACATCTTCGGGCCAAACGTCTTCGTAGTGATAGTCTTTTTCTTGCAGAGTATCAATAATTGTTGGAATTAAAAATCCGGTCAGAGTAAAGGTGCTGTCGTGTTTGGGGTCGCAACCAATTTGTAATACTTTTTTTCCCCGCTTGGCTAAAGCGACAGAGATATTACAACTAGTTGTAGATTTACCGATTCCACCTTTTCCGTAAACTGCTAGTTTCACTGTTTGCTGCCTCTTATAGTTAATTATCAAATTGGCTCAAACACTTGCCTTCGCTTTGTCGCTGCACTGTGCGTGAGGTCTCTTGAGTGCCATTATTGTCTAGATTCATCGGAAAATAAAGGGGGTGATTCTCTAGATAGGGTATATATCTAGAGTAATCGCTTACTTAACAAAGCTGTAAGCTAAATATTGCTTTAAACAGTAAATTTTGATTAATTATCCAATTTTTTAATTTTTTATGATTATATTTTTATAAAAATAGTTACAAAACACAAAAATATAAATCCCTAATTTCTTTATGTTTGCTTAACAGCCATTTTTACGAGCTATTTGAACCACAATTGCCCGTATTGCTTATACAGGATGCGTTTGAACAAACTACTATGGATGTCTGTACTAGAGGATAAGAAGTTATTTCTAGATTTCTTGGTTAATGCTTTTCGCATCAACTCTAAGCACTATCACCAGTTTTCAATACCACATCATTGGTAAATTGGATAATAAACTTTTACGTGAAAATTCCAAGTTCTAGGTAACTTTCAAGAAAATGTAAATAATTATTTTATTTACCAATGTTGCCTAAAATCCTAGCCAATTGAGGAAGCATTATCCTCGCTCTTCTTGAATTTCATGCAGCGATAACCAGCCAGATTCCCATTGCGATCTATCCTGGAGGATTTTGGCATTAATCCAGAAGCGAACATTTGCATCGCATGATGCCACCATTTCGGCGTAAACCCATTTTCCCTGATTTTTGCGGTTGACAACCTGGAAATGTCGCCATCCATCGACTTTTTGCTGTGCTGTCCACTTGGAACCGAGTAGATAGGGAAATTTTTGTTTTTTAGGTTTAGGCATAGATATTAAAATAATTTGACTTAATTTGAGAGTCAATACATGATTAAAAATTATTAATTATCTTTAATTTTACAGATTAAATATGCATTAAGTTAATCTGAGATGCCCAGATCCCCGACTTCTTAGAGAAGTCGGGGATCTGGGCAAGTCGCATGGGTCTGTTTGCGCTGCTTTTCCCATTCGCTGCTATTGGGTCTCCAGGACGGTAATACTACTTCCTGATACGCGATCGCCGAACTAGCAAGTTGCACGCATGTCTATAGAATGTCGGTATCAGCATAAATATTATTTATTCTTAGATTGCAACTTCACAGTTCCCATCGCCTATGCAACCTACTAACCCTAACCAATTTACCGAAAAAGCCTGGGAAGCGATCGCCCATACTCCCGATATCGCTAAACAGTACAACCAGCAGCAAATCGAAAGCGAACATTTGATGAAGGCGCTTTTGGAACAAGATGGACTTGCTGGTGGTATTCTCACGAAGGCGGGTGTTTCCGGGCAAAAACTCCAAGAAAAAACCGAACAATTCATCCAAAGACAACCGAAGGTATCGGGTAGCAGTACTTCTGTCTACTTAGGACGCAGCTTGGATACCCTCTTAGACCGGGCTGACGGCTACCGTAAGGAGTTCCAAGACGAGTTTATTTCGATTGAACATTTATTGCTTGCCTATGCCAGGGATGACCGTTTTGGCAAGGGTTTGTTCCAAGAATTTAAACTCAACGAAGCCAAATTAAAGGATATTATTAAACAAATTCGGGGGAATCAGAAAGTGACCGACCAAAATCCAGAGGGCAAATATCAAGCGCTGGAAAAATACGGGCGCGACCTCACTGAAGCAGCCCGTCAGGGTAAACTCGATCCAGTAATTGGACGCGATGATGAGATTCGCCGCACGATTCAAATTCTCTCACGCCGTACCAAAAATAATCCCGTACTCATTGGCGAACCTGGTGTTGGTAAAACTGCCATAGCCGAAGGTTTAGCACAACGCATTATTGCCGGCGATGTTCCCCAATCGCTCAAAGACCGACAATTAATTAGTCTGGATATGGGTGGTTTGATTGCGGGGGCAAAATTCCGAGGTGAATTTGAAGAACGTCTCAAAGCTGTATTAAAAGAAGTTACCGATTCAAACGGCAATATCGTTTTATTTATTGATGAAATTCATACCGTTGTCGGTGCGGGTGCTACCCAAGGAGCAATGGATGCAGGTAACTTACTCAAACCCATGTTAGCGCGGGGTGAGTTGCGCTGTATTGGGGCGACTACTTTGGATGAATATCGTAAATATATTGAAAAGGATGCAGCGTTAGAAAGACGTTTCCAGCAAGTTTACGTAGACCAACCAAGTGTTGTAGATACAATTTCGATTCTCCGAGGTTTGAAGGAACGCTACGAAGTTCATCACGGGGTACGAATTGCTGATAGTTCGTTGGTAGCAGCTGCTACTTTATCGAGTCGATATATTTCCGACCGCTTCCTTCCCGACAAAGCCATCGATTTAGTCGATGAAGCTGCCGCACGGTTGAAAATGGAGATAACCTCGAAACCAGAGGAACTCGACGAAATTGACCGGAAAATTCTCCAGTTGGAAATGGAGAAGCTATCTTTACAGAAAGAGAGCGATGCAGCATCACGCGATCGCTTGGAAAGATTGGAAAAGGAACTTGCCGATTTAAAAGAGGAACAACGTACCCTCAACGCGCAATGGCAGTCGGAAAAGGATATTATTACGAAAATTCAATCGGCGAAGGAAGAAATTGACCGGGTAAATCTGGAAATCCAGCAATCAGAGCGCAATTACGACCTCAACCGTGCTGCGGAATTAAAATACGGTAAGCTAACCGATTTACACCGCAAATTGGAATCTGTCGAAGCTGAACTTGCACAAACGCAACGCAGCGGTAAATCGTTGCTGCGCGAAGAAGTTACCGAAGCTGACATTGCCGAAGTTATCTCGAAGTGGACGGGTATACCAATCAGCAAGTTGGTGGAATCGGAGAAAGAGAAACTATTGCACCTTGAAGACGAACTTCATCAGCGCGTCGTCGGACAGGAAGAAGCTGTTACCGCTGTTGCTGACGCGATTCAACGTTCCCGTGCTGGACTTGCCGACCCCAATCGTCCCACCGCTAGCTTTATTTTCCTCGGTCCTACGGGTGTTGGTAAAACCGAGTTGGCGAAAGCTTTGGCGACATATATGTTCGACACGGAAGAGGCTATGGTGCGAATTGACATGTCGGAATATATGGAGAAACACGCAGTTTCTCGCTTGATTGGTGCGCCTCCAGGATACGTTGGATACGAGGAAGGCGGACAACTTACCGAAGCGATTCGTCGCCGTCCCTACGCGGTGATTCTCTTCGACGAAATCGAAAAAGCACACCCCGACGTATTCAATATCTTCCTGCAAATTCTCGATGATGGGCGCGTTACCGATGCCCAAGGTCATACGGTGGACTTCAAAAATACCATCATTATTATGACCAGCAATATCGGTTCGCAATACATCCTCGATGTCGCTGGTGATGATGAACGCTACGACGAAATGCAGCGTCGAGTTATGGAAGCAATGCGAAATAGCTTCCGTCCGGAGTTTCTCAACCGCGTAGACGAACAGATTATCTTCCACGCCCTTAAGAAATCCGAATTGCGGAAAATTGTCCAGTTGCAGGTACATCGATTGAGAGAGAGATTAAGCGATCGCAAAATGTCGCTCAAACTTTCCGATGCAGCACTTGACTTTTTAGCCGAAGTAGGTTATGACCCAGTATTCGGGGCGCGTCCGTTAAAGCGGGCAATTCAGCGCGAGCTAGAAACTCAAATTGCTAAATACATCCTGCGCGGTGAATTTAGCGATGGCGATACTATTTTCGTAGATGTGGAAAACGAACGTTTGGCGTTTAAACGTCTACCTGCCGAACTTGTTACAACTTGACTGCGCGGGTAATCCCAAAAAATTAAGCCGTAGGATAGGTCTTTATGCCTGTCCTACGAAATTATGAAGCTGTTATCCAAGCTTTTTTGGTAACGGTTGACGTGAAAAGTAACTTAAAATTTCCGGTGACTGTTCGATATCGAGAATTGGCGATGTGCTTGTAACATTTGATTCTTGGATATGCGAGGAAAATGAATGTTGTGTCTCGATAGTATTATCCGCTTCACTCAAAATTCGAGTTTTAGTAGACCAGTCGGGTTGTAAGTTTACGTCTGTATCTGAATAGAGCAGTGTTTGCATGAGTAATTCTGCGGCTACGCTTGGTAATATACGAGTAGTGTCATTCAAGAAAAAGTAGAACATAGTGTTACCAAGCCGAATGCGATCGCCATCTTTGAGGTGAACTGACTTAAACACTTTTTCTCCATTGATGTGCGAACCATTAGTACTATTGAGGTCAATCAAATAGAAGCTTTGTTCTTCTTCTACAAATTGAATGGCCCCATGATGACGGGATACATATGAGTCATTAAGTTGAATACCATTATGGGGCGATCGCCCGATTGTCCAAATTTGCTGTGGCTGTTTTAAAGTTTGTGTTATACCCGCACACAAGTTTGTCACAGTGTAGACAGATGTACTATCAATAACGCCCTGTAAGTATAAGGATTTTATTCCTACATAGGTCGGCATCTGTGAATTTTCTAGCTGGAGAATGTCATGTAGAAGGCTGCCATGATGCTCGTATAACTTGAGAAAAGTCTGGTATAAACTTAATCGCCGTTCGAGTTCTGTTTCGATCAACTCAGCCATAGTTAGGTGAGCCTTTGATTTTTACTAAACGTAATTACATCGACATTGGTTTAGCCATTTGACGCGGGATGTATGTGCGTCTATATGGTAGTTAGCTATTTATCGGGGAGCGCTATGCCCCTTGACAATAAGGCGCTAAAAAATTAATTGTTACCTAAAAGTTACGAATATGGCAACATGTGGAAAGCACGATACCATTCTCCTCCGGAGACGCTCCGCGTTGCTTGCTTCCCCGAAGGGGTACGAAGATGGTTGCCTTCATGCATCGCGCAGTTTGTCGAATCCACCTAGCATAAACTTATCAAACTTCGAGTCACTTGCTTATTGTTTGTACTTACCGCATTACTACTTAATATTATGAAAATAAACTATCAAAAAGTTTACTCTATTTTACCTATTAATGACTAGTTATATCTACCATTCCGGGTTTGCAATCGCGTATTTATAAAGAAAATCTTAAAAAGACCATATAAATACGGATAGGATAGTATTGTTTATAAATATGGTATGTAAATATGTTTTGCCTTATTTAAAATGAAATTCTTAAGAACTTTAGTGAAAATTCTTAGTAATAAATAATAGCAGTACTAACTTGAGTGGAGTTGCGTGGGAGAGTCCACACGCGACTGCCTTCAAAAAACTCAAGTATCATGATTACAACAAACCGCGTTTACCATTGGGGCGTACCGTCATCCAATTAGTTTTAGCTAATGCTAGTTGCTCATCGGAAATTTTCGCACCAGTTAGATTCGCGCCACATAGATTAGCTCCTCGAAGATTCGCATTATTTAGGTAGGCGTAACTAAGGTCTGCACCGCGTAGGTCAGCCCCCTCTAAATCGGTATGACCGAGGTAAGCCTTACTCAAATTTGCATCCCTGAGATTAGCGCGATTGAGACTTGCCCGACCAAAGTCACTACTAAATAGATTTGCCCCTTGGAGGTTAGCACGCTCTAACACTGAGGAATGAAAGTTTGTCCCGGAAAGGTCACTACCTTGCAGGTTCAGCAAGCTCAAATTATGCAGAGCGAAATCGCGTCTGCCTTTGATATAAGCACTTAGCAAGCTCTCGGTATTTAAAGTTCGCACACCTTGGGATTTTGAACTTTGTGTGGCACTAGTATTATTCAAAGTATTTGATTTAGCGGCTGTAACTCGATTGCTAGTTGCATCGGTTGCTTCTGCTACCTTAGCGCGTCTTTTACGAATTGCCGCAGCTACTTGCGCGACTCCCGCACTTGAATAACCGACTGAGGGGTTGCTGCAAAGAACACCCGACTCATCGAAACGGTTGCCCCCTCGCTCTTTTACACCAGCAGGTTGAGTTACCAAACTTTGGGCAAGGCTATCGAGGTATGGCTCCATTGCCAGCGCTCGCAGTACATCTTGGGAAGATTGATAGCGATTGCGAACAGACACCTCCAACATTTTTCGCAACACATCGCTAAGGTGAGGATGGATGGGAACTAGGTGTTCCCACATCATTTCCCCCGTAGTGGGGTTGTAATCCAAATCTTTGGGAGATTTGCCAGTCAGCATATAAATACAAGTCACGCCAAGAGCATAAATGTCGCTGGAGTAAACCGGACGCATTGCCATTTGTTCGGGAGGAGCAAATCCGGGAGTCCCGATTGCGTAAGCCGTTAATGCAGTTTGTCCGGATTGGAGTGCGGCAGTTTGGCTAACTTGGTTTTTGACTGCGCCAAAGTCAATCAGCACGAGCCGACTGTCTTGAGCGCGACGGATGATGTTAGCGGGTTTGATGTCGCGGTGGATGACTTTTTGGTCGTGGATATATCCTAGCAACGGTAGCATTTCGCTCAAAAATTGTTTGACTCCTGCTTCGCTGCTTGCCCCTTGAGATTTAACCTCTTGCTGCAAGGTCAGACCGCTGATGTACTCCTGAATCAAGTAGAATTGTTCGCGGTCTTCAAAATAATCAAGCAACCGTGGGACTTGAGGATGGTTGCCAATTTTACCTAAGGTGGTAGCTTCGCGCTCAAATAGTTCTCGCGCCATCTGCAAAACATGTGGTGCGGTTCCCGAAGGACGCAGTTGCTTGATGACGCAACCCGGTTGACCTGGTAAGGCTTCATCGCGGGCGATGAATGTGGCACCAAAGCCGCCTTGACCTAGTGATTTGAGTACGCGATAGCGATCGCGCAACAACAGCCGCGAGCCACATGACTGACACCTCTCGCTATAAGCTAAGTTTTCTGGATTAGGACAGGTAGGATTTAAGCAGTAGCTCATGCACTGTCAACTCGCTGCACGAAGATGGATGGAGAGCGTTTTAACCCTAATCCATTATTGAAACAATAACTCCCGATTAACAGGTAAATTACGCTGGAAATCCTTTAAAGAGTTGCTAAAGATAGCCTCTACTTACTTAAATTAATCGTAAGTACACCGCACATCACGCCCCACAGTTGCGCTACGATTCGTTTTTCGGAGGTTTAAATGCGGACTATACTTAGGTTGCAAGTCAGTGAATTGACCAATACATCTTACTTTGTATCGCTGCACGTTAATTGTCACTAGTAATTTTACGTATTTGTAAAGCAAATATGATGAAATTAATCAGTACATCAGTTTGGGCAGATATCTCGGATATTTTTTTCGCCAGAGGTTAAGTTTTGTTACTTATTGATTGAACATACGTTCATTTGTTATAGATTAATCTGATATAAAAAAACAAGGAGCATCTTCCAATGACAAGCGTGACTTTACTGAAATGTGCATGTGAAAGCTGTTTATGCGTCATCTCCCCCGAAGACGCTGTAAAAAAAGATAGCAAGTACTATTGTTCGGAAGCTTGTGCCGAAGGTCATAAAACTATGAAAGGTTGCGGTAATAGTGGTTGCGGTTGTTAAATAAGCTTTAGCTAACTCGCTGCGTGCTAGTCACGGGCGAGTTGGATAGTATATTTGGACACCTTAAGAAAAACATGATTTAAGAGAAACATGATTTCTCGATTTCTCGATTGTTTCTTATTTTTCAAGAAATGCCTCAATTCCCAAATTTCCTTGTAAACCTCCAGTATGCACCAACAACAAGCGACACTCGGCAAAATATCCAATTTTTATTAAATCCATTACTCCATAAACCATCTTGGCAGTATATACATAGTCAAGCGGTATTCCATGCACACCTTCAAACTCTTTTTTAAATTTTATTAACTTTTCATTTACTTTTGCATACCCACCAAAATGATAATCGCAAACCAGATTCCATGACATGCTTTTATCTCCTAATATAGGTATCGTAGATAAATAATCCGCTAATAAACTATCAATATCTTGCTTTAAAAAATCTCCACCTTTGAGTACGGGGAAGCCAACTACACGCTGATTTGCATTCAGAGAAAGTAGAATACCAGTTAAAGTTGTAGCAGTACCGCAAGCTAAACAGACAACATCAAAATCTAAGTTTAATTGATTAATAATTTCTGTACAACCTTTAACACCATTCAAATTACAACCACCTTCAGGAATTATAAATACATTCCCGAAACGCGCTTTTAAGACTTGTTGAAAAGCCTCTGTATCCTTGACTCGGTAAGTTTCTCTATCAATATAAACTAGCTGCATTCCTTGGTTCGTAGCAAAATTCAAAGTTGGATTTAGTGTTAGTTTTTCCTCTCCACGAATCATGCCAATTGTACGGAAACCAAACAAATTTCCAGCCGCAGCAGTTGCATATATATGATTTGAATAAGCACCACCAAAAGTCAGTATTGTATTTAAGTTACACTGTTTTGCTGCTTCGAGATTGTACTTCAATTTAAACCATTTGTTGCCATTTACAAAAGGATGCATTAAATCAAGACGCAATACATAAATTTCAACATTTGCAGCGCGTGCAATTTCACTATCAATTTGTTGTATGGGAGGAGAAGTAAAAATAGGAGACATTATTTACTAAAAATATCTTTAGAAAGCATCCTCATATTCTTCGGCAGAAACGGTTACTAACTGCGAATAAGTTAAAGCTTGTTTATCAATTAGTTCCATTAAAGCATTATTACAACGTTCTGCAATTTCTGGATATTTATTGGCATACCATTCGAGTGATGTCACAATACAAGGGTCAACACATCTAGTCACTAATATCTAAACCATGTTCGATTAACTGAGTCGTTTCTTCTAAAGCAAGATTAAAAATATCATCAAGATTAACTAAAAATTCTACCATATGTAAACTCCTCCGTTTCAATCTTTGATAGGGATTATTTATATCTAAAATGCTATTACAGCAGTTTGCAAGTAAATTAAGTACAGTATTATCGCTTGAAAACCAGATTAAGAAGCTTTTTGTCTTCTGACTCCTGACTCCAAAATTGCTGAATTCTGCTATATCTATAAATTCTATATCTAAAATTAATATAGCCCTAACTTCTAAATTCCCCGTGTCGAACAACCTGCAAGAAACTCACCTAAACCGCGCCCGTGCTAGCCTTCGCCAAACCTTATCTTGGTATAATAATCTTCGTACCCCCAGGCAACCGTCAAACTCGGAATTAGCGGGTTTGGTAAAGTCGGAATTGTCCATGTTAACCGCGACTCTCGACAAACTCGATTACAACGTTATTCGCATTGCAGCTTTTGGTTTAGTAAGTCGCGGTAAGTCTGCGGTACTAAATGGTTTACTGGGGCAAAAAATTCTCCAAACTGGACCCCTTAACGGTGTGACGCAGTATCCCCGTTCCATACGTTCAACCCTTGGTGACAAAGTTAAAGTTGAGTTAATTGATACACCAGGATTAGATGAAATTGCGGGTGAAATTCGGGCGCAAATGGCGCGGGATGTGGCACAACAAGCTGATTTGATTTTGTTTGTGGTATCGGGTGATATTACGCGCACCGAATATCAAGCGCTGCTGGAATTACGAAAATCACAAAAACCATTGATTTTAGTATTTAACAAAATTGATTTATACCCTGAAGCCGATAGGAATACAGTGTATCTAAATTTGCAACAATTGGGTGCAGGAAATATTTTAGAAAAGCCTTTACAACCCGATGAAATTGTCATGGTAGCGGCGGAACCTTCACCACTGGAAGTACGTGTCGAATACCCCGATGGGCGAGTGGATTACGAATGGGAAACACCAGCAGCACAGATTGATGAGTTAAGGCAGGTAATATTAACTATTCTCAATCGTGAAGGTAGGTCGCTTTTAGCACTTAACGCACTCGTACAAGCACGGGAAGCAGAGTCAAGTATTGCCCAAAAAACTATTGATGCTAGGGAAGAACAAGCTGAAGAATTAATTTGGCAGTTTGCGAAGTATAAAGCTTTGGCAGTTGGATTAAATCCGATCGCTATTTTAGATGTAATTGGTGGTGCAGTAGCAGATTTGGCTTTAATTCGTTCGCTGGCAAGGTTGTATGGGTTTCCAATGACGGGTTACGAAGCGTCTAAGATTTTGAAAACGATTTTGTTCAGTTCCGGTGGGTTATTGCTAGGGGAATTGGGTACAAGCGTTTTGTTTGGATTGGGAAAAAGTGCTTTTGCGGTAACATCAGGTGATAGTCCAACTAATGTAACTGGATTTATTGGCAGTGCTTTAGCGCAATCGGGTGTAGCTGGTTATGGTGCGTATAGTGTTGGTAAAGCTGCTCAAGTCTACCTCAAAAAAGGCTGTACTTGGGGACAATTCGGGGCAAGTACTGTGATTGAGGAAATTCTCGCACAGGTTCCCAAGGATACGATTCTTTATCGGTTACGGCAGGAGTTGGGGAATAGGGAGTAGGGAGTAGGGAGTAGGGAGTAGGGAATGTTTAATGACTCTAAACAATTAAAACTAGTTCCGGAATCCGCGATACGATTTTATCTTGTCCTCGAAATGCAGTCATTTAATATTGCGTTTTTTTATTGCTAGCTGTAAATAATTACTAATATGGCTTGGTATTACTAAAATATGACCTTTGTTTACTCGATAGCCATCAACTAAGCTTGTCTTGAATAAGTAAAATTACTTAAAATCTTACTGATTTACCCAAAATACTATTGTATTTGTAGCTGCGATCGCATAATTTTTATTTGCCTGAATTCATAATCAAAGAGGGGGTATTTCCCACCCGTTTTTACCGAATATAATGACGGTTTTCACCACCGCATTAAATCGTTAAATTTACTTATACTAGGAAATATAAGTAGAAGACAAGTAACTACTAGAAGAAAAAGTGAGAGCATTATATGAATACTTTAGATGCAAATAAGGCTGCTATTAGTTCCGATAAAGAAGGCAAAACAAATCTTGAACAAATAATTCAAGAATCACTGACTGAAGCTCGTGTCACTTGCAGCCAACACGGAGATAGTTCGCAAGAATGTGCAGTAGCTTGGGATATTGTTGAAGAATTGCAAGCTGAAAAAGCGCATCGCAAACAACAACAAGCAAGATTTCAAACTTCATTAGACCATTACTGTTATATGCATCCCGATGCTCTTGAATGTCGCATCTACGACGTTTAAAAATAATTCTGGATTATTCTAAATACAAATGTAGAGACGCGAAATTTCGCGTCTCTTTCTTGTGTTTATTTCGCGTCTCTATTTAAATAAGAGCTAAAACCCTCATTCAATATCTCAAATTATTCCCAACTATAATTTGCTAGTTTACCCAAAAACGTTACTGAACCAGTAACATTAACAGCAAAAGCTAAACCATCATTAAAAGTATCAACTACACGTCCTAGTATTGTTTTACGTTTAAGTAATTGGTGTTGTTTATCGTTGTCTAGAATCAATTCTTGGTTCTTGAAATTGTCTATCTGTAAAGTTATATTTTGAGATTGAAGATTTTGAGTTTCTAAGTTGGGAAGTACTATTTCTGCAAGTATCTCCCGAACTGAGAAATTTTCTGGCAAATTTCTCAGATTAGCTGGTTGCAGTTGAATGTTCTGTACCAAATTATTACTATTTTCGCTCAAAATAGTTTGATGATTGTCGTGACTGTATATTGGTGGCAGCATTGTTACTTCCGGTTTGATAGAAATAGGTATTTGTAAATTAATTGAAAGAACTATTTCGTATTCTGGCGAATTAGATGTAAGTTGAAGTGAAGTAGACATATGCTTTAATGACTGATTAACTCAATTTTTAAAAATGTTTAACAATGTTAGAAACCCGATTTTCTAATAAACCGGGTTTTTTTACTATTAGTTACTAGCGCTTACTGATTGTTGCTGCTTTTGATAACCATTTGGCATTACACAAGTAGTTGGTGCAGATGAAACTTCGGGTTGAAGTTGGATTGGGATTTGTAGCACGATTGGAATGGTGAAAACGCAAGGATTGGGATATTGATTGTACTCGTTGTTAGCAGACATTGATTGTACTCCAATTGAATAATTATTAATAAGTTGGTTGTGGAAGTGAGGGTGTAGGCTGTTTTTGATAGCCATTTGGCATTACACATGTGGTTGGTGCAGATGAAACTTCTGGCTGGAGTTTAATGGGTATGTGCAATACGATTGGAATGGTGAAAACGCAAGGATTGGGATATTGCTCGTAATCTTTAGTAGACATGTATTTGACTCCTATTGGGGTTAAAAAAATTTCCGGGATAGTTTTGATAATTAAAGTGTTGCTTTTATATTGATACACCAATGATTTATTTAGGTTTTACTATCATTGTGATATATTGGCAACTCCTTAATTAACAAAAAAATTCAAGCAAAGTTAATTTAGTATGTCGGTTGCGGAACTGGTTCTGCTGGCAATTGTTGCTTTTGATAGCCATTTTGCATTACGCATGTAGTTGGTGCCGCAGATACTTCGGGTTGTAGTTGAACTGGAATTTGCAATACAATTGGAATTGTGAAAACACAAGCATTTTGATATTGTCCGTATTGATTTGTGCTAGACATGAGCTTTACTCCTTTTATTCGTTGAAAAAGTACAATGAGATTGAAAGTTCAGCATGTTTGCTTTGCTTCTGGTTATAAATAAGTGTAGGTAAAATCGACTTATGCACTTTTTCATGATTGAGTAAAGAAAATTTTTTGAAATCGGCTGAAATGGTTGTAACATCGTGTTCGGATGAAGAATTATAATAATGCTTGTAGTTACGCGCTTAGAACGCTAAATATGGAAAGAGCGCTAAAGCGCAATTACGAGCCTACTTTTTATTTATTATTGCGGACTTGATATAATACCGTTTCGCAAAAAGCATACCTAAGCGTCTCTACGCACGCAGAAAAAATTCCCTCCTCTTTTAAGTAAGAATAAGGAGGTGGCGAGTTTTTACACTAAGCGTGGGTCAAAAGCAATGGAATGAATTACTCATCAGCCTTATGTATGTGGCACAATGTGTTGCGATCGCAAAAACCATCAGTTAGGAGATTCTTTACCAGACTTTTTACCCTGACTCTTATTTTCAAGGCTGTAATCTTAATATAGAAGAAAAAAAATTTAAGCAACTATAACTATTTATGGAGCAAGATTTTACACAGCAGTGGCTGACAGAGATTCAAACTCTCAAGCAGCAACTAACAGATGCAGAACGCGATCGCAACTCAGCCTGGGAAAGTGCAGAAAAATGGCGTAAGCTTTATAACATCGAAGCCGAACAACGTCGCTCTGATGCTCTATTATCCCAGCAAGCGATCGCATCACTCAAAACTGAGATACAAAAAATCAAGGGAATTGATGAAACCCAACTCCCCGATGCCGATACCAATACTTCAATCAAAGCCGAAATCACTGTAATTGATTCTATCCAGGAATTGCAAACCAAATTAATCGTAATTACTAAAGAACGCGATCGCATCCAGCAAGCACTAAAATCCGAGCAAGAAAACCATTCCCAAACCCGTCATAGCTTAACGACTGCCCTCGGTGATGCGATCGACAGTCTGACACGAGAACGAGCAGCTAAATGAGGGATGAGGGAGTAGGCAGTAGGAAAATCGAGCGAATGGGGGAAAAGAATAATTATTAACTCCTAACTCCTAACTCCTAACTCCTAACTCCTAACTCCTAAC